>DAOVGN010000058.1 GCA_030672385.1 Deltaproteobacteria bacterium | reverse complement strand
ATGGAGTTCAGATTATCAAAAAAGAGCCATGAAGTCATCAAGGAAATAATTATGGATGTGAGGGATGCAGGGATGATTGACAGGGATGAACTTTTGACTTGACAAAAATTCAATACGGTTGTAAACCCAAAGGGGTAAAGTGAAGGATTTCGTCTTGTTTTAATCAATAAGATTACCTAGTTATCGTTTTCTGCGATGAGAGGTAACAGATGAAAAAGAGCTTGATGGTCTTTTTGGTCGCGATGATCCTTCTGTTCGGTCTTGGCCGTGCAGAAGAGGCCCCCGCCCCCCAGAAGGTCCTGGATGAAGAGAGAGACTATATCGTAAAAAAGGGGGATACCCTATGGGATATATCTCAGAGATTCTACGGGGATCCCTTTCTGTGGCCGAGGCTCTGGCAGCAAAACCAATATGTAACCAACCCACACTTGATCTATCCAGGGGACCGCATCCGCCTCTACCCCTATAAGGTATTGATAAAAGAGGAGAAACCGCCTAAGGCAAAAGAGCTGGAGCCTGCCCTTCCCCCGACCCCAAAGGTGGAGGAGGTTCCTCCTATCCTTCCGCCTCCCCCTGCCAAGATTAAGCTCCGCTCCTATCCGGAGGTCTGTTCTGCCGGTTTCATAAAGGAGAAGATAGAGGGGATAGGCAGTATCGTGGATGCCAAAGAGGACAAACTGATGTTGAGCGAGGGTAATGATGTCTATCTCACCTTTCAGAAGGGGATGTCAGTACAAAAGGGCGACAAGTTCACCATCTTCAGGGTAGAGGGCCCGATAAGACACCCCGTCACCAAGAAGGTGATCGGGACAAAGGTCATGATCTTGGGGATAGTTGAGGTCATTAAAGCAGAAGGGGAGACTGATGAGACTAAAGTGGGCTTGATAACCCTCTCCTTTAACCCGATCCTCAGGGGTGATAAGCTCCTTCCCTATCTACCTCCTCCGGAGGAACTTGCTATAAACAGATTTGAGAGGCCCCTTTATGGATGGATTGTAGCCTCAAAAAGAAAAAGGCTTGAGTTGAGTGAAGGTGATGTGGTCTACATTGACCAAGGGGAAGGCGAAGAAATCAGGCCAGGACACCTCTTCCAAGTATTTCGCCAAGGAGCCTGGGTGATAGATCCTATCTCCAAGAAAAAGGTCAAGCTCCCCGACGAACCAATCGGAAGATTAGTCGTCCTCTCTACGCAAAAGAGGACTTCCACCGCCCTAATTACGAAAAGCCTACGCCCCATCCACGTGGGGGACGAGGTCAAGGCCGTTACCGATTGACCCCGTTGACTATTAACCCCCAGGGAATTATCCTTGGAAGCCAGCTTTTTATAAAGAGATATCCAAAAACTTACGCCAACTACCCGCAATTTTGAGATGGAAGATAAACGCTATTGGCTTGCCCTGAATATGGTCCCCGGAGTGGGACCCATTGCCTTTCGAAATATGGTAAATAAATTCCAGGAGCCCAAAAGGGTCTTTGCTGCCTCATCAAGAGAATTGGCCGCCGTAAATGGGATAGGGGAAAAGACGATACAGGCCATCAAGGACTTTCCGGTAGAGGAGACCGCCGCAGAAGAGCAGAAGAAGGCGGAAGGGTTGGGAGTATCCATCCTCACATTCCGAGATCAGGGCTATCCACGAAACCTCCTCCAGATCTACGATCCTCCTCCCCTCTTATATGTGCGGGGGGAATTTGGTGAGGGGGATTCCCTGGCTGTCGCCATCGTGGGCTCCCGTAAAGGCTCACCATACGGGCGGGCGGTTACCAAAAGGATCAGTAAGGAGCTATCATCTACGCGGGTGACGGTGGTAAGCGGGATGGCCAGGGGGATAGATACAGTTGCTCACGTCGGGGCCCTGGAGGCCGGGGGTAGGACCATTGCGGTGCTTGGATGCGGGGTGGATATCGTCTACCCCCCTGAGAACAAGAGGCTATTTTGGGACATCATCGAACATGGAGTGATCATTTCAGAGTTTCCCATTTCCACACCACCCGAGGGGAAAAACTTCCCCAAGAGGAATAGAATCATCAGCGGCCTCTCCTTGGGGGTTGTGATTGTGGAGGCCACAGCGGATAGTGGTTCCCTTATCACCGCCTCCCACGCATTGGAACAGGGTCGAGAGGTCTTTGCTGTCCCTGGGAACGTAGGAGCATCCACCAGCCGGGGGACTAATAAGTTGATCAAACAAGGAGCAAAACTGGTGGAGGGGGCACAGGACATATTGCCAGAGATCTTGCCCCAATACGAGGGTAAGGTATGGCAAGAGGAAACCCCTGACCTCAGCGATGAGGAAAATGACATCCTGCAGCTCCTCTCCCATACCCCTCTGCACATCGATGAGATTAGCAGGTTGAGCCAGATGGAGGTCCAACAAGTGTCTACCATCTTGTTGGAATTGGAGCTCAAGGGACTGGTCAATCAGTTGGGGGGAAAGATGTTTGTGCGCAACTGAGAGGAGGGATTCATGGGGAAGTCTCTGGTCATCGTAGAGTCACCTGCCAAGGCGAGGACCATCAGCAAATTTTTGGGGAAGGACTTTGTGGTAAAGGCCTCAATAGGACACATCAAAGATCTCCCGGAAAACAAGCTGGGAGTAGATATAGAAAATCGGTTCATGCCCCAATATGTCGTGATCAAAGGGAAGAAGAAGATCATCGAAGAACTGAAAAGGTCCAGCCGGGATATCAAGGAGATATACCTTGCCCCTGACCCCGACCGGGAGGGTGAAGCCATCGCCTGGCATATCGCCGAGGAATTAGGAGATGGGGGGAAGAGGATATATCGGGTACTCATCCATGAAATCACTCCTCAGGCCGTTATCGACGCTATCAAAAACCCCCGAGAGCTCCAGGAGAACCTCTATCGGGCCCAGCAGGCCCGCAGGATTTTGGATAGATTAGTTGGGTATAAGATCAGCCCCCTCTTGTGGCAAAAGGTAAAAAGGGGGTTGAGCGCCGGTCGTGTCCAATCGGTGACCCTAAGGCTCATTTGCGATCGAGAGAGGGAGATCAAGGATTTCGTCCCGCAAGAATACTGGAGCATCACGGCTCAACTCCAACACCCCCAAAAACCCCCTCCCTTTGAAGCCAGGCTGACTCAGATTAAGGGGAGAAAGATTAAAATCGGCGACGAAAAAGGGGCCAATGAGATCATAAATGGTCTGCGGGGAAAGAGGTTTGTAGTCGAGGATGTAACGAAAAAGGAGAAGAAGCGTTATCCACCTCCCCCTTTCATCACCAGCACTCTACAGCAAGAGGCCTCACGAAAACTGCGCTTCTCGGCCAAAAAGACCATGCTTATTGCCCAGCAGCTCTATGAGGGGATCGATCTTGGGAAGTGGGGGAGAGTGGGACTCATCACCTATATGCGGACTGATTCCTTTCGTCTGTCCCAGGAAGCGCTCAGGGAGGCCAAAGAATTAATCAGACGAAGGTTCGGTGAAGATTATCTACCTGCCAAGCCTAATCTCTACAAAAGTCGTGCTAGGGCCCAAGAGGCCCATGAGGCTATCCGTCCGACCTCCCTGGACTTACCCGCAGAAAAGGTAAAGGGGTATCTGACACCTGACCAATGGTCCTTATACAAATTGATTTGGGAGAGATTCCTCGCCTGTCAGATGCGCCCTGCCCTCTTCGACCAGACTAACATCAAGATCAGGGCCCATGACTACCTTTTTTTAGCGACGGGAAGTGTGATGAAATTCTCCGGATTCACCGCCGTGTATCTAGAGGGTAGAGACGACCAGGAAGGGGAGGAAGAAGAGGGCATTTTGCCACCTCTAAATTCCGGTGAGGAATTGGAACTCCTTGCCCTCCTTCCCAAGCAGCACTTCACCCAACCACCTCCCCGCTTCACCGAGAGCACCTTGGTAAAGGAGCTGGAGGAAAAGGGGATAGGGAGACCATCTACGTATGCTACCATCCTCTCCACTGTTCAGGAAAAGAGGTATATAAAATTCATCGAGCGCAAATTTCATCCTACTGAGCTGGGGCTTTTGGTGGCCGATCTCCTCACCGATAACTTCCCTACCATCATGGATATTGGTTTCACTGCACAGATGGAGCAGAACTTGGACAAGATTGAGGAGGAGGAGGTCCCCTGGGTAAAGGTCCTGGAGGAGTTTTATTCATCCTTTGAGAAAAACCTCAAGAAGGCAGAGAAGAAGATGAGGGACGTCAAGCGGGAAAAGACACCGACGGAGATCATCTGCGATCAATGTGGCAGCATGATGGAAATCAGGTGGGGCAAGTACGGCAAATTTCTCTCTTGTTCCGCCTACCCGAAGTGTAAGAATGCCAAGATGCTCAGCAGGGATGGAGAGGGAAAGGTCATGGTCCAAGAGGCCCAGAGCGTAGATGAAAGGTGCCCGCTGTGTGGCAGTTCGATGTTGATTAAAGAGGGCAAGTACGGCAAATTCATGGCCTGTTCAAAATATCCCGATTGTAAAGGTACGAAATCCCTGGGCACAGGGGTAAAATGTCCACAACAGGGTTGTGGGGGGGAGTTAGTTCAAAGGAGGACAAAGAAGGGAAGGATCTTTTACAGTTGCAACGATTACCCTCAATGTCGTTTTGCCCTTTGGGAAAAACCGATCCCTCGCCCATGTCCCCAGTGCGGTGCCCCCTTTCTGGTGGAAAGGAGAACAAAAAGAGGCGCAAAAATTGTCTGTAAGGAGGAAAAATGTGATTATCAAGAAGAAGCGGATTAATCTGGCGGGCGATGTGGGACTCGAACCCACGACCTCTGGCTCCGGAGGCCAACGCTCTATCCAACTGAGCTAATCGCCCTCATCTACCCTGACCAGGCCGGTATGATAACAACAAGAAAACTTCTTGAAATCATCATCGAATATCCTTAGCCTTCCATCCCGGAATTCTACCTTTATGAGACATAAACCCCCAGGGAGATTGGAGTCCCATTTCTCCACCACTTCCCCTTGCCCCCACTGGGAGTATCTTCTATGATAGACACAATCTCCCACCTGCAGATATGTGTGGCATCTGTACATTGTCTCTAACTCTAGCGCAAAAGGGCCCTATTGACAAGGGGGCAACCGCAAGAATGAGCTTAGTGTATCTCACCCCAGTTCCTCCCTCGCGCCACAGATACCTTGAGGGGAACAATCAACTCCATCACCCCCTCCATTTCCTCTTTTACCATTTTTTCCACCTGCTCCACCTCATCATCCGGGACCTCCAAGACCAACTCATCATGAACCTGGATGATCATCTTGGCCTTAAGGCCCTCTTCCTTTATGAGTTTATAGATCCTGATCATGGCCATCTTAATCAGATCCGCAGCGGTCCCCTGGATGGGGGTATTGACGGCCGTCCTCTCCGCAAATTGTCGGGCAGAGCGATTTGAGCTGTTGATCTCGGGTAGGTATCTGCGCCGATGGTAGAGAGTAGTTACATACCCTCTCTCCCTCGCCTCCTGAAGGGCCCCATCAATGTAGGCCTTCACCCCCTGATACTTACGGAAGTACTCTTCAATATATTCGGCAGCTACCTTGGGCTCCACCCCCAGTTCTCTGGTCAGGCCGTAAGGGCTCATCCCGTAGACGATCCCAAAATTGATCACCTTGGCCTCCCGACGCATCTGAGGGGTTACCTCGGCAGGGGAAAGGCCAAATATCTCCGAGGCCGTCCTTGTGTGGATATCCTCTCCCTGTTGAAAGGCCTCGATGAGGGTGGCATCTTCTGACAGATGGGCGAGGATCCTCAGCTCGATCTGGGAATAGTCGGCGGAAATCATCCACCACCCATCTTCAGGTACAAAGGCCTCCCTTACCCTTCTACCATCCTCTGTGCGGATGGGGATATTTTGTAGGTTGGGGTCGCTGCTGGAAAGCCTTCCGGTGGCCGTGACCGTTTGATTATATGAGGTGTGCACCCTCTCTGTGGAGGGATCTATCAGTTTGGGTAGGGCATCGGCATAGGTCGATCTCAGTTTTGCCAGACTGCGATATTCCAAGACCGCCCTGGGTAGTTCATGCTCCTTGGCCAATTCCTGGAGGACCCCCACATCGGTGGAATAACCTGTTTTGGTCTTCTTAATCACCGGCAGACGGAGTTTTTCAAAGAGGATCTTTCCCAACTGCTGGGTGGAGTTGATGTTGAATTCCTCGCCCACTAGATCGAAGACCATCCTCTCCAGCCCCCAGAGCCGCGCCTCCAGCTCTTTGGAGAGCTCAAGAAGGATGTCGGGATTAATCTTAACACCCCAGAGCTCCATCTCGGCCAGGACCTCCACCAAGGGTAGCTCCATTTGAAAGAAGAGCTCATTGAGACCCTCCTCATCCAATTTCTTCAGGAGCACCTCGGCCAAAAGAAAAGTGACATCGGCATCCTCACAGGAATATTCCTTGGCCTGCTGGAGATCTACCTTTTGAAACCCTTGGCCCTTCTCTGTTACCTCCTTATAGGTAATCATCTGGTGTTCCAGATATTCCTGGGCTATGCTCTCCAGGCTATGACTTCGCTTGGTGGGATTGAGGAGGTAAGAAGCAATCATGGTGTCACATTTGATCCCTGCCAACTTCACCCCGTGGCGCCTGAGGACGAGATAGTCATATTTTACATTCTGACCATACTTCCCCTTTTGATCATCCTCAAGGAGGGGCCTTAATCTCTCCAAGACTAGAGGGGAAGAGAGTTGCGGGGATACCCCCGGATAGTCATGACCAACGGGGACGTAATAGGCCTCATGGGGTAGAGGGGAAAAGGAGAACCCAACGATATCGGCATTAATGGGATCGCGGGAGGTGGTCTCCAGGTCCAAGGAATAGGTATCCACCTTCTTTAAACAGATCAGCAATCCTTCAAGCTCATCCTCCTCGGTTATGAGGTGATAATCCTCATAGGAGATGCTCTTTTGCGGTAAGAGTTTTTGGAGGAGCTTATGGAATTCAAGCTCCTTTAATATGGCCCTCAGAGTCTCCTCATCTGGTAGGGAAAGTATGAAGTCCTCCCAGCTAATCTCTATGGGGACATGGGTGTCAACGGTGGCCAACTCCTTGCTCAAGAGGGCCTGGTCCCTATGCTTCTGCAGATTCTTCTTAATTCTCTTTTTAATCTCCCCCTCATCCACCTTCTCTAATCTCTGCAATAATGAATCGAGGCTCCCAAACCTCTTTATCAAATCCACAGCTGTTTTTTCACCTATCTCCGGTACGCCAGGGATATTGTCAATGCTATCACCAGCCAGACCCATGATATCTGGTAGGCGCTCGGGCTCCACCCCAAACCGCTCCTTCACCTCCTGAAGCCCCCTGTAGGCATCCTTCATGGTGTCGAGAGTGGTAATCTTTTCGCTCACCAGTTGGAGGAGGTCCTTGTCTCCACTGACGATGACCACCTCAAACCCCTCTTTCTCTGCCTTCTTCGCTATGGTCCCGATCAGGTCATCGGCTTCATAACCCTCCTTTTCCAGGATAGGTATTCGGAAGGCCTCCACAATCTTTTTTATGTAAGGGATCTGGGGAATGAGGTCATCGGGCATAGTGGGTCTATTGGCCTTATAATCGTGGTAGAGCTTATTGCGGAAGGTGGGGCCTTTTGCATCAAAGACTACCGCCAGCCCATCGGGCTTGTGATCCTGTAAAATCTTCAATAGCATAGAGGTAAAGCCAAATATGGCGTTGGTGGGAAATCCTTTGGAAGTGGATAACACCCTGATAGCGTAAAAGGCGCGGTAGATATAAGAGCTGCCGTCGATCAAAAATAGTCTTTTCTGAGAGAACATGTAAACCTGCTGACAAGAGATTCAAGGCTATACGACAGCCTTACCATCGTTGGAACCAAACAAATTTTCAAAGACTACTAATACCTTAAAAACCTACATTCTACAAGGGCAATTCTTTAACCAAATAGTTTTTCAGGCAGCAATCCCAGGCAACTACTGGTATTCACCCCACGCCTTTGTTGTTTAGAACCGCGGTGTAGCGTTGATAGTTGTTCCGACCCTTTTCCTTGGCGTGGTACATGGCGATATCGGCATTTTTCTCAAGGGTAGCAACATCTTCACCGTCGTATGGGTAGATGACAACCCCTATGCTGGTGGTGATATGGAGTTGGTGGACATCAAACACAAATGGTTCTCGAAAGCCTTCTAGGACCTTCCGGGCAATTCTGGTCGCATCCTCCACCCGGGCTATTTCTGTTAATAAAAGTAAAAACTCATCACCCCCCATGCGGGCAACGGTATCACCCTTGCGCAGAAGCTTTGTTAATCGATCACCAACAGTTCGTAACAACTTGTCCCCCACGCTGTGTCCTAGCGTATCATTGATGTCTTTGAAATAATCCAGGTCGAGCAACATCACGGCCAGCTTTCTCTTTTGGCGTTGGACCTGGACCAGCGCCACATTGAGACGGTCATTAAACAGCATCCGGTTGGGCAGGTCGGTCAAAAGGTCATGGGTGGCCATGTAGGCGATCTCTTCCTCCGCCCGCTTACGCTCGGTTATGTCACGGATAATACCCTGGTACCCCAAGATGCTTCCATCATCCGCCCGCCTCACAGTCGCAGTGAGCAGACAGTCCATCTCTGTCCCATCCTTCTTACATAACTTTACCTCAAAGTCTCTAACAGATCCCTCCTGCTCTATCACCCGCTGAAATCTTAGCCGCTCATCGGGATGAACGTATGTCTTCCAAACGTCCAGTTCCTCCAACTCTTCCCTGGTATAACTAAAGAGATCCAAAAATGATTGGTTGGCGCCAACGATCTTGCCCTCCTGGCTGGTAATATAGATCGCTTCTCTGGACCCCTCGAAAAGAGTGCGGTACCTCTTCTCGCTCTCATGCAGGGCCTCCTCCGCCTGCTTGCGCTCTATGATTTCACGTTGAAGTTGTTCATTGGCCATCGTTAATTCAGCAGTGCGTTCTTTCACTAAATCCTCAAGGTGGTCGTGGTATTTCCTCAATTCCTCCTCAGCCCACTTGCGCTTGGTGATGTTGTGGATAAACCTTGATACCATGAAGAGACCGACGATAGCGACCAGGACCGTTTCGCTAATCGCCTTATGCCAGTTAATGGGAGTGGGTGGTGCTGACAGTAGAAGGTGAGGAAAATCCAAGATTTCATTTAGCCACACAAAAATGCAGAGCAGAACGAACGAGCAGGCTACGGGCAGCCATATCCTACTGCCCATAATCGTCTTTTTCGCCCGTCTGCGCTCGGCTTCCAACGTTTCTAATTCAGTAAGCCGTTGGCTCAGTTCTGCAGGTTCACCTATGAACTGATCTTTTGTCTTCCCTTCCTTCTTCATCTTGTGGTTTTCCACCATAGCTCAACTCAATCAAATTTATGAAATATCTCGCAGGGGTTCATAGGGACAAAACGGTTCCTCTTCCAGGTAGTCACCGGTGAGTGCGAAGGCCCTGGCCCGGCATCCACCGCACACCACCTGGTATTCGCACCTGCCGCATTTCCCCTTCAAATTGTTCAAATCCCTCAATTTCCTAAATACCTCGGCCTCCTCCCAAATCTCTTTAAAGTGCCTCTCCCGTATGTTCCCACCGATGATCTCCAGATAGCCGCAGGGCTGAACGTCACCCCTGTGTGAGAGGAAACAGAAGGAAATCCCCCCTAGACACCCCCGGGTGAAGGCATCCAACCTCTCCCCTTCTCCTCTTCGGGCTCTTGCACCTCCGTGCTGATGTACGATCCGATAATATTGAGGGGCACAGGTGGCCTTAAGCTGCAGTGGCACCTCGTCTCCCTGCTCGTAGAACCAGACCAAGGTCCGCTCATAGTCCTCCGCTGTAATCTCCTCTCCAGCCAATTCCTTCCCCCTCCCCGTGGGGACCAAGAGAAATATATGATGGGCTACGGCCCCCAGCCGGATAGACAACCGGAGGATATCTTTCATCTCTGCCAGATTTCTCTTGGTCACAGTGGTGTTGATCTGAAAATCCAGCCCCACCTCCTTGAGGTATCGTATCCCCTCCATGGCTCCTGCAAAGGCACCGACTACCCCGCGAAATCGATCATGGCCCTGGGCCGAGGCACCATCCAGGCTTATGCTCACCCTTTGGATTCCAGCCTGTTTGGCCGCTGTCGCCTTTTCGGCATCCAAGAGGGTCCCGTTCACGGCCATTACCGCCCGCAATCCCTTGCGCTTAACATAGGCGGCGACCTCGAAGATATCTTCCCGCAGGAGGGGTTCACCACCAGTGAGGATCAACACCGGACTGCTGAAGGCGGCGACCTCATCTATGAACCCAAAACACTCCTGGGTGGTGAACTCACCTTCGTACGGCCCCCTCTCGGCAGCTGCCCGGCAGTGGAGACAACTGAGATTGCAACTTCTGGTCACCTCCCAGGCAATCATCCTCAGATCAGCCCTTAAGATCTTTCTCTTTCCCATCATCATTTTTTGCTCCCTTTTTACAAGCAAATTTTGTGCCTTCAGTGGCAAACTTTTATTGTCGAACAAGCTAACTAAGCAAAACCAAAAGGATTTGTTCACGAGGTAAATAGAGATAACTGGCCAAGATGACAAAAAGTGACAATTTTTGCAGTTTCGGAAAACAATATACGACACTTTAGAGGATATTTTTTGCCAATAGAAATAAGGGTAAAAGAGAGAAACGATTATTTAGCTAAAAATCTTGCCATCTCCTTGGCAAAATAGGTCAGGATGATATCCGCCCCAGCCCTCTTTATGGAAAGCAATACCTCCCGCATTACCTCCCCTCCATCTATCCAGCCAAGCTGCGCCGCCCCCTTGACCATGGCATATTCTCCGCTTACGTTGTAGGCTGCTACTGGTACACCAAACTCCACCTTTACCCGATAGATGATGTCCAGATAGGCGAGAGCGGGTTTGACCATGACGATGTCCGCCCCCTCTTCTAAATCGAGTGCCACCTCCCGAATGGCCTCATCGCTGTTGGCCGGGTCCATCTGATATGATCTGCGATCCCCGAACTGCGGGGGGGACTCTGCCGCCTCTCGAAATGGGCCATAGAATGCAGAGGCGTATTTGGCACTGTAGGACATGATGGGTATGTGGGAATAGTCCTCTTGATCCAAGGTCTCTCGGATGGCCTTCACCCTGCCGTCCATCATATCAGAGGGGGCCACCATATCTGCTCCCGCCCTTACCTGGGAGAGGGCCTGGCGGGCCAAAAGCTCTATGGTGGGGTCGTTCAAGATCACCCCATCCTTTACCAACCCGCAATGCCCGTGGCTTGTGTATTCGCAAAGGCAGCAATCGGTAATGATCAGAAGCTCAGGAGTGGATTCTTTGATGGCCCTTACGGCCCGTTGGATGATGCCATCGTCGGCATAGGCCTCTGAGGCCACCTCATCCTTTTTCTCCGGTATCCCGAATAGAATGACCCCCGGTATCCCTAGCGCCTTGACCTCATTTGCCTCCTTGATCAACTCATCTACTGAAAGCTGGTAACAGCCGGGCATGGAACGAATGGGATTCCTAACCCCACTGCCTGGTCGTACAAAAAGCGGGTAGATCAGGTCATCCACAGTCACGGTGGTCTCCCTAATCAGACTACGGAAGCCCTCATTGGCCCTGAGCCGGCGAGGTCGATATAGGGGAAAACGCATCTTGACCTCCTTTATCATTGGCATGGAAACCCTTTGAAGTGTTCTACAATGGCTTCGGCTAGAGCGGGAATGGTATATTCCGAGGGGATGATGGCGGGCTCTAGCCCATATCTCCGTGCGGTTTCCCAGGTTACAGGTCCGATTACCGCCACCTTTACACCATCAATAAACCTCCTTTCGGACAAGAGATCCATGAAGTTTCGGACAGTAGACGAACTGGTAAAGGTCACCACATCTATTCCCCTGCGGAGGATCTCCTCAAGGGAATCCCTGCTCCCGGTAGGCTTGAGCGCCCTATAGGCCTCCACCTCATCTACCACACCGCCCGCCTTCTTTAAGGCGTCAGGCAAGATCCGGCGAGCACCCTTCGCCCTGGGCAGGAGGATATTCCCCCCCTTAATCCCCCTGGCCTTCAACCCTTCAGCCACCCCCTCTGCCCGATACTCTGGAGGAAGGAAGGTAACTTTTAGTCCCATTCCCTCCAACTCTTCTTTAGTCCGTGGGCCGATGGCGCAGATCTCCTTCCCCGCAATGGCAGCTATATCCACCCCCTTCTCCTTCAACCTCTGGGCAAAAGATTTTACACCGTTCACACTGGTGAAGATGACCCAATCATATGTGTGCAATCTTTCAATGGCCTTATCCAGGGGGGGCCAATCCTCTGGCGGGACTATCTCTATGGTGGGAAACGAAAAAACCTGAGCCCCATAGCCTTCGAGCAGGTTGGAAAACTCCTTGGCCTGCCCTCGGGCCCTGGTGATCAAGATACGCCTGCCCGCTAGAGGCTGGAACTCTCCCCTACCCTTCTTTTCTGTAGCCGTCACCATTATCTCATCGTGTCTCTGTAAGGGCAATCGTTGAGCAATCTAGTTCAATATATCGTATGAAAGGACCAAAGACAAGGCCGGAATCCTGCCCATCGGCCAATCGCGTTACCTTTGAAGTTTCTATTTGATTCCCATCTGCTTTACTGATATAGTAGCTATGGTTAAGTGACCATGGTCAAAAGGGGGACCTAGTATGGAAAACATACCTGTTTCTACGTTTAAGACACATTGTCTGAGGATTTTAGAGGAAGTCCACAAACAGAAAAAAAGGATAGTAGTGACTAAAAGGGGAAAGCCTATTGTAGAGGTAAGGTCAATAGAACCGGCTGAGGAACAGAAGATACCCCTTAAGGAGACAGTCGTTTTTATGGGAGACATCATATCTCCAGTAGCTGAGGATGAGTGGGAGGTCTTGAAGTGAAAGATATCCTTCTGGATACGCATATCTGGATTTGGTTGACTGCAGAGCGGTACGAAAACTTATCGGAAAAAGCTTACAAGGTGTTGAAGGAAGGAAAAAGGAAATGGATTTCAGTCATCTCTATATGGGAGGTGTCAAAGTTAGTGGAAAAAAAGAGAATAATATTATCCATACCGCTTCTTGATTGGATAAAGCGTTCGCTAATAGAGCACGAGATATCGGTGGCCCATCTCGAGCCAGAGATATGTGTGGAGAGCTGCTCCCTGGAGGGTTTTCATCAAGATCCGGTAGATAAACTGATCATGGCTACCTCTCGAGTGCTATCCATCCCGCTCATATCAGCAGATAGGAGCATACAGGAATTTAAAGGGGTGAACGTTATATGGTAATATATAATTTTGAAAACGCGATGTTACAATTGAGGTAACAAGATGCCGGAGAGAAGCAAAGACTGGATAAATCAGGCCATAAGAGATTTAAAGGCTGCGGAAGGACTAGTGGAAAAAGAATCTTTTGAATGGGCTTGTTTTATAGCACAGCAAGCTGCAGAAAAAGCCCTCAAGGCGGTATTTCAGAGGCTGAATGCGGTTGCCTGGGGACACTCTGTATTCGATCTCCTAAGGGTTCTTTCGGAGAGGACAGCCGTTGATGAAGATTTCTTAAATTGTGCTAGGATTCTGGATAAATATTATATCCCAACACGATACCCCAACGGCTTCGACTCGGGGAGCCCGTATGAATATTTCACCAGGAGGGACGCAGAAGATGCCATCGTTTATAGCAGAAAAATCCTTGAATTCTGTCAAGGTATTCTGGCTTGACCAAGAAAGACTGCTCCGAGAAATTCGTAAAGCGGCAAAAAGGGTGGGGAAGGAAGATGAGAACGTACTCAAGATAGTCCTGTTCGGCTCCCTTGCTGAAAGGACTGGAGTGCCGGGAAGCGACGCAGATATCTTAATACTACTTGAAGATAGCGATAAGCCCTTTCTGGAGAGGATTCATGAGTGGCACAAAAAGTTCGTCCTCAATTTCCCCCTTGAAGTCTTCCCCTATACAGAAAAAGAACAGGATAATCCCCTAGTCCAAGAGGCGATGAGGAGGGGGATTACCTTGTTTGAGCGATAGTCCCTGACTGATTTTGTGGGTAGATAACCGAAGAGGACTTGTGAGAACGTTTCAAGAGGTTAGTAGAGTTCAGAGTGATATTTATATTAACGAAAAAGGTGGAAGGAGTTTTGGTACTTTTAGAACAAATTTTGCCCTGTTTACGATAAGGAGCTTTAGAGGGAGGTGTAAGCGGACATGCTATTCGAATATCTTCAAAAGGCATTAAGGAAAGCAGAATATAAAAAATTGGACGATGGAACATGGTTTGCAGAAACCCCGGGTTTCGGAGGCGTTTGGGCTAACGCTGAAACGGTTGAAGAATGTAGAAGGGAGCTTTGGGAAGTCTTGGAGGAATGGGTACTGCTGAAGTTAAGGGATGGAGATCCTATCCCAGCTTTAGAGGGCATAGAGATTAAGATTGAAAAGGTAGCTGCCGGTTGATAATCAGTTATGCCTGCTAATATTTCTCGAATGGAAAGGGAGATATACACGTGAGCTTAGTCAAAGAAATTATCAGACAGGCTGGGATAACTGACGAAGAGTGGGATAAGGCATAAGACAAAATGGCCATCGATAAGCAAACAAAGAAGCAGCTCACAATGAGGTCTCTCTCCGATTTTCACCAGGGGATCATGAGGAATCTTCACGAGTACCTGCACAACTTCACTCAATCGTTCGTGGCGATCATTCCGGGTAAGAAAAAATGTCAAAGATACAGATGCGATCTAAAAAAGCTTTTATGTATGTAAAAAAGATTGAGGAGGTATGATAATGAAGATTTACAAATTCTCTGTAGTCATTGAAAAAGATGCGGAGGGGTACTATGCGTTTTGCCCTGAGCTTCAGGGATGTTATGCGCAGGGAGACACTTATGAGGAGGTCTTAGAAAACATAAAAGACGCAATCCGCCTTCATGTGGAGGATAGGCAGGCAAACGGTGAGGAGGTTCCTCAACTTGACTCTGTGAGCCTTACAAGCCTGGAAGTAGCAGTATGAGCGGCAAGCTTCCAAGGGTTACTGCCAAGGAATTAATTAAGGTGTTGGGAAAGATCGGCTTTTCACTTTCTCGGCAGAGTGGTAGTCACAGAATATATAAAAACAGGTAGGGGAGAAGAGTTACCGTACCATTCCATTCGGGAAGAATTATTCATTCAAAGGTCTTGAAAAGTATTCTTAGGGATACGAATTTGACAATAGAGGAGTTCAAAAAGCTAATGGAATAAATTTTTGGATTGAGGAAGCAAGTTGGAACGAATTTTGCTTTCAATTATTAGATGGAGTATGAAGAAAAAAGTTGTAAGAAATCGAAAGGATGAAGCTGAAAGATATAGCAATTTTATTTTTGGTAGCGGTTGGGGCTAGTAAAAAAATCTCAAAGATAAAGATGGGCGGTCCCCCCAATCGTTTTTTAAACTGAAATACAAATGAACGAAACTATAACTACGTATGAACCGGACAATTCGCTGAAGAAAGGGTATTTATCCATCTTTAGTGACATATTCAATGAACTCAAGAAAAACCGATGGCTCACCTATCAATTATTCAAAAGAGACTTTTTTGCCGTATATAAACAATCATTCGTTGGCGTTTTATGGGCGTTTATCATACCACTCGTTAGTGTAGGCACATTTATTATCTTGAATCAATCCGGTATATTTACCATCGGTGATATTGGTGTGCCGTATCCAATTTATGCATTACTTGGCATGGCATTCTGGCAGTTGTTCTCAGCGGGTTTGATTGCGAGTTCAAATTCACTTATAGCTGCAGGAACAATGATAACAAAGATAAACTTTTCTAAAAAATCGTTAGTGATTGCATCTTTGGGGCGGTCAATCGTATCGTTTCTAATCCAGTTTGTTTTGGTGGCCCTATTATTTGTTTACTATCGGGTTGCACCGAGCGCAGCAATTTTATTAATACCAATAGTTATAATTCCAACAATATTACTTACGCTCGGACTTGGTTTTATTCTGTCCCTTATAAACGGAGTGGTGAGGGATGTCGGAAATATACTTGGAGTACTTATGACATTTTTAATGTTTCTGACGCCTGTCCTGTATGCTAAGCCAACAATTGGGATACTTGCACAGGCTTCAAACTATAACCCGCTGTATTATTTGGTTTCAGCGCCTAGGAATCTTGTATTGACAGGAACAATTTCCGAATGGAGAGGCTTTTTAATCGCAAGTATTATATCAGTTATTGTTTTCATAGTATGTTTGATTATCTTTCATTTAACAGAAACAAGAGTTGCGGAGAGAATTTAGAGAGTTGAGATGTTGAAAGTTGAAAGGTTGAAAAGAGCAGATATGAAAAATGAGGGGTTGAAAGCTGAGAAGTTGAAGGAAGAGGGTTATTTGTTCCCTTTCGAAAAACTGCAAGTGTGGCAACTCGCTAAGGGGTTGAGCATCGCAATTTATAATATCAGTAAGAAGTTCCCTTCTAATGAGCAATATGGACTGACTAGCCAGATGACACGTGCAGTGATTTCAGTAGCCTCTAATCTTGCTGAGGGAAGCTCACGTATGAGCAGAAAGGATCAGGCACACTTTTCGCAAATTGCATATGGTTCTCTAATGGAAGTTGCTTGTCAATTAAACATTGCCAAGGAATTAGGATTT
>DAOVGN010000097.1 GCA_030672385.1 Deltaproteobacteria bacterium | reverse complement strand
GTGGAGCCAACATATCCATCCTCTTCAAGGGGTTCTCCTGGAATTTACCCGTCACCCACTGCCTCTTTAAGGATATTTTTGTAGAGGACTAATTATCGGTGATAAAGGGGACGGTGAGATATGGCTCTGTTCAGAATCTATATGTAAGCAATGGAGATGGAGTGGTTTCTGAAAGGATGGAAATTTCTTCTCTCTAGTTCCTCGTATCTCCAGATTACATTGAGGGTGGAGATTGTTACAATCTCCACCCTCAATCCATTCTTGCTATTCGGAGAGCCAACCATAGATCGTCCGGAACACCATATCGTGAGACTTTTCCAAGACCAGGCCGTGAGAGCCGTTGCCAATTAGCATATAGGCCTTTTTCTCCCCAGGAAAGTTATAGAAACACTTCATGGCATCGTTTAAGTCGGCGAAGTTCTCATGATCTCCAAACATGAACAGGACAGGTGCCTTGATCTTTGGAAGCAATTTAACCGCATCCCAGTCCCTCAAATCCAAAAAGGGACCAGTGGGAATTTGCGGGGTCCTCTTATTAACGATTTCGGCAAACTTGTTTAACACCACAGGATCGTAGCTGTACCACAGGCCCTTGGCGGTTTCAGGTTTCGAAGGAATAAACGCTTTGCCTGCTTCTCCAAGGCTGATGAGTTTCTTCACCACCTTTTTGACCTTTTTATTGACGACACTATGCGGATATCCCATCAGAACAATCCTGCGGACCTCCTCCGGGTACTTGCCGGCCATGCAGACCGTCACTACCGTACCAAAGGAGAGGGCTACTACATCCACCTTCTCCACCCCTTCTAACTTCTCGATAAAATCAGCAACTGCCTTCATATCCTCGGCACAGGTGAGCCCTCGTACATCGACGCCCTTGGTTTTAGTGCTTTTCCCATAACTCCTGTGGTCCACTGCATAGACGGCAAAGCCCTTCTTGGCAAGGTAGTCCATCAAATTGTAGCCTTCGACAGGCAGGTTATAAAGTGTGGAACCACTCTTGACCCACGGGATCATGAGCACTACGTTTGAGGGAACGCCCTTGGCCAACTTTTTTCCTACCACATAGATGTCCAGCCCCTCCGGTGTCTTGACCATGTATTCCTCCTGGACAATGCTTATCTCTTTTGCTGGACGAAGGGCAGCACAGCCTGAGAGATAGACAAAGGCCACCATTACTACAAGCAAATAAGTAATGTACTTCCTCATTTTCTCCCTCCTAGTATTGCTGAATTTGGTTTACAGTTTAGTGTGTTTTTTATCACCCATTTCTAGGAGATTTCCTCTATGATCCTAAATCTATCACCTCCTTTCCATTCGATGATACTAGGGGAAATTTGTGATTAGCGCATCAGCTCCGGTCAGATCTCGGGTAGCATTTCCTTCTGCTGAAAATGGAAGTAGACACAATCCTCGCAGGAATGGTTACAGTAAATCTTCTTGTGTCCCACCTCCTTTCTTAGAGCATAGCAGTTGATGGATTTAACCTTATAAACGAGGCAATCCTCACAGCCTCCGTCAGGGCGGACGTGATCATTCATTTTATTTTGGTAGAATTCCCAGCAGAATGTTGGCACACTCTCGATATTCGTCAGAGCTTTCAGATCAATACCTATTTCCGCAGGATCTGGGAATGGAATATTGTTATTCTTCAGAAATAAAGCCAAATCTCTTGGTAGTACTCGCCAATGTCCCGAGTTCCCGACCCGATATCCCTTAATATTCCCCTTCTCCAACCATCGCTTAACGGTGTCCCTTGAATGGTAGCAGATCTGGGCGATATCAGAGGTTGTGAATGCCCTTTTTTTCGTATATACTCCTTTTGCTTGTTTTGCTTATTTCTAACATTCCATAATTAATTCGTCAAGATTTTTTTGTTAACTAGAAATTTTAAAAAGATATAAGAATCTTCCTTTGTCAACAAATTCATATCCTCACCAGCTCATACTCCCTGCTGCCCAGACCCATCTCCTCGCCGTACGCCAGCTGTACCTCCCAGTCTACCTCCTTATGCACCGCTCGAAATTTGTCCTCCCCGGGGGGGAGCCCGGTCGTATACGGGGAAACGGAGCTTCCAGGCTGGGCGTTTACCAGGTCGACGGAGGCCTGGTCGATGGCTACCGGATCAATTGAAGCGAGGATTCCGACATCCCCTACGATGGGGGCATCGCTATTCCCATAGCAGTCGCAGTAGGGGGAGACCTGGGTTATGAAGCTCAAAAACGCCACCCTCTCCCCTTTGTTCTTCAGGGTCCCATAGGCGTACTCCACCATCTTGCGCTGGAACTCCGGAGATGCCTCATTCCACTGGATCTGGATGGCCTCTTGGGGGCAGATTACGATACACTCCCCGCACCCCACGCACCTGTCAGGATCGATAAATGCCTTTTCATCCCTTATCTCGATGGCCCCATAGGCGCACCACTCGGCACAGGTTCCACACCCCACACACCCCTTCCTCTTCACCTTGGGCCCCAGGGTGGAGTGCTGGCTCAGCTTTCCCTCCCTGCTAGCGCACCCCATTCCGATGTTCTTGATGGCCCCACCGAAGCCGGAGAGCTCGTGCCCCTTAAAGTGCGCCACCCCGATGAGGGAATCAGCATAGTAGATCTCATGGGCGATGCTCACCTCGCGGTAGGTCTTCCCTTCAATAGACACTCGAACAGAGGCGTTACCCACCAAACCATCGGCGATGATGATCGGGGCCCCCACCACCGAGAAGGCAAAGCCGTTCTCCACCGCCGTGGCAATGTGAGAGACGGCATCGGATCTGGTACCACCATAGAGGGTATTGGTATCGGTGAGAAAGGGGGTTCCCCCCAATTTCTTCACCTGCTCGATGATCCGGCGCAGGAAGATGGGCCTGATATAAGCGGTGTTGCCCCGCTCGCCGAAGTGAAGTTTGATGGCCACCATCCCCTTGGGCTTGATCCTCTTGGAGAGCTCCACCCTCTCCAACAACTCCTCCACCTTGTCCAGAAGATTCCTTTTGACCTCGGTCCTAAGGTCAGCAAAATAGACCGTGCTCGCCATTTCCTACCCTCCCAATGGAGTCTGATATATCTCCCGCAGGACCTCCTCCGCCCCTTGGGCCAGGAGGTCTTCGGCCAACCTCTCCCCCACCTCTTCGGGATCCTCCCCTTGGGCCTGAGTGCGGAAGAGGTGGGATCCGTCAAGACGGGCCACCATCCCCCGCAGGAGGAGCCTTTCCTTGTACATCTCACCGTAGGCGCCGATGGGAACCTGGCACCCCCCCTGCAGCCTGCGCAGAAAGGCCCTCTCCCCCCTCACGGCCGCGGCGCTTTCGGGGTGGTGGAGAAAGGCGATCAACTCGTTGACCTCGGCGTCCTGGCGGCACTCGATCCCCAGGGCCCCTTGTCCGACTGCCGGAAGCATCACCTCTAAGGGGAGGTATTCGGTGATCCTCCCCTCCAGCCCCATTCTGCGAACCCCGGCGGCGGCAAGGATCACTGCATCGAGGCCTTCGGTCTCCAGCTTTCTGATCCTGGTGTCCAGGTTTCCACGCAGAGGAACTATCTCCCAACGGGGGTTGATCCCCAAAAGCTGGGCCTTTCTCCTTAATGACGATGTCCCGATCCTGGCCCCAGGGGGGAGATCCTGCAGCCCTCGCCCATCTCTTGAGACCAACACATCCCTGGGGTCCTCCCGTTCGGTGATGGCCCCCAGGTGAAGACCTGGGGGAAGCTCGGTGGGGACGTCCTTCATGCTGTGCACAGCCAGATCTATCTCCCCGCCTAGGAGGGCCTCCTCGATCTCCTTGACAAAGAGCCCCTTCCCTCCCACCTTGGCCAGCGGCACATCGGCGATCTTGTCCCCGGTGGTCCTGATACGCACAACCTCCAGGGAAATCCCTGGATACCTCGCGGCAATCCTCTCTCGCACCCACGTGCTCTGCTGCAGGGCGAGCTTACTCCCTCGGGTGCCGATCTTTATTACCTTCTTCACGGCCCAGATGTCAGGGGCTTGCCCCTCTCCTTGAGATAGTCCTCGAAGGTCTGGTATGTCTCCTGCACCCACATGGGAGAACCGAAGACCTCATGTTTAAAAGCGGTGACCCCTATCTTGAGGAAGTGTCGGTGATTATGTTTAATAATGGGCCTGCGGGAAAAGAACATCTTCCAGAGTTCCCGGGGGTGCCAGTAATACTTGCGCATCAAGGAAATGTGGGCCTCGGTGATCTCCTCCGCCGTGTTGTATCTGGTGTCCATAATCGCCTCTATGAGATCGTACTTGGACCAGTCCTTGGTCTTGATCCTTCCCAGCCCCTCCATATCTTCGAAGAACTTGGTCCCGGGAAAGGGGGTAAGCACGTTGAGGCCAAAGTGATCTACATGGGGCCTGACAAACTTCATTAGCTCCCGGCGGTCCTCTTCGGTCTCGTCCCAGAAGCCGATCATCAAAGTGGCCATCAACATCATCCCGTGCCTCCGCACAATCTCCATGGCCCGCTTGTTTTCCTCCATGCGAATGCGTTTTTGGACCTCATCGAGGAACTTCTGTCCAGAATGCTCCACTCCAATCATGAACTGGTAGATCCCCGCCTCCCGAAGGCCGTCCATGAGGTCTTCATCTCTGATGACCAGGTCCGCCCTGGACTGTACCCAGAGGTGCTGGCCGGTCTTGCGCCTGGCCATCTCCTCGACGAACCCCTCTGCCTTCTCCCTGGTGAGGTTGAAGATATTATCCCCAACGTAGAAGATGTGGCGGTTATACTCTTCTTTGAGCAGCTCTAGCTCGTCGACGATGAGCTTGGGGCTGCGGCTTCGGTAACTGCGCTGCCAAAAGACCGCCTCCGAGCAGAAGGTGCACCCGAAATTGCACCCACGGGCGAAGTTCACCAACAGGGAGCGATCCCCCTCAGAAGGGAGCCCGACGTAGGGGTGCTCCATATTATAGAGGTGATAGGCCGGCATGGGGAGCAAATCCAGATCCTCGATAAAGGGGCGATGCCCGGTGAAGATGAAGCTATCCTCCTCATCGAGGTAGGCGAGCCCCAAGATATGGGAGAAGGCCTCTTCCTTGCGTTCCACCGCCCGGAGAAACTCATGTGTGGTGAGTTCCCCCTCCCCCACACAGATAAAATCGATGGCCCGGCACTCGCGTAGGGTCTCTTCGGGGATGACTGATGGGTGAGCCCCGCCCACAATGACGATGGAGCTGGGGCTCACGTCCTTGACGAGGCGTGCGGCGTTCATGGCGTCGTAGATAAAATAGGTACAGGCCACGCTGATCCCCACCACCTCGGGTTTCAGATACCGAACCCTCTCCTCCAGCGATCTCCAAGGATTGTTCTGGATGGTGCAGTCGAGAAACTCCAGATCGAAATCCCGCTCCAGATAGGCCGCTAGCTGTAGGCAGCCTGGGCTGGGGGGCCACGCCCGGAGGAACTCCCAGATCTTGTGCGGTGGATCTACCAACAGGAACTTCATCGCCCTCCCATCCCCCAGATGGTATGAATTCAGTCTAGTTACAAAACCACAAGATCCACTCTTTGTCAAAGAGAAAGGCAGGAAAGAAGGTAGGCCTTGCCAACTGCTATGTCGCCCGTTCCCCAGCGATCCTCGCCTCTAACTCCTCAGGGGCGAAGGGGAGGGGGGTAAAGAGGATTTGTTCCAGCCTTTTTATCCCTTCATAAAGAAGGTTAAGGCGATCCGTCCTGCTTTCATCCACTCCATACTTCTTGATTATGTACTCGAACCTCTCTTTAATGCTCACCAGCTTTGTCTCCATCACCCTCTTGTCCGCATAATTGACCACTGCTACCTCGGAGATCCTCATCTCCTCGTCGGGGAGGTGGACGTGGTAGCGGACGATATCGGCAACCCTATAAAACCCGCGCTCCCTGAGCCACTCTCCCCCCAAACTGGCGTGATCCTCTCCTGTCTCGAGGCTAGGGACCTTGCCGATATCGTGCAGGAGGGCCCCGGCCTCGACCACAGGAAGCTCCAAGGCATGACCGACCTTTCTGAGCTCACGGGCCAGAAAGCAGGCCACCTCGGCCACCCTTCTGCTGTGGTCAATTATGTGATAGGGGACATCGAACTCCTGCAAGAGCTCCAAGACCTGTTGCGGGGTAATTTCGTCCCTTTTATGAGGTAGTTCAGTAGAGAGCTCCATACCTTTCCACTCCCCACATCTATAGAATTCTCTGACCATTTTGTCAAGATTTTTTGCCATAAATGTCTAGAAATAAAACAAACCTGTACTTTCCTCGCCTTTTGCGGCCCATTCTGTTAGTATTCTGGCAAGGGCAATTACCTCAGGAGAGCAAATGAAGGCGCGGATAAAATTGGAGCTCATTACCCCAGCAGTAGAGGACAATGCCCCTATCCCCAACCTTTCGCTCGCCACCTTGGCCGCCCTCACCCCGCCTGGTGTGGAGATCTCCTTCACCGATGACCTCATCAACCCTTTAGACCTGGATGGCGATCTGAGGGACGTGAACCTGGTGGGGATCACATGCTCCACCAAGACTGCTCCCCGGGCCTACGAGATCGCCCGGTCCTATCGCAAGAGGGGAACCCCCGTGGTCCTGGGGGGGATCCACCCCACCGCCATGCCTGAAGAGGCCCTGGAGCACTGCGATGCCGTGGTGGTAGGGGAGGCGGAGGAGAGTCTACCCCGCCTTATAGATGACTTCCAAAGGGGGAACCTAGAGCGGATCTACCGGCAGGAGGAATTTACCCCTCCGGAGCAGATCCCCCAGGCCCGCCGCGACATCTACAACCCCAAGGACTACTTTCCCCTCGACCCCCTGCAGGCCACCCGGGGCTGCCCCTATCTGTGTGACTTTTGCTCTGTGAGGAGGTTTTTCGGGGGGACCTATCGCTACCGCCCCCTAAAGGATGTAGTAGAGGAGGTCCGCTCCCTGCGGCACAAGGTGATCATGTTCGCCGACGACAACATCGTGGGCCACCCCCGCTACTCTCGGGAACTGCTCGAAGCCCTCATCCCCCTGCGGAAGAGGTGGATCGGGCAGGCCTCCCTGGCCGGCCTGGAGGATGAGGAAAGAGTCAGGCTCATGGCGAAGAGCGGCTGTGTGGGGTTGCTCATCGGATTTGAGTCCATCTCCGAAGAAAATATCAAATCGGCACGAAAATATCAGAATCGGCCCGCAGAGTATCAGCAGATCACCCGCAACCTGCACCGTCACGGCATCGCCATCTGGGCCTCCTTTCTGTTCGGCTTCGATCACGATGACAAGGGGATCTTTGAACGGACGGTGCGCTTCGCCATCGAGGCCAAGTTCTTCTCGGTGGTCTTCGCCATCCTCACCCCCTACCCTGGCACCGCCCTCTACGAACGCCTGGAGGAGGAGGGGAGGCTGACCGACCAGAGGTGGTGGCTACTAGAAAATCAGGAGGCCCACGCCCCCCATTTCCACCCCCGGGGGATGACCAGAGAGGAGCTGAGGGAGGGGTGGGAGTGGGCCTGGCAGGAGTACTACTCCTATTCCTCTATCCTGAGGAGATTTCAGTGGGAGTATCCGCCCACCCTCGTCAACAAAGCCATCTACTTCCCCTTCAACCTCGTTCAACGCCGCTTCGTCCGAAAAAAGATCCTCAGGGGTGAGAGGCTCAGGTGGACCAAGATTCCCTGGAAGAGGGGAACGGCCAAATAAGCTCCCATGACGCCATCGCCAACCACGAACCATGAAAATCCGCTATCTCTCCCTCTCCCGCTGGCGGGAGAGGGCTGGGGTGAGGGTGGGCATGATATGGGTTTCCCCCTCACCTTCTTCCTCTCCCCAAAGGGGAGAGGAAATCTTGAAAGTTTATTTTCTGTGTAATGACCACGGTTATCAACGTTGGAGATATCTGCGCAACTTGACACACTATCCCCTTTCCCTCTATGGTTTTCTCAATGAATGCCTTGAAACGCAGTCTTTGCAGGTTGGCACTGGCCTTGGCCTTTATTCCCCTTTTGGCCTCTACCCTTGGGGCCCAGGAGGCATCTGATTGTCTGCCGAAGGCCCTCTATCCCTTTCACCCGGTGATCGTCATCGTTGCTCCCAAATTCTCTCCAGATGCGATAAAGTTGATGAAGGAGTTTTGGTCCCGGGCCGGGGCTGCCGTAAGGATCGCTGCAGATGAGAGATATGAGGCCATTGCAAAGACCCTGAAGAAAGATCACATCCATCAAGATTTTCCCCTATCCGAGCTAGAGATCGGACGCTTCGATGCCCTTATCTTTGTGGGAGACATAAGGCCTGAGTTGTGCCACGATGAGTCATATAGGTCTCTCATCGGAAAGGCCTATGATCTCGAGATCTTGATTGGGGCCATGGGATGTGCCACGCTCATTTTGGCGGAGAGTGGCTTTTTATTGGGAAAGGCCACCGGTTGCCCGCAGATAAGACCCTATCTTGCCCAGAAGGGGATCAAGTATACAGGAGAGAAAATAACCTGGAGCAAAAACGCATTGCTTACCTGTAGGGACGCAGGTTCGGTCCTTGAATTTGCATATGAGCTGGCCCTCGACTTCCAAATCTATCAACTCCCCCTTCCTGAATGGAAGGAGAAGGT
>DAOVGN010000057.1 GCA_030672385.1 Deltaproteobacteria bacterium | reverse complement strand
TACGAAGGGTTATTATAAATGGGAGGATCCTGATGGCAAGATAAGGGACAAGTTTATGGTATGTGTCCCTGTAGAGGGAAGCGGATACGGCATTGCGGCCACAACTTATATAGATGAGTTTCTCCTGCCCCGGGACAGGATTTACAGATATATTGACTCTGTTAAAATTAAGGCCGTAAAGATATTTTTTATCACCTTGATCTTCACAGTTCCTTTCGCTGTGGGACTCAGCTTATTTTTCTCACGGCGGATTACGAAGCCCCTTCTGCATCTAGCCAAGGTGGCCGATCGGATAAGCGTTGGGGACCTGGGGGCAAGTATAGAGGTGAAGACGAAGGATGAGATTGGAGTGTTGGCTGAGGCCGTACGGAGGATGCAGACAAGCCTCAAAGCCGCCATCGAGAGGCTCAGGAGGAGACCTTAAAAGATCAGAGAAAAGGGGGAATGAGAGAGATGGGCGGATTCGGGATCTTAGGTAAATTGACCATTTTGGCCATTATTGCCACCGTTATCCCCTTGGGGATAGTCGGGTATGTCTCTTTGTCTGAAATAAAAGATATGAGTGAGGTGATCACCCAAAAGGGAGATGAGGTATTAGGAAAGGTAGGAGAGCAGATCATAGAAGATGTGGGCAAGGATGCGGCCGAGGAAGTGTCAGCTTATCTAGAGGCCCATCTCGACTACACCTTGGAGGATCTGCGGGAGGACCCCGAGTTTAGGGAATTGGCAGTACAGCCGGTAGGGCAGACAGGTTATACGGCTCTTCATGAGCTGAAGACAGGGATAAACCGCTTTCACATCAATCCCAAGGTGGAGGACCTGGATTTGCACAAATTGGCCACCAAGCTTCCTGAGTTTTGGCGGATACTAGAGCCCCATCTGGAGGGTACTTTTACGAAGGGTTATTATAAATGGGAGGATCCTGATGGCAAGATAAGGGACAAGTTTATGGTATGTGTCCCTGTAGAGGGAAGCGGATACGGCATTGCGGCCACAACTTATATAGATGAATTTCGTTCTCCTGTCGTGAGGTTAAGTGAAACATTTAAGAAGGGAGCTCAAAGACAAATGGTAGCTATCGGTATCGTGGGCGTCGTTGCGCTGCTTGTGGCGTTAATCGCGGCGATCTCTTTCTCACGGCGGATTACGAAGCCCCTTCTACATTTGGCCAAGGTAGCCGATCGGATAAGCGTTGGGGATCTGGGGGCGAGTATAGAGGTGAAGACGAAGGACGAAATTAGGGTGTTGGCTGAGGCATTACGGAGGATGCAGATAAGCCTCAAAGCCGCCATCGAGAGGTTGAGAGGGAGATAAGTTCAGTGACTAAGGAGAGGAAAAGGCTCCTTATTGTTCTTGTAATTTTCATATTTTCGATATTTTCCCATGTCGTTTTTCAACAGCCCCTGCTGGCAGAAGAAACTTATAAGATTGCCGTCGTCCCTGAATATCTACGCATTGAGATGTGGCAGAGGCTAAACCCCTTGATGACTTATTTAGAGGATACCTTGGGTGTTCGGTTCGAGCTCGTCATCCCACGTTCCTTTGAGCAACATATTGAAATGGTAAAAAGAGGGGAGGTGGACTTCTCATATCAAAATCCCTATGTCTTTATTGAGGTATGGGAGGCCAGTTCCCCCCTTACGTTGACCGAGAAAGGGAAAGAGGGGGGGGTTGAGTCCAGAGGGATAATTATCACCAGGAAGGACAGCGGAATAAAAAAAATAGAGGACCTGAAGGGAAAGAAAATAAGCGTCGTCTCACTGCACAGTGCGGGGGGATTCATCGCCCAAAGAATCTTCTTGGCAGAAAGAGGACTGGTTATATATGTCGACTTCACTATTGTTGAAGCGAAGGAGAACAAAGCGGAGAGCGTCGTCTTCGATGTGATACAAAAAAAGGCTGACGCAGGCTTTATTTCTGGAGAGACCTTGGGGAGGATAGAGAGCAAGGGCTTACTATCCCCAGGAGAAACGAAGGATATACAGATCATCGCCCATACCGAGGGAACCCCCAACTGGGTCTTCAGCGCAAATAAAAAATTGCCAGCAAAGGCAAAAAAGATGGTTCAGGAAGCCCTGTTGAATATTCCCGTTGGCCACCCAGTCTTGAGGACCAACAATATAAGGCGTTTTGTTCCAGTGCCGGCCAATTACCTGGAGCAGTATCAGAAAAAGGTCAAGGGATGGTGACCTTTTAAGGCGAGTTATCCAAAGGTTAGCACAAGGAAAATGGGAGATTTAATATTTGGCAAACTCATTAGTCGTTGGCTGCTGTCACACACTCTTTTCCTTTCAATGAAGGAAAAAGCAAAACCTTGATTCCTGAGGTACAAGAAATGGCAGAAAAAGAGACAAGGAAGGTCCTCGTAGTGGACGATGAAGAGACCCTGACTTGGAGTATGACCAAAACCTTGGCCAAAGATAGAGATAAATATGAGCTCATCAGCACCAATACAGGAACAGAGGCCCTTCAGACCCTACAAAAATCTCGTATCGATGTGGTGGTAACAGACATAAGGATGCCAGACATCAATGGACTCGATTTACTGTCAAAGATAAGGGAAGAGTATCCGTGGACCAAGGTAATCATCATGACGGCCTACGGATCACCGGAAGTCCAAGAAGAGGCTACCAAGAGAGGTTCATACCATTACATCGAGAAACCTTTTGAGATATCTGATATCAGGAACATTATCCTTAAGGCCCTTGAGGAGGAGAGGGGTGGTTTTGTAGGTCAAGTCCTCGACCTGCAACTCGTTGATGTCATCCAGATGGGATGTTTGGGCAGGTTTAGCATGTCAATCGCCGTCTCCAGGGGTGATGAAGAGGGTATGATCTATTTCAGGAACGGCGAGATCGTTCATGCGAAAATAGGGGACCTGGAGGGAGAAGAAGCCCTGTACACCATGCTGAGCTGGAAAGATGGGAGGTTCATCTCTCAGATGGGAGTTCCAATCCCCAAAGAGACTATAACGGACCGTTGGGAACACCTCCTGTTGGAGGGTATGAGAAGAAGGGATGAAAGCACTGTCACAGAAGACAGAGATAGCTCGGTCTTACTGCAGGAGGTAGAGAAGGCATTTGAGGATCTCGACAAAAAGATCGAAACGAAAGAATTGCTGGAACGATTGTTGAAGATGTTGGCCAGTATTAACGGCTATGAAAAGGGGATGTGGGTCAACGAAAAAGGAAGGGTATTGACCATCAATGATCAAGATTTTAACGAAAAGGACGCCTTAATCCCCTCGCTATTGTCCACCATGGCTGCCAGGTTGGAAAAATCCGTGGGGAACCATCAACTATTGAGGATAAATCTCGGGCACAAAAATAATCAATCTATCATCATGAGGTACAATTACCTCTTTCTGATGGTCACACTGTTGAATAATACCACCGCTGATGAGTTTTATTCTAGGGCCAGAAATATCTTAGAGCAGAAACCAACCAAGTTCCAAGTTTAATGTCCTAATAAAGAAAGAGGAGGTTTTACATATGATCTTACCAAAAGGAGAAGCGGTTTATGACAATCTGAGGACCTCTTTTGTCGATCTCAACAGTTTTCTCCAATCGTTAAAAGAGGATGACTTCGACGGTTACGTGCAACTCTCCTCTTGGGATCATGAAGGGGTCCTGTTTTTGGAGGCTGGAGAGATAGTGAATGCTATCGAAGAGACGCAAGGTACGAGAAGGGTAGGGGAAGATGCAGTAGAGAATATCATCCTCATGTCCAAGCAAAAGGATGGAAGGATCAATGTCCATAGATTGGCCCCAGAGATGGTGACCATTTTGGCCAGCACATCTACGGAAGAAGCAATATACAAAAATTTGTCCACGGAGTTCACCAGCTTGGATAAATTAGTAGAAAAGCTGAGCAAGGAAAAACATTCAGGATACATCGATATAGTTTTAACTGGCGACAAAGGCAAGGGGGTTGTTTTTTTACAAGAAGGAGAGATTTTAGAGGTTGCCATGTCTGGTGCAGGAAATAAAACGATGTATGGCAAGGAGATATTGTCCAAGGTAATAGATGACGCCCAAAAGATTGGTGCAAGCTTTAATGTATATCGCGCTGGCCTGTTGGAGAGGGGGGCTGAACGGACGGAGATAGCTCAAACCAGAGACCTGCAAGGGGCCATAGAGGTGATACAAGAGGTTATGGATATTATTGAGGGCTTGGTGGATGGCCTGACCACACAAAAAGGATCCTTCCGCGAGGGTTTCAAAAGAGCTCAGGTGGAAAAATCCGAGGACTATCCGTTCCTCGATCCATTTGTAGCCGAATTTGAGTATGAGAATGGAGAGATAAAATTTTGGGGGAAGGTGCCCTTGGAGGAGTTTCTCCGAGGGATAAAGGATTGTATAGACCTGACTTTGGAAAAGGCGCCCTTGAAGATCACCAAGGATGAATTGCACACAAGGATAAACTTTACACTGCGATCTACCATTGAAAAGTATAGCGGGAGGATAGAAGATCTTGGCTTGAAATCGAGCATGCCGGAAATTTTCGGCCCTTGATTTTTGACCACTGATTGATTTATGAACATCCTTTCTTTACATAAAGCATGTAAAATGCTATAGAGATTACAAAAATATATGGGCTAAAATTGTACATCCATAAACCAGCAAACGAGGTAGGAAATGAATCTCATCCTTTCTGATCAAGATCTTGTCAAGATTGAGAGGTGCCTTGACAAGATGTTAAGCAGTTCTGGGGCCCATTGTGCCCTATTAATCGATAGGTCGGGACAGCTGATCGCCTCCAGCGGTGACCCCTCAACGTTGGATGTCATCGCCCTTTCCGCCCTAACCGCAGCCAATTTTGGTGCCACTTCAGAGATAGCGAGACTTCTGGGAGAAGACGAATTTGCCCTTCTCTTCCACAAAGGGAAAAATGAGAATGTACATTTTTCTAAGATCGGCACAGAATTTATCATGGTGACATTATTTGATGACCGGACCACCTTAGGGCTGGTAAGATTGAGAACAGAAAAAGTGATACATGAATTGCGTAATATCTTCAGGGAGATCTTAGAGAGGAATAGAGGGGAGTAGTTCAATATAAATAATGGCCTTCATCAATTTTAGTTCAGGAGAGATCCACTGCAAAGTCGTATATTATGGTCCTGGTCTCGGGGGAAAGACCACTAATTTGAGGTTTGTCTATGACAGCACTAATAATGATATAAGGGGGCAATTGGTCTCTATAGACACAAAGGGTGATAGAACACTATTTTTTGATTTTTTGTCCCTTAATTTAGGTAGAATCAGGGATTTTGCGATCAGAGTGCAACTTTACACTGTACCAGGACAGGTGCATTACGACGCTACGAGAAAACTGGTCTTAAGAGGGGTTGATGGAATGGTATTTGTGGCTGATTCTATGCGGGTGCAGAGGGAAAAGAACATTGAGAGCTTGGAAAATTTGGCCTATAATCTCAAAGAGAGGGGATTAGACGTCACCAATCTACCCTTGATCATGCAATACAATAAAAGGGACTTGGAGGGGAGTAATATACCTGTGCTAACCATCGCAGAAATGGAGAGGGATCTCAACTCTTATCTAAAGGTACCTTCTTTCCCTGCCAGTGCCCTCAAGGGGCAAGGGGTTTTTGAAACCCTGAGGGAGATAAGCAAATTGGTGGTTAAGGATGTGAGCAAAAAAACACTAGCAGATAGGCAATTTTAATGAATGATAAAGATAATAGTTGGGACTTATCGGATCTAGAAAGAGATATAGAGGCCGCTGTAGATACTCTATTTGTAGAAAAAGAAGGTCAGGCAAATCCGGTCACCCAGCCTAAAGGAGTTCATGCCCCTTACAAAGAGGTGAGGGCAGCGAACAGAGATTATCCTTCCCCAACAGCACCTCCGACACAAGAGAGGGGGTTGGCCTCCCGTGCGCTTCAGGAAAAGCTGGAGGAAGTAGAGGCACAATTGTTGACCTTGGAATGGGATATCAGCTCCAAACACATAAACAGGGCCTTAACCCTCCTCCAAGATCTAAGAAGGCTTCCCCATGGGGTTGATGAATTAGAGATTGTTATAATTCTGATACAAAAGGTACTTTATCAACTCCTCTTAGATGAAAGCAAACTTAACCCCACTGCCTTAAAGTTCTTGCAAAAGTCTTGGAAGGTCGCTAAAGGGATGACTGATGAGCGGTTTTCTTTTGAGATCGATAAAGTTGCCTTGGTGAAGGAGTTAAAGGCGGAGTTTCAGAGACTGGGAATAGAGGAAAAGGCTCCAAAGGAGAAGAAAGTAGAGATACGAGAGATGGGAGGGGAAGAGATAGTAACCCAGAAACCTCCTGAGGAAAAAAAGACATCTTTTGAAGGAATAAAGAGATTAATAGACAGAATCGAGGAATTGGAAAAAGCGGTCAAGGAGGAGAATAAGAGATTGGGGAATATCCACCAGGCAATAACCTCCTATAAGACAGAGCTGCAGAGGCAATTTGGGTCTGGGGAAGAATTTAGAGGGGAACTGGAAGGGGGGGGAGAAGAGATAGCAGATTTAAATGGGAGGTTAGAGAGGGGATCGTATTCACCATCAGATATCGCTATACAGGAACCCGCAAAGGTACCAACGATGGCCGTCTCACTCTTCGGAGCCTCGGGTGTTGTCTTTGGTCTTCCCGACAACCAGATATTGAAGAGCTTCCTGGTAAAAAAATGGGTGGCTGATTTTTTCATCAAGAGCGGAAGAGTTAAGTTAAAGGAAATGGAAATACCCCTTTTGAATCTCTTTCAGGTGTTCAAACTTAGACCATCGACAGAAGAAAAACCCCTTATACTCATTGTAAGGGGAAGAGAGGACCGCACGGCAGCAGTTATCGTAGACCAAGCCATATCCCGAGAGGAGATCGAATACCACCCCATAGAGGGGAAACCCTACATTTTAGGGAAAGGGGTATCAGGGAAGGGGGGGGTATGGATTCTCGATGTGGAGCAAATATCATTGTAAACCGGAGGGACCGATTCCTTGGTTGTTAAAAGTAACGAGAAATCCAGGAGTGTAGAAAGACCTGGCCCCTTTGTAAAAGGGATCTTAGATGGAATTGAGACAGGGGTGATTCTGTTGGACAGGGGGGAAAAAATCATCTTTGCCAATAAGGCATCAGAGGAGATCCTGGGGAAAAAAGGAGATCTCCTCTTGGGCAAACGTCTTCTAAGCCTTTTGTCACAAGGAAATGAAAGTCTGGGAGGGAAAGGGGGAGATGGAACAATATTTTTCCAAAAGGGAAAGGAAAACACCCCCTTAAAGCTATCGATCTTTCCATATCACGACTATCTGGGGAGAGAGAGGGGAAAGGTGGCAAGTTTGCAGGATATGACCCATGTCTATAAGATGCATGGAGAGATAGTGAAGATGGATCGATTGGCATATTTGGGGGAGTTCTCCTCCACCTTGGCCCACGAGATAAGAAACCCTCTGGCTGGAATCAAGACCACCGCCCAAGCCTTAAATGAAGAGTTGGGTAACGATGACCCTAGGAAGGAGTATCTCGATAGGATCATTAAAGAAATCGACAGGCTCAACGATCTGTTGCGCACCTTTTTTTCCTTTGCCAAGCCCAAACACCTTAACCTTGCTCCTTGTCAGATCCAGGATCTTATTAAAGAGGTAAAGGGTCTTTTGGCGAAGGAGGCAGAAAATAGAGGGATTAAAATCAAAGAGATATATGGCAATGGTTTGCCGCCCATCCCCCTGGATTTTAATCAGATGCAGCAGGTATTTATGAATCTTTTCCTCAACGCCCTCCAGTCTATGTCAGCTGGAGGGAAATTGACAGTGGAGATAAAAAGAAGGAATCTACCAAGAGGATGGATTCAGGTCAAGGTTAAGGATACTGGTGTGGGGATAAAGCCCGAACATCTCCCCAAAATCTTTGATCCCTTCTTTACCACTAAGAGTAAGGGATTAGGATTAGGCCTCTCCATAACCCATAAGATAGTAGAGGGACATGGAGGGAAGATTGAAGTGGAGAGTTCCCAGGGGAATGGTTCTACGTTCATTCTAGACCTCCCGGTAAAGATTGATGATGGAAGTCAAGCCTAATATACTCATTGTTGATGATGACGAGGTGATGTGTCGCACCCTATCAGAGGTCTTGGAAAAGATGTCTTGTGAAGTGGCCTCTGCCCAGAAGGGTGAAGATGCCCTTTATTGCCTCCGGAAGATGGTCTTCGATCTCATCCTGTTGGATATAAAGCTCCCGGATATGGACGGTTTTGACATACTGAAGGAGATTAGGGAAATAGATAGCGATCCCCTTGTTATCATGATGACTGCCTATGCCGATGTGCAAACGGTGGTTGCAGCCATGAAGGCCGGAGCCTATGATTATATAAATAAGCCATTTGAGATAGACGAATTGCGGTTGGCGGTCAAGAAGGCCTTGGAGACCAAGGAACTAAGGGGGGAGCTCCTCAGATTGCGTTATAAACACAGGGATAAAGAAGAGGAGGAAGAGATCTATGGGGTAAGCCCTCAGATGGACGTGGTGAGGGAACTTATCTCCTTGATAAGTCAGACCCCACGAACTCCTGTCTTAATTCAGGGTGAAAGTGGTACAGGAAAGGAATTGGTGGCTAACGCCATCCACTATCAAAGCCGACGAAGACAAAAGCCCATCATTAAGATAAATTGTAGCGCTATCCCTGAGGCTTTGCTGGAATCCGAGCTCTTCGGTTATGAGAAAGGTGCCTTTACCGATGCCAAGGAGAACAGGCCGGGCCTCATAGAATTAGCTCAAGGGGGGACGGTCTTTTTGGATGAGATCTCAGAGATGAAACCCTCCCTTCAGCCGAAATTACTGAGATTTTTAGAAACTTATCTTCTCAGGAGAGTAGGGGGGGAAAGAGACATTAAAATGGATGTAAGGGTAATTACCTCTACCAATAAGGAGCTGGCTCAATTGGTGGAGACAGGGGAATTTCGCAAAGATCTTTATTACCGCATCAAGGTAATGGTGATAGATTTACCTCCTCTACGCGATAGGAAGGAGGATATACCCACTTTCACACAGTATTTCAACAAGAAGATAGGAAGGGAATTAGGAAAGGAGATAAGAAGTGTTACCGATGAGGCCCTCGATCTCCTACTGGCCTATTCTTGGCCGGGAAATGTGCGAGAACTGAAAAATGTCATTGAAAGGGCTATGATCTTGGCTAGAGGAGATCTAATTGCCCCTGAAGACCTCCCCCTTGAATTGAGGAGGAATAAAGTGGAAAGGGCCTCCTCCCTAGGAGAGAAATGGGTGGATAATGTGGATGGGTTCAGCCCTCTGGCCGCAGTGGAACGCAGATACATCCTAAAGGTGCTGCAAGAGAAAAGGGGGAACAAATCGGAGACGGCCAGGGTTTTAGGGATCTCCCGTTCAACCTTGAGGGAGAAGTTGAACCGCTATAGATTAAATCCTTGATAGGGACAAATTTTTTAAAAAATCTCTATAAAAATGCTTGACATTGAAAAAAGTTGGTATTTCAATTTAAAAGGTTTCTGGGGATGGATCGATGGGACTCTTTACAAGTAAAGGGAAACAGGTACTAGGGCTGGACATAGGTACCAGCGCCATCAAATTTGTGAACATCAAGGATACAGGGAAAGGCTACCAACTCAACAACATAGGCCTAAACCCCCTGCCTCCAGAGACCATCGTGGATGGGAGCTTGATGGATTCCACAACAGTGGTGGAGGCGATAAGGGAATTGGCCTCTAATTATAAGATTCAAAAGCGGGAGGTGGCCGTCTCTGTGTCCGGCCATTCGGTAATCGTGAAGAAGATCACCCTCACCAAGATGACGGAATCGGAGCTAGAGGAGAATGTCCTAGTGGAAGCAGAGCGGTATATCCCCTTTGACATAAATGATGTGAACATTGACTTTCAAATATTATCAACCCCGGAAAAGGAGATGGGGGAACATATGGAAGTCCTTCTCGTTGCCGCCAAGAAAGATTTTATCGAAGATTATGTCGCCGTCGTCAAGGAAGCAGGGTTGAGTCCCACGATTATTGACATAGATTCTTTTGCCCTGGAGAATATGTACGAACTAAATTATCCCTTGGAGATAGGAGATTTGGTGGTCTTATGTGACGTTGGAGCCAGCATAATGAACCTCAATATCGTTAAGGGGGGGAGGTCCCTCTTCACAAGGGATATCTCCACCGGGGGGAATCTTTACACAGAAGAGATCCAAAAGGAGCTAAGCGTAAATTTTGAGGAGGCTGAAGGCTTGAAATTAGGTGGTGTATCGGATAAAGGAACGCCGCATACCATCGATAGGGTGCTTGACAAGACCTCTTCCACCATTGCCTTGGAGATAGCCAAGTCTTTGGATTTCTTTACCGCAACTTTCCCCGAAGAGAGGATAGCTCGCATCTACCTTGGTGGTGGCTGCTCCAAGGTCCCCCGATTAAAACAGATTGTGGGAGAGAGGCTTAATTTGCCAGTAGAGATCATCAATCCATTTGCAAACATAGCGGTCAACCTGCGAGCCTTTGATCCTGAGTATTTAAAGGATATCGGCCCCTTAATGGCCGTAGGTGTAGGGTTGGCCTTAAGGAAGATATAAGAAATGATAGAGATAAACTTACTACCTGTACGGGAGGCGAGGAAAAAGGAAACCCTTCGATTTCAGACCTCCATCTTAATCCTCGTCCTCTTTTTGACCTTTGTGGCTGTCGCTTATCTTAACTGGTCTACAAAGCAGCGCGAGAAACGTGTTGATGCCCAATTGCACTTGGTCAAGGAAGAGATAACTAAGATAAATGAGGTGGTGGGTGAGATAGACAAGTTAAAGGAGAAAAAGGCCAAGCTTCAGAAAAAGTTAACTATCATCAATAATTTGGAAGCGGGAAGGTTAAGTGCGGTATGTGTACTAGACGAACTGAGCCAGAGTATACCGGAGAAGATGTGGATCGAGAGCTTGGATAAGAATGGAAAGAAGCTGAAGATTGTAGGTGTAGCGTTGGACAATGAGACTATCGCTAATTTCATGACCCTATTAGAGCGCTCCAGATATTTCGGCGGGGTAGAACTGGAGGTGACAGAACAATTTGTGAGGGGAGGTCTCAGGCTAAAAAAGTTTAGTTTGCTCTGTTCAACTTCCCTTTAAGGAGGATCCCATGGCAGTCTCTCTGGACACCATCATCAAGTTACCTACACCGCAAAAAGTAGGTATCCTCTTGCTGATCTCAGCGGCCATCTTAGGGACCTACGTGTACGCCTTTCACCTTCCGCAGACAAGGCGGATTGAAGCCAAGGAATCGAAGTTGAATGACCTTATTAGAGAAAAAAATATAAAGAGCAACATCGCCAAGGACTTTGACAAGTTTAAGGAGGAGTTGGGGAGGATGAGCGAGGATCTAAGGGAGGCCTTAAGCAAGTTGCCGGACAAAAGGGAGATTCCCAACCTGTTGAAGAACATATCCAATCTGGGCAAAGAGGCTGGCTTGGAATTACTTTTGTTTAAACCTCAGGGGGAGCAGCCTGGGCAATTTTATGCTAAGGTCCCCGTGGAATTAAAGTTTGTGGGGTCGTATCACAAGATAGGGATGTTCTTTTATCATGTGGGCACCCTTTCGCGCATAGTAAACATCGCGCAGTTCTCTCTCGTAAAGGCCCCCGCAAAGAAAAAGGGGGAGATCCTGTTGAGTACCTCATGCGTTGCCACAACTTATAGATATTTGGAAAAGGTTGAGGGAGCCAAGAAGAAATAGGCGTGGTGAAAATGGTTAGAGAAAGAAGGTCAAAAGGGCCTTGCGCCCTCATCTTGATTATCGGTATCGCCCTTATCCTGGGGGGATGCGACAGGTCACCCCGCACCGATAGCAAAAAAGAAGAGGGTCGGGAAAAGGTTATGCTGGCACCCAAATCCCGAAAACCCTCACCAAGTGTCCCCACACCGGCACCGGCGACCTCTACATCGCCCTTGCAGCAAAAGGAGGAAAAGCGCCATTATGTCTACGATCCCACAGGCAAGAGGGACCCCTTTCAGCCATTCATCGCCATGCAAACCCCTGTAAAACCCTCCGGGGAACAGATATCCCTCACCCCCCTGCAGAAATATGACCTCAGTCAACTGAAACTGGTGGCCATCCTGGTGGGAAAAACAGAGGGAAGGGCGATGGTGGAGGATTCTGAGGGGAAAGGTTATATCGTCGAGAAGGGGACATATATCGGGAGAAACTTCGGCAAAGTGAAAAAAATCCTCAAAGACAGTGTAATCATAGAGGAGCGGTATAAAGATTATTTGGGCAATATCAGGTCAAAGGAGATCCTTTTGAGATTACATGTCCCTGGGGAGGGGGAAAAACTATGAAGAGCCTTAATAAGAAGAAGGGGTGCTGTGGAGTAGTGGTGATCTCCATTATCTTATTGGTAATGGGTTGTGCCCCCCGTGAAAAGGTACAACCCTTGCCGAAAGCCGTCCCCCAAAATTTCATTAAGAATATAGAGGTAGTAGACAGGGATGAGGGCAAGAGAGTGATCATCGAGGGGGAATCCCCTCTGGTGTATACGTTCTTTAAGCTCATCCCCCAACCGTTGAAGCTGGTGATCGATATCCCACAAACGGAGTTGGCTGAAGGAGTCTCCACCCCCATAACGGTTGGTGATGATGTAATAAAGGAGATCGTTGCCACTCAACAGGAAGGGAATGCCAAGATCTGTATATGTCTGAATAAACTAGTCAGATATCAAGTCCAAAAGGAAGGCCCCCTCCTCTACATAGACGTTGGTAAACGGGGCCCTCTTATTGCCAGGGAAGAGGAGAAAAAGAAGGAAATAGAGATCATTGAAGAGGCCCCTCCACCAGTAAAGGAGAAAGTTGTCCCAAAAGAAATGGCTCCTGCTCAGAGTTTAGTCGGCGTCTATGCAGATAAGTCCCAAAAAGATAAAGTGATCTTGAGTTTGAAGACAGACGGAAGGGTGGGAGATTACAATACCTTTGCTCTGCAGAAGCCGACACGTTTGGTAATTGATCTGTGGAAGATAAAGAGAAAATTTCCTTCGAGGGCGGTCTTGGTCGATTCCCCTTTTCTGAAAAAGGTGCGTTTAGGAGATCACCCCAAGAAGGTCAGAGTGGTCCTCGATATTCCAACCAAGGCACTCCCTGCCCACAGGATCGATCGCGTCGGTGATGAGTTGAGGGTCGTGTTGGGGAAGGAGGTGAAGGCAGAGGTCCCTGTTCCTCCTGTTCCTGCGCCCCAAAAGGAGGTTGTCAAGGAGGAAAAGGTTCCTCCTGCAGTACCTGTGACGGGAGAGATCACCGGGATAGACTTTAAGCAGCTGAAGGATAAATCGAGGATTATTATCTGCACCTCGGCGAAGGCCCCCTATGATGTGGTGAAGGGACCAGAGGATACGGTGCTGGTAGAGGTAAAGGGAATGATTGTCCCCTCAAAGCTTACCAGACCTTTAGATACCCATGAATTCGCCAGCCCTGTGGTGATGATCACCCCCAGTAATATTGTGCTTGATGACCAAAAGAGTGCCCGAATCCTTGTGAAGTTGTGCAAGATGGTGGCCTTTGATGTCCAGCAGGAGGACAGCAGGATCTATCTCGATTTTGCGAGGCCTGAAGAATTTAGGGTAGAAAAACCCAAACCTGTTGAGGTGGTCACCGTCAAAAAGCCCCCTGAGGTAAAAGTGGTGGAGAAACCTGCAGAGGTGAAAAAGGAGGAGGTTGCCCCTCCAGCGCCGGTGCCGAAGGTTGTGCCGGTTGCCACCCTCCCTGAGAGGGTGGCACAAAAGGTCTATACAGGGAAGAAGGTCACCCTGGATTTCAAGGACGCAGACATCGATAACATACTGCGGCTCTTTGCAGAGGTGAGCAACCTGAATATCATCACCACCGAGGATGTAAAGGGAAAGGTCACCATCAGATTGGTAGATGTCCCTTGGGATCAGGCACTAGATGTCATCCTGCAGGCGAACAACTTGGGGATGGAGATGATAGGCAACGTCATCCGAATAGCCCCCCTGGAGAGGTTGCAAAAAGATAAACTGGCGAGGGCAGCGGCTACCAAGGCCAGCGAAGAGCTGGCACCCCTTGTCACCGAATTGATACCGGTGAACTACAGCACGGCTACGGAACTCGCCCCTAAGGTCAAAGACCTCCTGAGCGGCAGGGGGACCGTAACCGTGGATGAGCGCACCAATACCCTTATCGTAAAGGACATTCTAACCAATGTGGAAAAGGCGAAGGACCTGGTGCAAAAACTGGATGCCCAGACCCCTCAGATCTTGATCCAGGCGAAGGTCATAGAGGCCAGCACTAACTTCGCCAGGGAGCTGGGAATATCGTGGGGTGGGAAAATCACGGAGGATTTTCCCAAAGAAAATGTCAATGTAGAGACTAAGGGGGCCAGCAGTGGAGACTTTGTGGTGGACCTACCTGCTGGGGCAAGTAGCGGCCATGGTGGTGCCATAGAAATGATAATTGCGAATATAAAAAATACCAAATATCTGCAGGTAAAGATTTCAGCCCTGGAGGAGACAGGGGACGGACAGGTGATCTCAAGTCCCAGGGTTACTACCCTGGATCATACTGAGGCATATATAGAACAGGGTCTGCGTATACCCTACCCGAAGTATACAGAGGAGGGTACGATCTCCACCGAGTTCATAGAGGCCAACCTGAAACTGACTGTCACCCCCCATGTGACTGCTGATGGGCACATAAGGATGGAGATCAAGATCTCTAAAGATACCCCTGACTGGAGCAATACGGTACTGGGTGTACCAGCCATCGACAAAAAAGAGGCCCAGACAGAGGTCCTGGTCAAGGATGGAGAGGTAGTGGTGATCGGTGGGATCTATACCTATGAAAAGTCCGGTAGTGTGCATGGGGTCCCCGTCTTTTACAAAATCCCGTTATTGGGCTGGCTATTTAAAAAGAAGAAGAAGGATAGGGACAAAAAGGAACTCTTGATCTTTATAGCCCCCCGGATCGTACAGCCGAGGAGGATCACGACTTCTTAGCAAAGGACCTTTCGTCGTTACTATCTCCCCTTTTCTGAAGGGCCTCCCTTGGGGGAGTTCTACGGATGTCTTGAGGAATGCTAAAAAAGGTTGCAGGATTAGTGTTTGTCTGTCTTTTGTCGTGGGTTTCAGCCTCACATCCCCTCCTTTTTGGTGAAGATCAGGTTCTGGCATTTCAAATAATTCCTCCTGGTACATCTCAGAAAAAGAGCTTGGTCACGGGCATTAGGCACTGGTCCGATCCCGCTTACACCCGCATAGTGATCGATCTCGACCAAGAGGTTACCTACAAGGACCATCTCTTAAGAGAAGACCCCACGCTAAAAAAACCCCACCGACTCTATATAGACCTTAAGGTTGCCAGACTCAGCCCTCAGCTCACTCAACCGATCCCCATTGAGGATGGACTCCTTAAGAGGGCTCGGGCCGGACAATATAATCCCGATACCGTGCGTGTAGTGCTGGATCTGGAGAGTCTCATCGATTATAAGATCTTTTCCCTGACCGATCCTTTTAGGATCGTGATAGACGTCTTGGGCAAGCCTGTGAAGGCGAAGGTCATCAAGCCCCCCCCTCTCCAGAGGCCCCGGTCCTTCAGGGTGGTGATAGATCCTGGCCATGGGGCCGGAGATCCAGGGGCAATAGGGCCCAAAGGTCTTAGGGAAAAAGACGTGGTTTTAAAGATCGCCCAAAAGTTGAGGGATAAGATCAGGAAAGAGTTGAGGTGGGAAGTTGTCATGACTCGCCAGGATGATAGCTTCATACCTTTGGAGGAAAGGACAGCCATCGCCAATACAAAGGGAGGTGATCTCTTTGTCTCCATTCATGCCAACGCCACCAAGAAGAGAGAGGCTCATGGAATAGAGACCTATTTTCTCAACTTTACCACCGATGAGGACGCCTTACGCCTAGCAGCAAGAGAGAGTGGGGTATCACCCGAGAAGATAAGTGACCTCCAGCTCATCCTCTACGACCTCATGCTTAATGCCAAAGTGAATGAATCATCTCAACTCGCCGAATATGTACAAGGGGCCTTGGTAAGTAGGCTTAAAGAGAGGTATAGCGATGTGAAAGACCTCGGTGTGAAGCAGGCCCCCTTTGTGGTACTGTTCGGGGCAAAGATGCCCTCTATACTGATCGAGGTCTCCTTCATCAGCAACCCGATGGAGGAAAGAAGGCTTAGAGACGAAAGGTATCTCGATGAATTGGCTACCGCTATCTTGGATGGACTGAGGAGATATGCCCAGGATACCAAGATGGTGAGGGGTTAACCATCACGGTCTATTTCCACAGCCCTCAGCTCTAATTGAAGCCTCTTTAATCCCTTCCAGTCGTTCATCTGCGGATGAAAGGCTATCCTCAATTCGGGGGGGAGATGATGGGCGAGGTATCCCATACCAAAGCCGATGATCTCATAGGCCGCCTTTTCTTCCTTTAGTTTAAACTTTAGACTGTCCTTCCCCACTGTCCTGACATCGTATAGAGGGAGTTTATCTCTTGTGGAGAAGAGGGGCCTGGGATTAGCTGCTCCATAGGGTGGAAAGAGGGCGAGGTGGCCTAAGAGCTGGGGGGTGATCTCTTTCAGCTGCACCTCGGCGTCGATAAAGATGGTGGGGGTGAGGTCTTCATCTTTTACCTTCCCCTTTGCCGCCTTTTCAAAACCATCACTAAAAGCCTTGAGCTTATTGCGGCTGATCCTCAGGCCAGCAGCATATTTATGCCCACCGAACCCCAACAGGTGCTTGCCACACTCCTTGAGGCCCTCATAGAGGTGGAATCCCACTATGCTCCGCGCCGACCCTTTCCCTTCCTCCCCATCCATAGCGATCAAGATCGTAGGCCGCCAGAACTCTTCGGCGAGCTTGGAGGCGACGATCCCGATGACACCGGGGTGCCAGCTGTCGCTGCTCAAAACCAAACTCCTCCGATGCATGAGCCCCTCTTGTTGGATTACCTCCTTGGCCTCTCTATAAATCCCCTCCTCAATGGCCTGGCGTTCTCGATTGGCCCGATCCAGCTCTTCAGCGATCATTTTGGCCTCCGCATATTCTTTTGCCAGGAGGAGCTTTACTCCCATCTGCCCATCGGCCACCCTTCCCCCGGCATTGAGGCGGGGAGCAAGGCGAAAGGCCACCTGCCCCGTAGAGATCTCTCTCCCACCTATACGACTCACCTCTTTAAGGGCTGAGAGGCCTGGTCGAGCGCTATTTTCCAATTCCTTCAGACCATGTTTCACGAGGACTCGATTCATATCCATCAGGGGGACTATATCCGCTATAGTCCCCAAGGCCACAAGGTCCAGGTAGCGACGAAGGTTCGGTTCCCCCCGGTCCCGCCAGAACCCTAACTCCCTTAACCTGCTGCGCAACGCCACAACGAGATTGAAGGCCACCCCCACTCCGGCTAACCCCTTAAAGGGGAAAGGGCAATCCAACTGTAGGGGATTGAGGATGGCACTGGCTGGAGGGGGTTGGGCTGGAACCTCATGATGATCTACTACAATGGTATCCATCCCTAATTGCTGGGCAAATTTTATCTCCTCTCGATCGCTGATCCCACAATCGACACATATCAAGAGTTCTACTCCTTGGGCAGCAAACTTCTTCACGGCTTCTAGGTTGAGACTGTAGCCCTCCTTCAATCTATGGGGGATATGATAAGAAGCTTGAATCCCTAATAAACGCAAAAAATCCACCAGGAGGGCACAGGCAGTTATACCATCTACATCATAGTCCCCGTAAATTAAAATATTCTCTTGCCCTTGTATAGCCTGGATGACCCTTGCCACCGCCTTGTCCATATCTTTCATGACAAAGGGATCATAGAGGTGATTGAGAGAGGGCGACAGGAACCTCTCACCTTCTCGAGGATCCGTGATCCCACGCTTGATAAGGAGTTGGGCGACCACAGGGGGTATGTTCAGTTGTTTGCCCAGTTCCTCCCTCAAATCGGCAGGACAGCGGAATATATTCCACTTTAAATTCATAATTCCAGGCTTCCGATCATCTCCGTTATATCCTCAATTCCTTTTCGCTTGAGAAAAGCCTCAATTCCCTCAATTATCTCCAGCAACGCCTTGGGGTTGATGAAATTGGCTGTACCCACCTGAACGGCCGTAGCTCCCACAATCAAAAATTCCAGGGCATCCCTGTAGTCCATTATTCCCCCGACCCCAATTAGTGGGACTTTGGCCTTAGATGCCACCTCCCAAACGGCCTTTAAGGCAATGGGCTTAATGGCCGGTCCAGAAAGGCCTCCGGTTATGCCCCCCAATACAGGTTTCCTTGTCTCCAAGTCTATCGCCATGGCAGGGATCGAGTTGATCAAGGAGATGGCATCCGCCCCCTCTCCTTCGGCTGCTATGGCAACCTCTTTGATATCTGATACGTTAGAAGATAGTTTAATTATTATGGGCAATTTTGTTGATCTTCTTATCATTTTTGTTGTTTTAGCTACTGTTTGAGGTTTGCCCCCAAAGTGGATCCCACCCTCCTTGATGTTGGGACAGGATAGGTTCGCCTCTAGGGCGGCCACCCCTTCTAAGTCACTCAGTCTTCGGGCACTCTCGGCATACTCATCTATTGTATGTCCAAAAAAATTTACGATGATAGGCGTCTTCGAGCGACGCAAAAAGGGTAGTTTTTCCTTGGCGAATATCTCCAGCCCCACATTGTGCAACCCGATGGAGTTCAACATTCCTCCCCAGGTCTCCCATATCCTGGGGGGAGGGTTGCCCTCCTGGGGTGCTAAAGAGACCCCTTTTGTTACGATAGCCCCTAGTCTATTAAGTTCGATGAGAGAGGAGTATTCCTCCCCATAACCGAAGGTCCCCGCAGCCGGCATTACCGGGTTTTGCAGCTCCAATTCCCCCAATTTTACCTTCAAGCTAGGCATCATCTCACCATAGTATCTCTCGGGCCTCAAATATAGGTCCTTCCCTACAAACCCTCTTATATCCTCTTTTGGTCTCCACCACACAACCGAGGCAGGCGCCAACCCCGCAGGCCATCCGCCTCTCTAAAGAGATCCAGCAGGGCTTCTTATGCTCAGCGGCAAATTTAGATACAGCCCTTAACATAGGCTCTGGACCACAGGCATAGATCACTATCTGATCCCCTCCGTCGTCATCATCTCCTTTCAGGAGTTCTGTCACCATACCCTTTGTTCCCGCTGTTCCATCCTCGGTAGCGATCTTGATCGTTATCTCCTTCAGATCGAGGAGCTCAGACAGACAGATGAGGTCACCTTGGGATTTCGCCCCATAGAGAAGGCAGAGGGGCGAGGAAGATGATTTCATCCTCATGATAAGGGGGAAGAGTGGGGCAATACCCATCCCTCCTGCAATGAACAAGGGTTTATAACCCCGCGGTGGGGCAGGGAAGCCCTTACCCAAGGGGGCCAAAACCATGATTGGCGAACCAACCGATATCTCGGCCAATAGACCTGTTCCTTTGCCCACTACCTTGAAGAGGAAGTCCAGCCAAGGAACTCTCTCCCCTTCCTCAAAGTTATGGATGGAGAAGGGACGGGGCAATATAATGCTCCCTCCGCCCTCTATTTTCAACATGGCAAATTGCCCGGGTAGTACAGGGCCAATGGGTTGGGGAAGTGAGATCCTCAAACGATGATAAAGGGATCCTATCCTTTTCCTCTCCCTTATTTGTCCCCTAAGGTAGGTGGGGTTGCCCATCGGCATCTTGGCCATGTGTTCGATCCCCGAAAAAGAGCCTCATTATAATGGCATCTTCACCGGTATCGGGGTAGTATCTTTTTTTAATCCCCCAAGGTGCAAAGCCCACCTTCCGGTAAAGGTTGAGGGCAGCATGGTTCCCCTGCCTGACCTCTAGAATGTACAATATCCCCCCCTTTTTATAGGAAAAGTCTAGGGCGAAAAGGATGAGGGAATAGGCAATCCCCAATCTGCAAAAGGAGGGATGGGTGGCCAAATTTAATATATGAACCTCCCCCTTGGCCATCCAAAAGATGATATAGCCTAAGACCAATTTTTCCTCTTCCATCAGAGGGGTGGCCACGAAATTAAAGGATTTGGGAGAGGTTAGCTCGTAGAGGAACATACCCCTGGTCCAAGGGGTAGGGAAGGATTTTCTCTCAATTTCCATAACCTGTTTTAGGTGATCCCTCCTCATCTCTTTGATCTCCCACCGCAGCATCAATGGCCCTCCTCCATGGCCTCAGTCAACTCCTTTAACAGCCCTTTTACCTTGTCTATAAATTCTTTATCCCCAGAGATATGCAAGGCCTTTTTATAGGCCTCTTTTGCCCCCTTTTGATCACCCAAGAGGTGTTTGATGTTTCCTGTCTCCAAATATGCCACGGCAGCGCACGCATCCCCTTTGGTGGGTTTTTCACCGATGGCCCTTTGATAACAACTCAAGGCCTTCTGATACTCCTTGAGGTTAAAGTAGATCTCACCCTGCCAGCAAAGGGCATTTTGGGCTACCCCTCTATCAGGAGAGCGGACAGCGATATCTAGATAGCGGAGAGAGGATTCGTATTTTACACTTTCCACCTTCCGTATGCCCAATTTTAGGGCCGCCTCATAAGACAGTTTATGGTAGGGAAACTTTCTATGCAGGATATGAAACCATCTCTCACCCCTATCAAGATCCCCCTTATCCAAGAGAATAAGCATCATCCTGTAAACGCACCAAGGATACCACGGGGACCTCTTGTACTGTTTTATGATACTCTGGTAGGCCCTGCTCGCTTCGGACAGGTTTCTAAGCTCCCGGAAGGACTCCCCTTTAATCCATAGGGCTTCGTCCATCTTTTTAAAATTTGGGTACTCCAGCTGCAGGAGGTCGAGGTTAACGAGGCTTTCCTTAAACCTTCCTTCATTGAAGGAGCAGAGGGCGATGTTAAATAGGGCATATTGACGATAAGGAGTGACGTTGAGGAGGTTGAACCAGTAGGGCAGGGCCTCTTGGCACTTACCCTCATAGGAATTGAGCTCACCCAGGATATACTGCGCCAAGTCCCTTTCGCGCTCTCCCGGAGGGAGTTTAACTATTTCAAAGGCTATCTCTTTGAGCCGGTGGAGGTCACCTATTTGGAGGTAACACCAACCCAGGTTCAAAAGGATTTGTCCCTTTATAGGATCTTTAGGAAATCGGCTGAGGACTTCTTTGAAGACCTCTATGGCCTCCTGATATCTGTCAAGGCCCATATATATCTCCCCCATGAGGGACAAGACTTGGGGGAACAACGGGCTATGTGGAAACCCCCTCTGTAATGTTAAAAGCCCCTTCAAGGCCTCCTCTTTCATTTCGTACATATACAAACACCAACTTTTCCCATAGAGGGCGTTGGGGGTAAGGGGAGATTGAGGGAAGTCGCTCAGAAGGGAGGAAAAGGTCTCTGCCCCTTCCTTATATTTTTTTAATTTAATTTTGGTCTCTCCCAGCCAATAGAGGGTCTCTTCGAGGGGACCATCTTTAAATACGCTGCTTACTGCCTCATGGAATGAATCCTCTGCCTCCTTATACTTCCCTTGTTCATAGAGGGTTAGTCCAAGCCAAAACTTGACGTGGCAGGACAGAGGAGCAGCGATCTTGCAGTCCTTTCCGAGGGCCTTCCTGAGGTATTCCTCCGACCTTTTGAACTGGTCTTCCTGAAATGAGATCTTACCAAGCAGGTAAAGGGAGGAAAGATACCAAGGGCTTTTGGGATACCTTTCGATGATGACCAAAAACCCCTTTTTAGCACAGGTGAGATCATTTAGCTCTTCGCAGGAGCGGGCCAGCCAGAAATATACCGCCTCTCTTTCTTTAAAATTCTTTTTTGCGTAAAGTAACTTCTCAAAGACACCCTTGGCTTCAGCAAACTTCTTCTGCTCATAGAGCGCCTTCCCCAAGAGATACATAACCCTCGGAACCTGACGATGTCCGGGATATAACTGTAGAAACTCACGAAATTGGGCCTCAGCTACCTGATAAAAACCGTCTTTAAAGGCTCCAGTTCCTACCTGCAAAAGCTCTTTAGAAGAAGATCCGGAAGAGGGTAGGGGAGCAAGGAGGATAGCGAGTAGTAGGGCTAAATATATATTCTTTATTAAGCCTTTAATTTGTCCCTCCATCCATTATCTTTTAACAGCTCTTGTATCTTCAAGAGGTCCTTTTTGGTGTTAATGTTGGTAAAAGAGGCAAGAGATGGATCGAGCTTTCCGATCTCTTCTTCCTCACAATACCTGACCAGCACATCGGGGAAAAACTTGGCGATTTTGAACTTCCCCCTTGCCAGAAGCTTTGAGATGGGTTCAATACACCTCTTTGAGTAGAGGGCGTGAAGGGGTTCTAACCCTTTTCTTGTAATGGGAATGACCACATCATAATTGAACCTCATCTGGATAAGATGAGCGATGAGTTTGGATTGGAGAAAGGGCATATCACCGGCCACACAAAATGTATGATAATGGCTCGCCCGCAACAGCCCCGTGTAAAGACCTCCCAAGGAACCAGCCCCTGGAATCTCATCCGTAACTATAAGGGCATGATAGTCGTCGAAGTGTTGGGGTTGGTTGGTCACGATGATGATCTCAGAAAATAGATCTTGACATCTACCATAGACGCAATCAAAGAGGCGAACATCTCCCACTTGGACGAAGAGCTTGTCCTGCCCCATGCGGCGATTTTCTCCCCCTGCCAAGATGACACAAGTTACATCCCATCCCATGGATATATTTAAAATACCACTATTCCCCCTTCTAATCAAGGAGGGATTAAGGGTTGACAACAAAGCTCCTTTACCTTACATAAAGAGGACTGGATGGCAATTTCCGTGAAGCATACAGTTAGCGTATGAGCCCTTTCACATGTACGAGCTGACCACTAGAATGGAAATATTTAAGGTAATTTTTTAAAGAATAAATCCTAACAATATATAATTATTGACAAAAATGCGTATAGGCGTAATCTCAGATACTCATCTGGCATATCTAACGAAGGAATTTATGGATTTGGTCAAAAATCGTTTTATTGACTGCCAAATGGTGGTCCATGCAGGCGATTTTACCAGTCCGGAGGTCTATTATTATCTAAATGAAATGGTTTCAGGCAATTTAGTTGCTGTACATGGAAACATGGATCCACCTGAATTACGTTCCTTGCTCCCTGAGAAGAGGATTTTTAAGGTAAAAGGTATTATGATTGGAGTAATCCATGGATGGGGCGCACCGCATGACTTGGAGGAGAGGATTGAAAAAGCCTTCCAGGGAGAGGATGTGAAGTGCATTATCTATGGGCACAGCCATAATGGCGCAAATCATATACGTGGTGATACTCTCTTTTTTAATCCCGGTTCTCCGACTGACAGTAGAGCAAATAGCATTGGGTTTTTGACCATTGAAGGCGATGAAATCAAAGGAGAAATAGTATCTGTTGACACCCTAGCAAATGGCCCTAGCCAAAGCGGGTCGTAAAGGACCTTATTTTTTGAGTCATATTGAGTCTGATAAGATATATTATGTAAACTAATTTAGATATCAATCTACATATCTGTATGTCTCTGGGGTCTTACGCACGTTTTTTAAGCCTATTTCCTGTGATCCCCCACTTGTTGAGCTCTTAAGAACACTGGCAAGCATGTCTTATCTGATACGATACTTTATGTTTTCAATGATAACTGGTTAAAATTAAAGCCTTTTTATGGCTAGAATCTTTAGGATGTGCTTCTACGTCCGCAAAAAAAGCGCAGTTGTCTCCCTCTGCTATTGAAGCCAGGTCTATGGGGTAATTTCGGGGATGTCCAATATTTGCAACAAAAGGTAAGGGCCCTACCCTCGCTGCGAGGACCCAGCGGCGAGAAGCAGGGTTGGCTCTAGGATGGATTTTTCATGAAGGGAAAGAATACGTTTTCATGGCTATTCTCTTGGGATTTTCTTTTTCCCTCTCACAGTATAAGGTAAACCATTTTATCTTTCATCCATCATGGAATTCGAAAAACCTTATTTTTTAGGAGTGAAGGTTTAGCTGTACCTAATATGCAGAGGTCATGCTAACTTTATTATTATTCGGGCAACCCCCTTGTAAACTCCAACCAACTCTCTTTCTCCTCTTCACCTATCTCGGTCAATAATACACCAGCTTCAAAGGGACGCGAAGAACCATCCGCTGACTGCTTGAACCAAAGGGCCTTCCCCCTTCCCCTCAATGTTCCTCCATTTGAGGGAAGTTCCAACTCTAACTCTAGTCCCCTACCCTCTTTCATGGCATCGGTAAATATGTGAAAGCCATCTACCATAACTCGAGCAACTTCGACTACAAACCCATCATCGGCCAACTCCCTGGTGTTTCCTTCTATCCAAGAAGTAAGTCCTCTTCCTTTAACGAGGTCAATGAGCCTCAGCCTCACCGACATCAAGACCTTAGTCCTGAAGAACCTTCCTTTCCCCACTACCTTCTTCCCCCAAATTCCCTTTAACACATGTCCTACCCCATGTTTTTTAACTATTAAATCATATTATAGTGAGAAGTCAATAAATTTTAAGAACTTTTAAGGTTTGGCAGATCTCGGCATCCATCTGGAAGAGACAGGGAGAAATAAAACTGTGAGAGCTTTGGGAAGACTTAGAGGAAGGCCTCCTTGATCTTAGATATGGCTGCTTCCACCCCACCCTGCTCAGCCTCGAGTTTCTCTGCCAGATCTTCTACTTGGCGATATAATACAGGATCAGACATATCCTCCATGACATTATAGATCCCTGCCCTCTTTCCCAGCCTGAAATTGAGTTTTTCCTCAGGGGGAAGGATAAGAAAGGCATCGATGATATTAAGCATCTTCTCTTTTTCCGCGGGAAGCTTGCCCTCTACTTCCATTAACAGGTTGAGGATATGATCACTCAAGAAAGTGCTGTCAATCCCGTTGAAGTTCTCTATCAAGAGTCTCTCCTCTCTGACCATCTCTTCTTCTGTCTGGAGGACGAAGTCACCCTCATCTATCTTTTTCTGCAAGGGCATTTGGGGGAGGACCTTCAGGGTACGCAGGCGGATGAAGTGGGGGCTGATCTGGTTTAATACCTTAGCCGTCTCCAGCGCATGTTCCTTCCACCACTTCTTTCCCCCTAGACCCAAGATCACATACTCCGAGAGCTCAATCCCGGATTCCATCACCTTCCTGCCGGCTTCGATATGTTCCGCTGCGGTAACCCCCTTGTTAATGTACTCCAATAAAAAGTCCCATCCGGACTCAAGGCCAATATGTAGCCTTGTCAGGCCTGCCTCTTTGAGCTCCTTCAATTCCTCGATACTCTTTCTTTTAGCTATGGTTCTGGACCTACCATAACTGGTAATCCTATCCACCTGGGGGAATGTATCCTTTAAAAACGTCAGGATCTCAACTAGTTCTGTGGTCTTGAGGACGATGGAATTGGCGTCCTGCAAGAAGACGTGTTTTCCCCCGACATATAACCAAAGGGCGATGCTGCGGAAGTGGTCATTATAGAGATGTGGATATCGAAAGACGGTCTCCACCAACTCTCTCGTTACATCACCACCATAGCCAGATCTCCAGGAGAGTGCCTTTATCTCATCAGCTATGTCCTTGGCGGCCTGGATGTCAGCTTTGACCTCGTTGACCGATCTTTTTTCAAACTTTTTCCCTTTATAAGTATGACAAAAGGCACACTTGTTCCACGTACAGTTCCTGGTGGCTCTTATCAAGAGGCTATAGGCCTCGCTAGGAGGTCTTATCGGTCCCTGTTCAAAAATGAGTTTATCCGCCTCCATAACAAAAACGCCCCTTTATCAAAATTTAACCATCGAAAAGGATCATTGCAACTTAAGACCCCTCCTGCCTCCTTTTTGATACCGCCATACAGCCTTGTTGTGCTCTCTTAGGCTGACGGAAAAATGATGAGATCCATCATTGCGGGAAACAAAATAGAGGTATTTGACCGGGGCAGGATACAAGGCCGCCCAGATGGATGCTCTCCCTGGATTGGCTATAGGGCCAGGGGGAAGCCCCCGGAACAAATAGGTGTTGTAGGGCGTCTTCTTCTTCAGGTCCTTTTTTCTGAGGTTTCCATCAAATCCCTCAAGCCCATAGATTACAGTGGGGTCACTACAGAGGGGGATACCCTTCTTCAAGCGGTTATGGAAGACTGCGGAGATCAGGATGCGCTCCTCGGGCAGACCTGTTTCCTTCTCGATGATGGAGGCGAGGATGACGATCTCCCTATCCGTTAGTCCCAACTCAGCGGCCCTCAGGGAAAAATCCGGTTTATAGACCCTCTTAAAACTTATGGCCATTGTCTTGATCACCTCCTCAGGGATAAGCCCTCTGGAGAAGAGATAGGTATCAGGGAACAGATAGCCCTCCATACCCTCTCCTGCTATCCCCAAACTGGCGGCAAATTCGGAAGAGAAGGCCAGCTTGAAAAACTCCTCTTGCCTATCTATGATCCCCTTTTCTTCCAAATAGGAGGCGATCTGTCGGACACTATATCCTTCTGGGATAGTAATCTGATATTTTATCACATCCCCTTTGACAAGCTTCCACAGGATCTTTTGAGGGAGCATGGAGGTGCTCAGATTATATTCTCCCGCCTTTACCCTCCCCGTAGCGCCTACTATCCTCGCCATGAGATAAAATCTCATCGGACTGCGCAGCAGTTCCTTCCCCTCCAGAATACGCATTACCTGTTTAAAGGTCGAACCCTTGGGGACCACTACCTCCCTCTCTTCACCCGTGAATTTCGGGGGAAGCAAGAGGAACGAAAAGGCGTCCAAGAAGAGGTAAAAGGCAAGCAGGAGCACCCCAATAGAAGATGTCCTCCAAAGACGACCCGTCATTTCTGATCTTCCCCTTTTTCAACTTGAGCCAAGCTATCGAGATACCCCTGCAGAATAAGGACAGCAGCCAGTTTGTCCACCACCTTGCGCCTTTTTTTTCTGCTGAGATCCGCCTCTAAAAGGATACGGGTGGCCTCTAATGTAGTTAATCTTTCATCCCAAAGTATTAGGGGAACAGACAAGAATTCCTCCATCTTTTCCACAAAGGATAATACCCTCTGTGCACTCTCTCCCAAGGAACCGTTCATGTTTTTGGGAAGTCCCACCACTACCCCAGAAACCCCTGAGTCCATGATCAGTTCCTTTATCTCCTGTAGGTCGTCACCTATACCCTTCCTATTCAACACCTTCAGCCCCTGGGCGGTCCATCCCAATTCATCGCTGATGGCGATACCTATCCTCTTTTCTCCCACGTCAAGCCCTAAGACCTTCATAAAACTCCTTTTTTAATCGCTTATGAGAGATTGTGCTGACCTCGGACGTTTAAAAGACCCCGATCCTTTTACACACCTTTAGTTGAAGAGATAACCCCCCCCCCCCCATTTCCCCAAAAGGTTACTTAAACCGTATATACGGTCTTCTCCTGCGTGATGGTTTTACAGTACAGTAACATACCATTTCATCCCCTCTTTTACCAGTGGTTAAATTTAAGGGCTTGACAAAAATGGAGGAGTTTGTTATAAATTGCACAAAGTTGTCGTCATCAGCGGCAATCAAGTTTGGAGACATAAAGGCTTTATTTTATTAACTTAGTAATAAGGAGGAATGTCATGGAACTTGGTTTAACAGAGGAACAACGAATCCTACAAGATATGGCCAAAGACTTTGCCCAGAATGAAATCGCTCCTACGGTAGAGGAAGACGAGAAGAATCACGTTTACAACGAGAAAATTGTTAAAAAAATGGCAGAACTCGGCTTTTTTGGTTGTATTGCACCGGAGAAATACGGCGGTACTGAAATGGGGTATCTCGCCGCTACCCTTGCGACCATTGAGGTTGCCAAGGAGAGCCCTTCCTACGGAGTCACCTTTAACCTCCAGATGAACGCCGTTCAGGGTGTCCTGTTGGCCTTTGGGAATGAGGAACAACGTGAAAAATATATTCCGCCTCTTATCAGCGCAGATGAATACGGTTGCTTCGCACTGACTGAGGCCGACACCGGGTCGGATGTGGCCTCTATGAGGACCACGGCCAAAGAAGTAGATGACGGTTATGTCCTGAACGGAAGCAAGATGTGGATCTCCGGTGTACCAGTGTCAACTATTGGGATCATCTTTGCCATGACCGATCGTGAGAAGAAACACAGGGGGATATCCGCTTTTATGGTTGACATGAAGACACCTGGAATCGAACAGCGGGCGATTACTGAAAAGCTAGGCCTTTTCAGTTCACCCACCGGCGAAATCATCTTTGAGGATGTAAAAATTCCAAAGGACAGCATAGTGGGCAAGCCTGGGGATGGTTTTAAGATCGCCATGTACATGCTTGACAGAACGCGCCTCTCCTGCGCAGCACGTGCCGCTGGGGTGGCTGAGAAGTGCTTTGAACTGGCCAAGCAGTACGCCAACGAGAGGACTCAGTTCGGTCAGCCGATTGTCCAGTTCCAGATGATTCAGGATCAGTTGGCCAGGATGTGGTGCGAGCATGAGGCGGCAAAACTCCTAGTCTTGAAGGCTGCCTGGACCATGGACAACCTAGAGCAAGCAGGAGGGAGACCAACACTTGCTATTTCCACCGCAAAATACTACTGTGCAGAAGCCGCAGTTATGGCTGCCAATGAGGCGATGAAGGTCTATGCATCGTATGGTTACGGTACCGAGTATCCGATAGAGCGGTACTACAGAGATGCCAAGTCCTATCAGAGTGTTGAGGGTACCTCAAACATCCAAAAGGTCATTATTGCAAGAAACTTCATAGAAAAGAGGGATTAAAAATGGAAGTAACTGTACCTATGGTTGGAAAAGTAGTTAAGGTATTGGTCCAAGCAGGAGAACAGGTCAGAGAGAACGATCAGGTGGCCACGTTGGAAGCCATGAAGATGGAAATGCCGATTGTTGCTCCGGTATCAGGTACTGTCAAGGAGATCAATGTAAAAGCGGGCGATGAGGTAACGTCTGATTCCGTTCTCATGATCATCGAATAGGCTTTATGGTTTGGGGAAGGGAGGTGAAAGAAGGATGAAGCTGGAGGGTAAGGCGGCTGTAGTTACCGGGGGTGGAAGAGGGGTTGGGAGAGCCATATCCCTGACCTACGCCAAAGAAGGGGCTGATGTCGTCGTCAACTATGTTTCCAATCCCAAGACAGCCAATGAGGTGGTGGAAGCAATACAGAAGATTGGTCGCAAGGGGGTAGCTGTTCAAGCTGATGTGGCAACCGACAAGGGGGCAGAGGCAGTTATTCAGGCCGCGGTTGATCAGTTTGGTAGGATTGACATTCTGGTCAACAATGCTGGGTTCACCCGGCCGTCCATGCTCCACAAGATGACAGAGGAACAGTGGGAAGCTGTGCTGGGTATCCACCTCAAGGGACCGTGGCTCTGTATTAAACACGCAAGTAAGTATATGATGGAGCAAAAAAGGGGCTCCATCATCAATGTTACCTCCGTCGCAGGTCTTGTCGGTACGGTCGGTCAAATCAACTACAGTGCCGCCAAGGGGGGGATAATAACCTTGACCAAATCTGCTGCAAGGGAACTCGCTAGGTATGAAATTAATGTCAATTGCATCTCACTTGGGATCGTAGCCACCGAGATGACGGAAAAAATCAGGACTGATCCAAAACTTGCAGAGATCTACATGCGACGCATCCTCCTGAACCGCTTCGCCGAGGGAGAGGATATAGCCCCATCCTTTGTCTTTTTCGCATCAGACGACGCCCGTTACATCACAGGGCAGGTCCTTTGCGTAGATGGTGGCTATGGAATGACCTAAATTATCATAACTCAAGGAGGTGAAAAATGTCAGCAATACCCGATAAGATTCAGACATGGCAGATGGTACAGCCATGGAGCAAGGACAGAGAGACGGGGAAGGTCACTGAGGGAAAGATCGAGAAAACCACTATCCCCGTTCCGGAACTGAAACCAGGGGAGGTCCTGGTAGAGATAGCAGGATGCGGGGTTTGCCACACTGACCTCGGGTTCTTCTTCGACGGGGTACCCACCGTATCCAAACCTCCCCTCACCCTGGGCCATGAGATCAGTGGAGTGGTGGTGGCAGGGGATGAAAAATGGATCGGCAAAGAGGTTATCATACCGGCTGTTATGCCCTGCAGGCAGTGCTATCTCTGCAAGACCGGTAGAGGAAATCGCTGTCTCTTTCAAAAGATGCCTGGAAATAGCATTGGTATCTATGGTGGCAACTCAAGCCATATCCCTGTTCCTTCGGTAGACCTCTGCGAGGTAAAAGACCGCGGTAAATTCCCCCTATCCCACTTCTCAGTTATCGCCGATGCCATGACCACCCCCTATCAGGCAGCCAAAAGGGCGGACCTACAGCCCGGGGATAATGTCATCGTTATCGGGGCTACCGGTGGTGTCGGTGTCCATATGGTACAGACTGCCAAGGCCCTGGGCGCCAAGACCGTCATCGGTATCGCCAGGAATCCCGAAAAGCTCAAGAGGGCCCTTGATTACGGTGCTGATTTCGTCATCAGCTCCGTGGACAAAGAACCGCGCGATGTTCAGAAAGAGTTCAGGGGCTTATGCAAAGAAAACGGTATTGAGGCAGGCTACGGCTGGAAGATATTTGAGGTATCAGGAACCAGGCCTGGTCAGGATATGGCATTGACACTCTTATCCTTTACCGGCAAGCTCATTGTGGTAGGCTTTGGGATGGCCAAGAACGAGTACAGCATTGCACGACTGATGGCCTTCGACGCTGAGATCATCGGTACCTGGGGCTGCCTCCCTGAGTATTATCCTATTGTTCTGGGCATGGTCTTGACTGGTAAGCTCCAGCTCGAGCCTTTCGTGGAAACCAAGCCCATGAGCAAGATCAATGAGGTCTACGAGGAGGTGCACAAGGCAGGCTCACCTGCTAAAAGGATTGTCTTAACACCAGATTTCTAAACAAAAAATTCAAAAAAAGGAGAGAGTTATGTTATTAGATTGGTGGCCAAGAGACAATGAAGAAAAGGATCACAATTTATGGGGAGATGAATTTTTTGGGACCGAACCTCCGTGCACCATGTACGAAAAGAAACCCATGATCGACCCCAAAACCGGGGAGCCGGTTGATGGGCTCTATACGGCATGGATTACCCTCAACAACCCCGCTCAGTACGGCTCTTACACCACCGAGATGATCAAGGGCGTTATTGCAGGGATGCACAGGGCTTCCATGGAGCGAGACGTCGTGGCGATCATTTTTACCAGTATGGGAGATCGCGCATTTTGCACCGGTGGAAACACCAAAGAGTACGCCGAGTACTACACCCTGAGGCCAATGGAGTACATGCAGTACATGGACCTCTTTTCTGGGATGATCGATGCCATTCTCAAGGCTCGCAAGCCTGTCATCTGCCGCGCCAATGGAATGAGAATTGCGGGTGGACAGGAGATCGGTCAGGCATGTGACTTTACCGTCGCAGCGGACACCGCAACCTTCGGCCAGGCAGGCACCAGACATGGTTCAACACCTACTGGTGGCTCAACGAACTTCTTGACCTGGAACCTGTCTATGGAGCACGCCATGTGGCAGTCCGCCTCCAATGAGCAGTGGAGCGCTTACAAGATGGAGCGCCTCGGTGCCATTACCAAGGCCCTTCCCATAAAGAAGAACGCAAAGGGCGAATGGGTCCGTGACCCCCGAGTTATCATTGACAACTACGTTGAAAACGGCGAAATTGTCTACGGCGAGCTCAAAAAAGGCGCGGACTACAAAGAGGCTCAGGAGGCACTCAAGCAGCTCGAGACCGATTGGACGCTCCTCGACGATTATGTCAATCAAATGGTCTGGACACTGAATCAGACCACCTACCTCTGCCTGATGACCACCTTAGAGAGCGTCAGGATGAGGAAGAAATTCTTCTGGGATCTCGAAAAACAGTATCAGCTATACTGGCTCGCTGCCAACATGAATACCGAGGCCTTCCTCGGCTTCAACGCCTTTAACGTCAGTAGCCAGAAGCTATCTCAAACACGCGAGATCGATTATGCTGAATACCGCCGTCAACTTGCTCAACTTACACCGTACCCGGATCTCGTGGAGAGGGTCTTTCCAAAAAAGAAAGAATAATACCTCCCCACCACAAAGAGTGGGGAGCCACCCCTCTTTTAGAAAAGGCTCCCCACTCTCCCTCTTTCCTCTCAAGAAATACGCTATTACAATTTAAGCTCTATATGGACCATATCCCCCTTTTTGAAACCCATCTTGTCAAAGAAGTGCAGGAGATCCCATTCTTTCCAGTTGACAAAGGTGTAGATGGTATCCACCCCCACCTTCTGCAAATTAGCTGCCATCTCCTTGAACAAAAATCTGGCAATCCCCTTTTTCTGATAGTCGGGGTGGATCCCGATGGTGTCGATCCAACCCACCGTATCAGGGACACCATACTCCCAACCACTGGCATCCCCCATGATGAATCCTACTACTTTACCATCTAACTCAGCCACTATAGAGGACATGGGCGACCTGTTCTCAGAGAGCTCTATCTTCATATTCCAATACTCTGGCCTTTCCTTGCCTAATACCAGTTTATCTATCTCCACAATGGCATCCAGATCGCCATAGTCCAAAGCCCTTATCTTGATCGGTTCTGTTAGGTCCATTGCCTTTCTTCCCTTCCTTCTTATTTTTGGCGACGCCAACCTTTTAAAGATAAGTATAGTGAGGGTTTGACCGTTGTCAAGGAAGGGCAAAGAGAAAGATAGTAATAGGTTGGATGGAGAGTCAAGCCAAGGGGACTTCTACACCCCCAAGCAGGGCTTTTTATTGCCTCAAGATCTCGGGAGAACATGACTCCCCGTCCAAGCCCTATAGGGATAAAGGTGGATCTTCACTGATATCATGCAAAAAAGAAAGGGAGACAACCGAAGAAATTACTACCCTTAAACGATCTTACTTCCGCAATCCCTTCTCAAAGGTCCTCTCGCACTTCGCAGCAGCCTTTTCTGCCCTGTCAGCAGAGGCCTCGATCCTGTCGGCAGCAGCATCGATCCTGTCGGCAGCAGCATCGGTCCTGTCAGCAGAGGCCTCAGCCTTTGTAGCAGCATCCTGAGCCTTTTTCATGGCTGCCTCCGTGGCCGCTCTGTCCTCCTTGATCTGTTGGTTGGTAGCACAGCCCACCCCAAGGGCCATGATAAGAACCAGAGAGGAAAGACAAATACCAGCCTTTTTGACCCACGATCTTTTTTTCATAGCAATGCCTCCTTTTGTTAGGACAGTAACGAAATAATCTTTGCAAACATCATATCCTCCTTCTTCGATAATTTCAAGGGAAGGGAGCTTATGGGGATATATGGGACATTTCAACAGGACTTTTTCGACTTCTGTCTTCCGTACGAGGGGCTCTTTTTATTGCCCCGGATTCAGCATACCTTTGATGTAGGATTAACTTTGTAGGAGAAACATGCTGATATTATTTAGTAAACTGAGGCGATAATTGACAGAGAGGAGAATTGTTTAAGAAAGCTGAAAAGATATCTAACCCCCCTACCCCACCCTTCCCATCTAGAGAGGCCTTTTTATGCATGTTTTTATGTTGCCAATCCGGCCTGTCCTGTATATACTCCTTCATTGTTCTTGTCATTTTCCGGGATTGTTGGCTTTTAAAAAGGAGACGATAAAATGAGAGAGCAGGCAGGACTTTTCCGAGTGGTTATTGTAGCCATAGTGATTCTCGTTGTGCTGGGCGCGTTAGCCTTGAGCTTCTATACGGTTTGGCTTTGGTTTCAGAATCTACAGTTTTCCTCAGTGTTTCTTACCATGGTGATCTCAAAAATTCTGATTGGGCTGGCTGCCGCACTGGTTTTCCTCCTAGTCGTGGGGATCAATTATTATGTTGCCCGACTCTACGTAAAAAAGACCCATCCTGTAAGTGGTGGAGAGGGCGGGATTTCTGTAGAGGGCCTTCCCATCAGTGAAAGGGGGGTCCGCTGGGCCATTGGAGCCTTTCTCATCATTGTTGTCCTGATGATAGGCAGCGCTGCCTCTACAAAGTGGAGTATGATCCTGCTCTATTTTCACCCCAAATCATTCGGGATCTCTGATCCCATCTTCGGCCGGGATGTGGCATTTTATGTTTATTCCCTGCCTTTCTACCTGTTCCTGAAGAACTGGATCATGGCCTTTGTTGTTCTTTCCGGTGTTGTTGCTACCCTGCTATATACCAAGGGAAACCTCATAAACATGGAGGCAGGAACCATCCAGGCCCAGGACCAAAAGGTGCAGCTACCTACTAAACTGAGAATAGATCCGCCCGCAAGGAAGCACCTGTCCATTCTGGGGATGATCATCGTTGCCCTTTTGATATGGGGATACTGGCTGAAAGCCTACGGGCTTCTGTACTCAACCGGGGGGCCAGCCTTTGGAGCGAGCTATACAGATATTCACGTACAATTGGTAGCATACAGAATTTTGATGGTAGTCCTTGGAGCCTTTGCCATCTGCCTGGCAATAAACATGGTCAGACATAGGAGGGGCTTTCTTTTGGTTGGCCTGGCAGGAACCATGGGAGCAATGGTGGTGGCTGGCTTCATCATTCCTTCTCTCGTGCAGAAGGTCGTCGTGAGACCAAATGAACTCGATATGGAAAGGCCATACATCGCCTATAACATCGAAAATACTCGCAGGGCTTATAACCTCGATAGAATTCAGGAGAAGGATTTCATCATCAACGAGAATCTCACCATGGCCGACATCGTGAAAAACAGGTTGACCATCGAAAACATTCGGATCTGGGACGAACGGCCTCTGGAGGAAACATACGATCAACTCCAGTCGATTAGGCTATACTATCTTTTTTCAGGTATTGATGTAGACCGCTATTTTCTCAATGGTCAGTACAGGCAGGTTACCCTCTCGGCCCGTGAAATCTCTATAGATCAGTTACCTCTCCAGGCGAGAACATGGGTAAACAGGCACCTGAAGTTTACTCACGGCTATGGACTGACTCTGAGTCCTGTCAACCAGGTCACCCAGGAGGGGCTCCCAAATTTGTTGATCAAGGATCTCCCCCCTGTGACCCGGATCCGGGGCATTGAAATCAAGCGACCCGAGATCTATTATGGAGAGAAGACGAAAAACTATGTCATCGTTCAAACAAAGGAAAAAGAGTTTGACTACCCCAAAGGAGACAGCAATGTCTATACGATTTATCAGGGCGATGGAGGGGTTCTCGTTAATTCTTTCCTGAGAAGGCTTCTCTTTGCGCTCACTTTTAGGAGCACGGATATTCTCTTTACCCATTATCTCACACCGCAAAGCCGGATCATGTTTTATCGAACCATCGACAAACGCGTGAAAAAGATTGCCCCTTTTCTCCAGTTCGACCGGGACCCTTATCTGGTTATTGCCGACGGCCATCTTTTCTGGATGTTGGATAGCTACACCACAACATCCATGTATCCATATTCCGCCAGGATGTCAAAAAAATTCGGTTTGGAAATCAACTACATACGGAATTCGGTCAAGGCCGTTGTCAATGCCTACACGGGCAAGGTTGACTTCTATGTTATAGATGAGACCGATCCGATCATTCAGAGTTTTATGGAGATCTTTCCGGATCTGTTTCGACCCATTGATGAAATGCCCGAGTCTCTAAAATCTCATATTCGCTACCCAAGAGACCTGTTTGATATTCAGGTTGCCATGTACCGATCATACCATATGCAGGACGTGCAGGTTTTTTACAATAAGGAAGACCTATGGGAGGTTCCCAATGAACTGTACGCCGATACCCAGCAAGAGATGGTACCTTATTACATCATCATCAAGCCGCCGGGCGAGAAGCGTGAGGAATTTCTCCTGATGCTTCCCTTTACGCCTTCCAAGAAGGCCAACATGATTGCCTGGCTTGCGGCACGAAGCGATATGCCCAACTATGGTGACCTCTTGGTTTACAAACTTCCAAAGGATAAACTTATCTTCGGCCCCATGCAGGTGGAAGCCCGGATAGATCAACAGACTGAAATCTCCCGTGAGCTGACCCTCTGGGGACAGAAGGGTTCACGAGTTATTCGGGGAAACATCATGGCAATACCCATCGAGCAGTCCTTCCTCTATGCGGAGCCAGTCTACCTGCAGGCCACCCAGGAATCAAAACCAGAGGTTGAACCCACTGGAAGGATAGCAAGATCCTCACTGGGCCGACCGGAACGGCCCACACGTTCCATTGCCCTTCCCGAGTTGAAGCGGGTGATTGTGGCCTATGGAAACGAATTAGTCATGAGAGAGAATCTGGCTAGCGCACTGGCCGCAATCTTTGAAGGAATAGAGCTTCCCAAAGAGACCATGCCAGGGGAAAGGGTAGAGAAGAGATCGATCCAGGATCTGGTCACCTCTGCCCTGGACCAATACAAGAGGGCTCAGAAATGCCTGAAGGCAGGGGACTGGGCAGGATATGGGAAGGCACTCGACAGAATGAAAAGGATACTGGAGGAGCTTGCTCGGTCAGGTAAAAGCGTTCCATCCAAGAGGTGATATTTCCCCATACCTCTGTAGATTTGCGAGTGGAAGGATAAGATAAATGGATACCTCCCACGATTTTTCTCTTTAATTACTGTTGAATTCCTTGGAGATAGCAGACGAAGAAACTCTCATGATGTGGTGTTCCATGAGCATCAAGCTTGCCTCCAGACCCTTCCCGGGTTGAAGATATCAAAACCATATCAAAGCATTTGTGAAGGGTTGTTGATTACAGATAATAACAAAAATCTACGCCTTTTATTTGAAACGCAAATAAACAGAATAGTTAAAGGTACCCCCTTGGTTACTTCATCTTGTAATCTATCGAGTAATGTTCTGAGCATAAGCGAACTTGCGAAGCAAGTTAGGTGAAGCGTAGCGAAACCGCTTATGCTGTGTTACCAGCCGTCATCCAATGGAACTAATTTCGTACAACTCAGCAGTAAACTTGCCTGATGGCTTGATCCTCCCATTTAAGACATCCTCGACAATTCTTGCTGATGACAAAGGCATTGATTCTTGCCCACAGTCTGGACACACATACATAGTCAAGTCCGAAATAACGACAGATTCGCTGTTACGATGGAAGATCTTCTCTTCCTTCCTTTCCTCCATGGGGGATGGACAGCCATTTGGACACTCCATAATAATCACCTCCTATTCGCCGTAATAATAAATCCCGGCTTACAATCCTTTACTACAACCACAATATTACCCTTCTTTGTCTTTGTATTTGTATTTCAAAAGAAAAGCATAATTTCATGATCGTCCCCTTTACGTTATTCTTTTTTCCTCCTTGCCCAATTGAGTTACTTATTTACAAATGGACGTCCCCACAATTTCTCCCGCAAAAGGAAATATTAATTTCCGTCTATTTCAACTATTCTTTCAATGCTTTGTCGGGTTATCGGGGATTTGTTGGAGCTCATACTTTTTTAATCTCTTGATATCGTACCTATCTTCGCGCGTCCCAAATGCTTCAGGACCTCCTTCTAAGATATCAATACCGTGTTCTTTTATGCCTTGCCTTTCAATCGGAATTTTAGCCTTTTCGCTAATAAAAGAGTTTTCTATCGCTCCACTTATATA
>DAOVGN010000087.1 GCA_030672385.1 Deltaproteobacteria bacterium | reverse complement strand
TCTTTCACTATTCAAAAGATGAATCACAGACTTTTTCGACAGGCTCAACGTCAGAACTGAGCGGCGGCACGAGCCTGCGGTACGCCATAAACGTACCTGCTGCAGGTGAGTGACGACCGCTCGAGCGTTTTGATACCCATTAAGGCCTCCCGTAACATACCACAAAGCGGTATGATTAATAACTAAAAACCCCTTTTTGAGGGGGGAATTATCTACAGGGGATATATGATTCCATCAACCCCCGTACCCCCCACCAAAAGGGGGGACTGTAACCATTTTGTAACCATAGTCTCTTAAAGTGAGACGAAATTTAAAAGGGGTTTGAAAGGCTTTTAAAGGAAGATCTGGCACTATAACTTATGACTTACCTATCACTATAGTTGCAGTATTATTATCAAAAATAAAACTTGATCTCGGCGAAGTAAAAATTCGGATATGTGCCGAACTCGCTTTTGAACCTAGTAGTCTGAACTGAATCCCCCTCGGGTCGCCGTCCCACGTTGATACTGGCCCCCAGGAGGAGATCGGCATTGTCACTCAGGGAGAGGTTCAAAGAAGGCTGGATATTGACAGACGAATCGGACAGAGAATAGATTGCGGCGACCTGGCCCACGAGGATGGGCATGAAATCGTACGAGGCCATAAATCCTACGAGGTGCCGGCCCAGGTGTAGTATGGCCCCGCTTTGAAAACGGGGCCGGGCCTTGTTTAAATTGTTGACCTCGCCGCCTCCGTTGTAGAGGTATTCAAGCTCCAAAACAAGGGTGTTCTCGAAGCGGTGGCCTAACCCCACCACGGCGGTGAAATGGTCTTCTATCAGGTCGCCTTGAAGGGGCGGTGGCAAAGGTGGACTATCCTCAGCCCACAGATATGCCGCCTCCGCGCGCACCTCTAGGGCGCTGATCTCGCCTATCAGACCTCCGCCAACCTGATAACCCCCATAGACCTTGCCGCCCTGGAGGGCGAGGTCCCAACCCTTGACGCTGGTGAAAAATCGGGTCAACAGAGATGAGCCGTACCAGGACGTATGCCAAACCTTTTCACCGCACACATAATCGCCGGACAGGTCCAGTTTACGGCCCAGGACGCCGACCAGTGTAAATCCGGAGAAGTCACCCAGCGGGATATCGACCCGCAAGGCATCCACCCCGGCCTTGTAGTCACGGTCGAACTGCCTGGGGTCAAAGGGCAAAAAGAGGTCCAAGGGGTTCCAGAAATAGGCCTTGCCAAAGGTTATGGCCTGGCGGCCCAGGGTGATATCGGCGCCGGGCAGGGCTATCTTGAGGTTAAAGCGGTCAAACCACAGACTGGCTGTGATCTTGTCCTCCGTCAGCCAATCCCAGCATTCATCAAGGGCTCGGTAGCGGCTCTTACCGATAGCTAGGTTGAACGCACCTGCCCCTGGTGATGTCCCGCCTGAGAAGTATGTCACACTCTGGACGAGGTGGATCTCGTATGTAAGCCGTTCGTGGGGTCGGCCTCCTGCCGTCAGCCGGAGGATGGTTTGAGAGTATCCGTCAATATCGCTGTCTTCCGCGAAGAAGGGCGGAAAGTCGTAGTTGTGAACCGCGCCCCCGATGGTCCTCAGACTGCCGTCCAGCCCGAAGGCCCCTTCACTGTCTCCGAGCAAAGCCCAGCTCTGTTCAGGCCCGAGCACCAGGGCACAAAGGAAGATGCCAGCGACCAGGCATATAGACCAGAGGGAGCGGGTCACGTTACTCCGTATCCAGCCCTTCCACCATGCCGCCATCACGGCTGATGCGGCCGTCCCTGAGCAGCACGAGTCGCCGGGCCTGTTTCATCACGTTTGGATCATGGGTCGAGAAGAAAAAGGTGACGCCCTTTTCCTCGTTGAGCTGGCGCATCAGATCCAAAAGGGCTATGGCTGTTTTGGAGTCTACGTTGGCGGTGGGCTCGTCGGCCAGGACCAACGCTGGTTCCGGGGCGATGGCCCGTGTGATGGCTACACGCTGCTGCTGCCCGCCTGAGAGTTCCCGAGGGAAGCGGTCTTCCATTCCCTCCAATCCCACTTCCTTCAATAAGTCCCGCACCCGCTCCCGGCGTTGGGCCGCTGATACACCCTGGAGCATCAGCACGTACTCGGCATTCTCAAGGACGGTCAATACAGGGATGAGATTGTAACTCTGGAAGATGAAGCCGATGCGATCCCTCCGTAAGCGGCTCAGTTTAGTTGAGGAAAGGCGGTTGAGCTCTTGACCATTTACCTCCACTCTTCCTGTGGTCGGACGATCCAGGCCGCCGATGATGTTAAGTAGGGTGCTCTTACCCGAGCCTGAAGGCCCGGCCATGGCGGTGAACTCGCCAGACTCTATGGTCAGATCCACCCCACGCAGGGCATGGGTGACAACCCCATTTTGGCCGTAATCTTTAGTAAGGCCCTGTATATTGACTATAGAGCTCATCATCTCCTCCTATCGAAGCGTATCCACTATCGAGAGTCTCGTAGCGTGTCTCATGGTGATAAGACTTAAAAGCATGGTTGCAATAAAGACAATTGTTGTGGAACCGAGGAATATGCCGGGCGAAATCTTGGTGTACATCTTGCTCGTGAGAGCGAACCCTGATATGTTGATGGACTCCCCCATAATGGTGCTCATGTCTATCCCGAAGACATGGACCAGATAGGCGGCCAGGCTGCCGACGATCAGTCCCAAAGAGCATCCGATCAGACCCAGGAAGATGGACTCGGTAAAGATCTGGAGACGGAGCTGCCCGGGCCGGGTCCCGAGGGCAAGGAGCATGGCAAACTCGCGCTTTCGTTCCAGGACCGACATCAGGATGGTGTTGAAGATCGTGAACAAAATGAGGAATATCAGAATACCTTGAAAGACATAGTTAGAGCCCTTGTCCATCTTGATGTAGGAGGCCAATTCCGGCAGGACCTCCTGCCAGGAAAGGACGGCCACGGGAAAATCGCTGACCTTCTGTTGTACCTTCCGTAATACTCTTCTCTGGTCGTCCGGATTCTTCAGAATTATGCCCATCTGGGTGGCGCTCTCATCTGGCATGCGAAAGAGTCGCCTGGCAAACCCCAGAGGCATCTGAATAAAATAGGCGTCCATCTCCTCAGATCCGGTCTTGAAGATGCCCTTGACCCGGCAGAGTTCCTCGACCAGCATGCCATTCACATCATTGGTGGCGATGACCATCTTTTTCCCCACCCTCAGGTTCAGGCGTTCGGCCATTTCGCAGCCCACCACCACCAGGGGATTGTCGTGTGTTTCGAGATAGCTCCCCTTAATGATATTTCTGGCCAATGGCGAACTCTGGATCTCAACGGATGGCTCCACCCCCATGATGGCCGTGGCCATGTTTCCGGCCCCGGATTTGGCAATACCCTGTCCGAGAACGAGCAGCTTGGTCTTTTCAACCCCTGGCCAACCTTCTATTTCGGTCCTGATCTCTGAGGGGACAGCAACCCAGAGATCAACAGCCGGGGCATCACGGTAGTCAGGGTGCTCTAAGGTAATGTATCCAGCCTGCATGCGCACGACCTGATCGATCATCTGACCATACATCCCTTCAGACAGGGAGATAAAAAAGATGGCAAAGGTCAGGCCAAGGCCGATGGAGCTGGCGGTTATCAGTGTCCGTCTTCGGTTGCGCCAGATGCTGCGCCAGGCTAATCGTATAATCACCGGGTTTTCCTCTTTTTCATAGCGACCGTTTTTCTCTTATTAAAGACTGGCCTTTGTGTAATGACAACTTGTTGTTACACACGGACCATGGTCTTGACCGGGTTCAGGCGTGCAGCCAAGGTCGCCGGGTAAATGGACGCGATCAAGCAGACCATCCACATGACCACCACCGGTGTGACGACGGTCTTGAGGCGGATCGTCGCCCGCCAGACGGGATCAAAGGCCACACCACCTATTGAGTAATCACCGGCAAACATACTGAGGTCCAGGCCCGTTTTCATCAGGTAGTAGGAGACACCGAGGCCCAGCATGGTTCCAATGATGGCGGATACAAAACCCAGTACCAGGGCCTCGACAGCCACGTCCCTCAGGATACGCCAGGGTGTGGCCCCCAGGGCCTTGAGAACTCCAAACTCCCTCATACGCTCAAACGTGGCCATGAGCATGGTGTTCATAACACCCAGGGCCGCAGCCAAGAAAAAGATTATCCCAAAGATCCATATGCCTGCGTCAAACATGTTGACCATGTCCGACAGGGAGGGCATGAGCTGACGCCAGGTCTTGACCTCGGCCTGGGGAGCCACCTGAGAGGCCAGGGTTGCCAGCTCGTCAAGGGCCAGCTTGCCCTTGGAGTTGAGGGCGATCTCGTGAACACGGCCTCCGGAGACAAACAGCTCAGAAAAATCGGCCTGGTGCAGGATGGCCGCGGTTCGATCCATGCTCTCCCCTGCGGCCTTGAGGATACCGGTTACACTGTAGAGTTCGTTCCCCAAAGAGCCGTCTGCTGCCTGGACCACGACAACGATCTCGGAACCAATCCTTGCGTTTAATGAACGGGCCAGCTTTTTTCCTAAGACAATGCCCTTGGCAGGTGTATTGGGAATAAAAGTACCCTCGCCCATGTGCTTGGCCAGATCAAAGACATTTCTCTCTGCTGTAGGATCCACCCCCCAGAAGAGGGCCCCGGCCGATTTGTTTTCGCAGGCGACCAGACCGTAGCCATAGCTTCGGGATGCAGCGGGAACGTCATGTCGGTCCAGGGTGGAGAGGATAGCCTTCGGATCCTTCATGGATTTGTACAGGGAACGGTCGACCAGGTATTTGGGGACGTGGATCTGAACTTCGCCCACCACCAGATTGGTGGCGTTAGAGACTGCATGTTCCTTGAACCCTTCCATCAGGCTGTAGCTGACGATAAGAATGGCAGCGTTGAGGCTGATTGCGGCCACGGTTATGAGGGTGCGCCGGGGGTTGCGCCAGAGACTACGCCAGGCAATACGCAGAATTATCATCAGGACATCTCCTCACCTCTGCAGAGAGCGCAGGGAAAATGTCTGTGGGGGAAGGTCCAAGTCAAAGGTCATCTCCTCGTAAACGACCTCTGTCTTCTCATTGGGTTTGTCCTCGGGGACAACGGTCATCACGGTGGGGAGTCTCCGCTCCCCAAAGCGACCGATCTTTGAAAAGATCATGGTCCGGGCACGATAGAGATCCTCGTCATAATAGATGCAGTTCAGTGGAAGATAGTCAACGCGTCGGACCGTGACCACCACTTTTCCCCATACCACGGCCGCATCTGGTTTGGGGTGACAGGTGACCTCCACAATCTTGTGGCCTTCCCTTTCCCCCTCAAAGGTGACTTCAAAGGTATAGTCTTCGGCCATGCGGCTCTCCTTGACGAGGTCGTCGTTGGTAAAGTGCGAGCCCATCCAGGAGGCCGACATCATTGATGAAGGCAACTTGATGATCCTTTTGACCTTGGGTAGGTAGTTCCACATATCATTCCCCACTCGCAGGGTAGCCGTGCCCTTTTCCTTTTTGGGGGCGAGGATGCGAATGAGGGATTTCTCTTTGCCTTCGCTCCAGAACTCCAGGGTGAGTGATCGCTTCCAGTGGGCGGTGGTGATTTTCATGGTCATTCGGCCATGGCTTGATATACCACGAAAGAGGTCGTCCACCCTGTCCAGGATTTCCTTGGGGGAGAGCTTTCCCCCGCACCGCACCGGTTGCGCGCTGGGAAAGACCAGTACAAGGCCTGCGATCACACAAAGGGTTGCAATTATCGTTTTCCGAAGATCCATTATTTTATCCTTTCCTGTGTTCGGTCTTTCCTTGACGCTCTTGTGAGGGATTTGCTCTCAAGCCCTTGATGATGACAGACATAAAATTCCGGGCCGTTGAGAGCGGATCAAAGGCGGGATCAAACCAGGCCTGGAGAAGCAGCCCGTCCCAGCTCCCGACCAAGACGGCAGCAAGGGATTCTGGATCCACATCAGGCCGGAACTCACCGCGTTCGATCCCATCTCGAATCAGAGCGGATATGATGCGGCGGAAGTCCATGTAGACTTGCTTAAATACCTCTTTGAAGCGGTTTTTCATCTGTGACGAGACTGAGGCGGCCCAGAATTCCATAGAGAGCGAGAACATGTCCTCCATCCCCATACCCGCCTTTACAAGCGATTCCCCGAGGGTCATCAGCCTCTCCGACGCCGTTCCTCCCAATGTAGAGACACTGACCATGGCCAGGGAGGTCAACTCCTGGGTAAACCATTCAAATACGGCGAAGAAGAGGTCCTCCTTGCTTTCAAAGTATTCATAGATAGTACCCTTTCCGATTCCCGCTTCCTCGGCAATGTCAGCCATAATCGTACCGGCAAAACCCTTTTGGGCGAAGACCCGTGCCGCAGCCTGAATGATAAGGTCTCTTTTTTGGCTTTTTTGGTCGTTCTGTAAGACCATGTTTTCTTCTCTAGTAATATCCAATCGGTCGGTCAATAAGATATTAAATTTATAATCAATTTAAATTATGGCTTAAATTTCCGACCGACCATTCAGTCACAGAATAACAGTCGACCAACATGGTGTCAAGAAAAAAACAAAAAACTCTAAAATTATATCTGTAATGGCTTATGTTGAGTATAGCTTTCGATAAATATTTGACGATACCCCCCCGGCATCAACGGAAATCGTGTCCTAGTACTTTCCCCATTTTTTTCAGATGTAACTCAAGATTGAGGTTGAATAATGAGTGTAAAATACTTATAATATAGATCGTTAGGTAGTTACGCATCAGTACATGTACTGTGCTATTTTAAATTCGTGAAAATATTTTACATAAAGGAGTAGGTGTATGGATGAAGGGAATGAATTGAGGAAATTTGGTGGTGCCTCGCAATATGTGCTGGACGATGAACTGGCCGAGATTGTCAACATCTCCATAGCCCTGGAGATGCCTCTTTTGCTCAAAGGAGAGCCCGGCACAGGCAAGACCATGCTGGCACACGCCATTGCCGAGGCCCTCAATATGAGGCTGATCGTCCTGAACGTCAAATCGAGCATGAAGCTCATTGAAGCCCTCTACCAGTACGATACGCTGACACGCTTGAATGACAGCCGATTTGGAGATTCGACAAGGGATGTCAGTAATATCGAAGAGTACATCAGGATGGGCAAAATCGGGCAGTCCTTTGTGACAGACGAAAAGGTAGTCTTGCTGATAGACGAGATCGATAAGGCCGACACCGACTTTCAGGACGATATGCTTGATATACTGGACCAAATGGAATTCGATATTATCGAGATCGATAAAACCACAGCAGCACAACACCGGCCAATTGTAATCATTACCTCAAATGCAAAGAAGGATCTCTCCGACCCCTTTCTGGGCCGCTGTAATTTCCATCATATCGCCTTTCCAGATCCTGATATGATGAGAAACATCGTCCAGGTGCATTTCCCTGATGTCGACAGGGAACTGCTCGACAGTGCCTTGCAGACCTTTTACCGCCTCAGGGAGATCAAGAACGTTGAGAAGAAGCCTGCCACCAGGGAACTTATTAACTGGATCAGGGCCCTGAAGGCTGATCCCGACTTTAGGGTCAAGGACCTGATCAAAGGGCAAGTTCCGTTTTTGGGAGTGTTGTTCAAAAAGAGCCCTGATTATTTTGTTGCCCAAAAGTCTGTGTCTCATTTTAAGATCTAGAGAGTAGGCGATTAAAATGTTTGTTGATTTCTTCTATACCTTGCGAAAAGTAGGGATACCAGTAACCCCTACTGCCTTTTTACGACTGCAAAAGGCCTTGGGTATGGGGCTGATCAACTCCGTTGATGATTTTTACACCGCAGCCCGTGCGATCCTGGTGAAGAGTGAGCGCTATTTTGATCTTTACGACCAGGTATTTGCGCATCAATTCCAGGGTGTAGAACTGAAGGAACCCAGTAAGTCTGAGTTGTCGGAGATAGCCCGTGCCTTGCTCGAGGAATGGTTGCAGCATCCTCAACTCCTGGCTGATTTTCTCGGAATCGACGAATCTGAGCTTGGCAAATTAAGCCCGAAGGAATTGATGAAGTATTTTCTCGATCGCTTAAAAGAACAGACCGAGGCACACCATGGCGGCAGCAAGTGGATCGGTACTGGCGGGACGTCACCGGTGGGGCACTCCGGCTACCACCCGGGTGGAATGAGGGTTGGGGGGGTTTCCAGGAACAAGTCGGCTGTCAAGGTGGCCATGGATAGGCGGTATCGCGACTACTCGCAGGAAGGTCCCCTGACGCAGTCCCAGATGGGTGAGGCCCTGAAGCGGTTACGGAATATGGTGCCCGTTGGCCCCAAGGACAGGATCAACATAGATAAGACTATCTACCAGACCGTAAAGAACGCTGGTGAAATAGAGATCGTCTTTGATCGAAGCATCAAAGACCGATTGAAGGTGATACTGGTAATCGACAACGGCGGATGGTCCATGGAGCCCTACGTTGACGTGGTGCAAACGCTCTTCAATTACACCCGCGCCCAGTTCAAGGATCTCAGGATCTTTTTCTTCCATAATACCATCTACAAATACTTTTGGGAGGACCCGCAGCGGTACTACAAGCCCTATCCCGTTGATGAACTGGTGAGGCTTGATCCGGAGACAAGGTTCATCATCGTCGGTGATGCGAGCATGGCCCCCTATGAGCTCTCGGCGCGGGATGGCTCCATCTATTTTGAAGGCAGGTCGGGAAAACCCAGTATTGAGCGGCTGCATTTCATAGCCGATACCTTCCCCCACTCTGTGTGGTTGAATCCAGTATCGGCCTATGAATGGAAATACACCTACACCATCGGTGCTATCCGGCAGATCTTCCCCATGTTTGAATTGACCCTTGATGGATTGGGAAAGGCAGTTGCACAAATGATGCGCAAGAATTGATAGGTGTTTCCGCTTGTCCGCCTGCTTCTAACCACAGGATACTTCCCTAGTTAACCTGATCTAAACAAAGTGAGCTAGTAGCGAGGTTGCACAGTCCCGTGATAATCTGTAAAGCATTTTTACCAGACGAGAGGGATTGAGCAATGGGCATTCTACAGGCATTGTGGCTGGGGGTATTGCAGGGGATCACCGAGTTTCTGCCGATAAGCAGTTCAGGGCATCTTGTCCTGGGCAAAGCAATCCTCAATGTCCATACCGAAGGGGTTGCCTATGAGGTATTCGTCCATTTCGGGACGTTCCTGGCGGTCTTGACGGTCTTCTGGGGCGATGTCTGGAATATGCTGAGTGCATTGGCACGTGCGCTGCGGCACCCATCACCAAGCAATTGGCGTCATAGCTATCGTGAAGACTTCTTTTTGCGGCTGGCGATCCTGATCGCACTGGGCACCATTCCGGCGGTGGTGGTAGGGCTGCTGTTTGAGAGCGAAATTAAAGCTGCCTTTTCGAGCCCGGTATTTGTCTCCCTCGCATTGCTCGTTACCGGCACCCTCCTTCTGGGTACACGCTGGACCAAGCCTCGTGATACCCGGTTTGGCATGGTGAGGGCGTTGCTGATCGGCGTTGCCCAGGGTTTTGCCATCTTGCCGGGGATCTCGCGCTCAGGTTCTACCATCGCTGCAGCAATGTACTTGGGTGTGGATCGTAGCGAGGCCGCCAGGTTTTCATTCCTGCTGGCCTTGCCAGCTATTCTCGGTGCCGCTGTGCTGGAAGGCGTGGAGCTGTTCCAAACCGGTGTGCCCTCACAGCAGGCCGTCACATTGCTCGTTGGCACGATTGCTGCTTACATCTCTGGCACGATCGCTTTGAAATGGCTGTTGGGGGTGATCCGCCGGGGACGGCTTGAACGATTTTCCTACTACTGCTTCGCTGTGGGGTTTGTTTCCTTGATCTGGTTCGGAAGAGGCGTTTTTCTCTGATTCGTAATCGGAGAGATTGCTCAGCGTGATGTTCCATCCCCTCCCGTCGGCTATTTCTTGCTGAAGACCTTCAGCATAAAACCCTTTCAGGGTCAGTATCCGGCAAAGGCGCTGGCCACCAGACAGACGCCTATGAGGATGGAGAGCGGCTTCCACCATCCGGCCAGAAAAAGGCCCCCAACAATAAGTATACCACCCAGGATGATGCGGACAGCCCTCTCACCCTTTGCTAGATTTTTGACGATAGACATATACGCCTCCTGTTATCCCCGATTCCAATCTATACTCCGCATGATTCCCTCATTCTTCTCCCATTCTAGCGATTCAAACACAAAAATCAACCACGTTAACGCCACATCACCTTCGCAGGGTCGCGCCCTACGAGCTGCTGGTATTTTACCTCCTGGTATCCAAGCGTCATTGCTCCAAAGCAGCGGTGATCACGAGGAATACCGAGCCACTTTTTGATCCTGCGGCCGTTGTTTATTGCGCTCTCCAGGTACCCGTTGAAGCAACATCCAACCCCTAACGTATGGGTCATCAGTGAGCAGTTATAGAGTGCCACTGCGCAGTTAAACGCAGAACAGGAGTCCCACGATTCGGCGTGGACCACCATTACAGCAGGCGCATGATAAAACAGACAGTCCTCTCCCTGTTCTATCAGTTCCTTCGCGTGATCAACCTTGGGAATGGATTCCCGCAGGTACTCCACCATCCTGCGGCCGACGAACAGGTTTAAAAAGAAGGCGCCAACCCGTCCCCGCACCTGCGCAAAGATCTTCTCATAAAACGCTAAGGTCATCTCCCGCAACTGGGCGATCTCCTCAGGCGATTTCAATACCACGTAGTGGACGTTCTGGCTGTTTCTTCCAGTTGGGGCGTATCGTCCAGCATCGAGGATTCTCTCCAGTACCTCTTTTTCTATAGGCTCGTCGCGATAGACCCTTACTGAGCGCCTCTCGCGAAGCAGGAGCAGGAGCACCTCAGGGGGGGTGGCTGGACCCGGTCCTAGCTCTGGGCCCTTTTCGACGGCAATCGCCTCATGGAGCACGGCTTCAACAGGACAGACAGCCCCGCAGTGTCCGCAGCCAATACACCATTCTCCTCTCACTGCTGACGCCTTTTCGTTCACCATATCGAGCACGAAGCTTGGGCAGACCTCAACGCACATGCCGCAGCCGGTGCACCTTTCAGTAATTACCTCTGGTGGGGTATAGGTGCGTTTCATAACTCACTTGCCCTCTATCCTTATGCGTATTTGTTGATACAGGCTTTCATAAGTCCTCATTACACTGTGTCTTGCCGACAAGAGCCTTGGAGGCTTATAATGTGATATTATAGTACAGCTGTTTTTAAATTCAATTTCATAATGGGTGAGCTTATCTACTTTATCCCTTCTATCCATTGCTATCCGTTTATCTTCCTCGCCACAATGAAGATAGGAAGGAGATTGACAAAGAATAGATTTTTCTGCTATGTGCTCAGGGGGCAGTATTGTGCCATTGTCCACAGCAAGACATCCTGAACGATTTGCCTTGCTTCCTTGTTGAGGGTTGTATGAAAACGCCAAAAACCTTTTTTTTCGTGGAACCCTTAGATCTAGCCTTTTTCGCATACCTTACGGCAATGTCTATCCTCCTGCTCATTTTTGGTGAAAATATCCCAAACGCTACGCAGCATCTTATCATACATGCTGGTTTTTTCGCCACCGCGGTGCTGATTCTCGTTTTGAATGACCGCCGGTCAAGTCGTCTTCTATTGTTCTGCAGGATTTGGTACATCCCCTTTTTATATTTCTTTGTCTTTGAAGAGGTCGGTCAGATAATCCACATGATCCAGCCGAACTTTTGTGATCCATGGGTGCTTGACCTCGAAGCCAGGGCGTTTGGTGATTATCCCACCGTATGGTTTCAGTATCTGGCCACCCCGTGGCTGACTGAGATCATGTCTCTTTTTTACATGTCCTACTATTTTCTCATACCGGGTCTCGGCCTGCCCCTGTACTTTGCACGCAAGTGGGATGAGCTGAATGACCTTATCCTCACTACCAGTGTTACGTTTTTTTTCTGCTACTTACATTACATCTTTATGCCTGTGGCAGGTCCTATCTTTATACCCGAGCGTCTTCCCTTTGATCTCGTTTCCCTCTCTGCCGGTCCCTTTACCATGTTCGAGCAATGGATCTTCTTTAAAGGTTCCATCCAGGGTGCGGCCTTTCCGAGTTCTCATGTAGCTGTAGCTGTAGCGATCCTCGTTTTGGCCGTTAAGCATAAAAGAGCTATTTACGTTTTTAGCGTGGTCGTCACTGGTCTCGCCATCTCCACCGTTTACAATGGATACCATTACGGAGTTGATGTTATCTATGGAGCAATTATAGGTCTGGTTTTTGCCCTGGCGTCTCCCGGCCTGAATCGTATATGGAAGAGGCTTTGGAAAATACCGAAGCAGGTTAAAAGATGGTAGCCCACGGGGTACCCCTCCTATAATCTCGTTTCAACGGTGTCCCCTACAGAGGAGGAACTAGAGGCGGATCTATCTTGAGGGTGGTTAAGCCTGGTCTTTTTCATGGTGCCTTTCAGTCCACAAAATACGGTTTGAGCGCCTGTGCCATATCTTCAGGATAATATTCTATGCTTGGTTCCCAAAGCATTGTTTCACGATAGGTCATGTCGTTACGTGGATAAGGCTGGTAGTTGCTGCGGGTCATCATGCGTACAATCACATTGTAGTAGCCCTCTGGATCGGGAAAGTTATACAGGGCACAATTGAAGCTGTTCACCCCCAGAGAACGGTAGAATTTCTGTACGGCGATAATCCCTGCCATGATTTCTTCCCATGCGGATTCCGAGAGGTCAAACAGCGAAGAGACGTTTTTGATTATGCCCAGTACCTCTCGCTGACCTGCCGGTGCAAAGGGAACCAGCCAAAACGTATGCTCACGATCTGCGATCTGGCGATCTCCGTTTCGTTCCTCATTGATTAAGTCGTGGAAGTAGTGTGAACTACTTTCCGCAGCATATGCCTTCAGTGCCCTTTCCATAATAGTATGGAAGTTAGTCGGAACACTATCTGCGTTTACCTGGAGGTGTGGGTGAATGAGCGATCCTCCTGAGGACGGGAGATGGTTTTGCGTTATCGCCTGATAGTGAGCCTGATTATCTTCATCGAGTACCTTTGAAAGATAGGTGAGCGATGCGTCAAAAGCAGGACGGTAGTCCTGAGGCGTAAAATCACCGATGGAGATGAAGTGCTTGTCCTTGGAGAAGATTACCACGGCGCTGTACGTACCATAGGGATAGCGGTTGGGAAAGCAGATCGCCTCTCCAATCTGAATATGAACGGTGGGGGAGAAGGTAGGAAAAAACCCTGGTACGACTGAAGAAAAGAGGGGCTCACAAAACGGGCAGGTTGCCCTATTAGAGACCTGTCTTGATATATCTGGCAACTCGGTATCTTCATCCCACTGTCCTCTTCGTTTGACGGTGATGCGTACCGTATACCCAAGCAAGGGATCCCAGCGGATTTCACCCAGAGCGCATATCAAATCTCCCGGCGCAGACGGTCGGGTATGGCTGGCATCTCTTTGCATGAGGTATGACTGCCATTCAGTCTTTTTAAAGGTAATCATGGTAGGCTCTTGTCCCCCTTTCTTGACCGAAATTTAGGTATCAGTTCTGAAGTTTTATGTTCCTTCATCTCAGACTGCCATTATGGTATCATTAGATATCGTTAAGCTACAAGCCAGGATATTGTGGCCTTTTACCATAAATACAATGGGGAGGAATAACTGCCATTTTCATAATCTCTATCTCTTCATGGAGGTTCAAAAATGGAAGGACTTTTTGACGCAGAATTTACCTGTGCTCTATGCGAGAAGACCTTTGAGGACAAGCAATCGACTGGCATAGGCGTTCCAGGTACCCAGGATGCCGGGTTTTGGCCTATGGCAAATGGAGTCATTCAGGGTTTAATCTTACCTCTTAAATTGTTGGGAGGGAACCAGGAAAAGGTACAATGTGACACTAGGGCATCAATTTTGAACGTATGAGTTTTATTATATTCATTACCTCATGATCTTGCGCATGAGAGATATCGACCCCGTGGCCCCTAAAATATGGGGCAACTGCTTGAAGGATATCTTGCGTAAGTCCACCATATTGTCCGTAGAATGACCGTAGTCTCGACTCCAAACTGAAGGCCAGTTTTTCTCTAGGCGAAAGCGACAGATAGCTGTCTATCACGTCAAGCATTTTCCCACGATCATAGGGTAACTTTCCGTTTACCTCTAATAGGTTGGAGGCGCTGTCGCTGACGATCTCACACTCAGCTTCGATATTTTTCACCATAATCCTTATCTCTTTGACGACCTGTTCTTCAGATGCTTCAGCGAAGCCACCTCCTTGCACCGCTGTCGAAAGACCTGTCTTGGGGAAAATTTCGAGGGACCTGAGCCTAACGTAGTCAGGAGCGATCTTATTGAGAACCTTGGCGGTATCGACCGCATGTTCCTCAGACCACTGTGCTCCGCCCAATCCCAGCATGACATAGATACAACAGGAAAGGCCAGCCTCCCTGGCCTTCAGGCCACCTTCTGTATGTTCAGCGGCCGTGACGCCCTTTTTCATAAAGTGAAGGACCTTATCATTCCCGCTCTCCAATCCGAAGTGGATGCGGTCTAGGCCGGCTTCCTTAAACGCTATCAGAGCTTTTATATCCTTCTTGGCTGCCGTTTTCGTCCTACCGTAGATGGTAAACCGCTTCAGGGTCGGAAAGGAGTCCTTGATATACTTCAGGGTTTCTGCGAAGAAATCGGGCGATAATACGAGCGAATTGGAATCGCCGATGAAACACGTCTCTCCGCCAGACAATCGCCAGGTGAGTACGTGATTGATGCTGTCTTCTATGGTCGGTTTGTCCTTAAACCAGGAGGCAAACCATGCGAGCCGCTCGTCTTCTTCGTCCTCCAAATCAACCGTTGACGGTGATGAGGAGCCCGACTGCGTCGATCCTCTGCGGTCAGCAACCGCGGCGGCAGAATCGGCCTCTCTTTCTTTCATGTATGCAGCCTTGATTTCTTCAATTAATGTGGCGGCTTGCTGGTAGCTGGTGTGCGTTGAACATCCGGTCTCAATTCCGTGTTCGATCAGCAAATCGTTTAGGATCTTTGCCCTCTCTATATCCTTCTTTATTTCGTCCATACCTCTTCTGCTGAATCGTGCTCCGTATTTGTAGACCGGACAAAAGAGGCATCGATTCCAGCCACAGTTGCGGGTCAATCTGAACGTAAGACTGTAGTTTTCTGTAGGTGGCCTAATAGAACAGATTTCGAATGGTTCAATATGTGCTAAATCAATGCGGGTCATTTCCTATCGTTGTTACGACTAAGAGGTTAGTTTTGATGCCCCTCGGAGTGTATCCTCAAGGCGGTATTCATCCTACATGAGACTGGATGGATTGCCATTTCTAGGATGAGGATTTCATTCCTTAGGATTAAGATTATATCCTTAAATGAAATACTATCAATGCGATAAACTGCTACAGGTGATCAACTATAGCCCTGCCAAATTCGGAGCATTTGACCTTTTTGGCTCCTCGCATTTGCCTCGCTAAATCATAGGTTACGATTTTATCCTTTATCGTCTGTTCGAGCGAAGCCCTAATCCGGCCGGCAACTTCACTCCATCCGATATACTCGAACATAAAGGCTCCGGACAGGATCACCGAACTTGGGTTTGCCATATCCTTGCCTGCATATTTGGGAGCAGTGCCATGGGTAGCCTCAAAAACGGCGACTTCTTCGCCTATATTACCCCCCGGAGCCATACCCAGGCCTCCCACTTGGGCTGCCAACGCATCCGACATATAATCTCCGTTTAAATTAGGCATGGCCAACACATCATACTCCTCGGGCCGCAGGAGTATTTGCTGGAACATGGCATCGGCGATACGGTCTTTGATCACGATTCTATCGGGCACATCTCTCGGGTCTGCCATCAGCTCTTCTTCCAACACAATCCTGTTATCAAATTCATCCTTCGCAATTTCATAACCCCACTCCTTAAAGGCACCTTCGGTGAATTTCATAATGTTGCCCTTATGCACCAAGGTTACACTTTTTCGTCCATTATCAATTGCCCACCTGATGGCTCGCCTCACCAACCGCTTGCTCCCAAAAGCACTCATCGGTTTTATCCCTATCCCAGCATCATGACGGATATCTTGGCCCATCTGGGAATTTAAAAAGTCTATGACCTTCCTGGCCTCGTTACTTCCTGCCCTCCACTCGATACCGGCATAAACATCCTCGGTATTCTCACGAAAGACTATCATATCCACTTTCTCAGGTTGTTTCATAGGGCTTGGAACACCGGGGATATATTTCACTGGACGGATACACGCATATAAGTCGAGTTCTTGTCGTATCGTAACATTTAAACTTCTGAATCCTCCTCCTACAGGGGTCGTCAAGGGACCCTTGATACCGACTTTACAATCGCGAAAACAATCAAGCGTTTCCTGCGGAAGCCACTCTCCTGTTTTACGAAAAGCCTTTTCACCAGCCAATACTTCCTTCCATTTGACCTTCCTTGTGCCACCATAAACCTTGGATATCGCAGCATCGAAGACTGTAACCGCTGCACTCCAGATCTCAGGCCCTGTTCCATCTCCTTCGACAAAAGGGATTGCAACTTCATCGGGAACCTGAAGATGGCCATCAGGGGAATAAGTAATTTTATCCACCATACTTAAATTACCTCCTTATTCTCTTTCATCCAGTGAGTGCCAATTTTCAACAGTGTATGGAAGCAAGTAATGTAAAGTTAGTCCTCAGACTTCAACTAACCTAGATATCCTAACCAGCTGTTCCTCAACGTAAGGGTTTAATCTATAATAGCACAGTTTCAGCACGGGTGAAGTGAAATTCGATTGTATAATAAAGTGAATCATAAAGAGAATAAGAAAACCACGGAGTGAACTTACACGGAGCATGGATGAGATGACAGCGCTTCCATGAATTGGGCGAAGATCTGCAGCGTTATTTTAAATAATGCATATGGAATTAGGGTTGACATACTCCTCTTTATAGTAGGAAAATAAATGTGCGTTAAAGAGCTACAAGTTCCTACAATCTGTAATGGGGGGAAAATGAGGTCTTCTTGGCATTGGATTTGGATCTTCCTTTTTTCATTTCTCATTCCCCTTCAATCTGCTTGCCTTCCGAGCAAAAAGATGACGGTCGGCTCTGTGGGCTTGTTGTTAGAAGAGGTAGCACGATCTTCCTATAAACAATCTGACCTGAGAATTATACGGGAAGGAATGCCTGCCTATCTGATGTTGATAGATGGCATGATTGAGGCATGGCCAAATAATGAGCAGTTGCTAATCGGCGCTGCCCAAAGCTATTCATCCTTTGCCTCGGCCTTTGTGGAGGATCAGGATAAGGAGTATGCAAAGCTGCTTCATGGAAGGGCAAAGGAGTATGCCTTAAGATCCTTGGAGAAGAGAGGGTTCAAGAAACCTATACAGAGATCACTTGAGAGTTTTGAGGCGGGCCTGAAAGATCTTGAGAAAGGAGATGTCCCCTATATCTTCTGGACTGCTGCCTGCTGGGGGAACTGGATCAGCCTAAATTTGGATTCAATGGAGGCCTTAGCTGAACTCCCCAGGGTGGAACTGATGATGCGGAGGGTGTTGGAACTCGACGAAGGATACTACTACGGTGGTGCCCACATCTTCATGGGGATATGGTTCGCCTCCAGGCCCAAAATGGCCGGCGGAGATCTACAAAAGGCCCAACACCATTTTCTGAAGGCCCTGGATCTGGGTGAGGGAAAGTTTTTGATGGCCTACATTTATTATGCAAACCATTACGCCCGGCGGGTTTTTGACAAGGATCTCTTCACATCCACCCTTCAAACAGTCTTGGAGGCCCCTGCCGATATTTCACCTGAATTGACCCTGCTCAATACCGTGGCCAAGCAGAAGGCAAAGGATTTGTTAAACCGTGTGGATGAATATTTTGAATAGGAGAAAAGGATGAATAGACGTGACGCCCTCAAGATTATAGGGTTCAGCTTATTGATTCCCCTCTTCTTCATCCAACCGGTCAACGGTGCGGAGAAAAGTTATGTGATAAAAATGGCCACCTTGGCTCCAGAGGGGAGCTCTTGGATGAAGACGTTCAATGAATTGAATGCCGAGGTGATGAAAAAGACCGAGAACAAGGTCCAGTTTAAAATTTATCCTGGCGGTGTTTTAGGGGATGAGAAGGACATGTTGCGAAAGATGCAGATTGGCCAAATTCACGGTGCAGCCCTCAGCTCAGGGGGGCTCTCCGTGTTATTTAAGGAGATCAAGGTATTGCAAATCCCCTTCTTCTTCCAAAACTATGGAGAGGTCGATTGCATTTTGACAGAAATGGACTCTTTCTTTAAGAAGGGCTTTGAGGACAATGGATATATCCTCTTGGGGTGGTCAGAAGCAGGGTTTATCTACCTGATCTCCAACACCCCTATCTCCAGTGTAAGTGACCTCAAAAAGGTGAAGGTTTGGATATGGCAGGAATCGCCGATGGCCAAAGCCATCTTTGATGAGGCTGGAGTTGCGGCCATACCACTCTCTGTTCCTGATGTTCTGGTTGGCCTCCAAACTGGATTGGTGGACGTAGTCTATACACCACCGACATTAGCTATCTCCCTACAGTGGTTCACCAAAGTAAAATATATAACCGATGTCCCCCTGGCATATTTGGCGGGTGGGATCGTTGTAAGAAAAGATATTTTCAAACGGTTGCCCCAACCCTTTCAGAATATCCTCCTCGAGGCCTTCCAACACCGTATGGATCAATTGAAGGCTGTGACCAGAGACGAAAATCGAGAGGCGATCAAGGTGATGGCGAAGCATGGGGTTAAGATCGTTACACCATCGAAGGACCAGGTCGATGAATTCAAGAGGCTGTGGGATAAAGCGATGGGCCATCTGGGAAGTCGAACCTTCTCCAAAAAGGTATTGGATGATGTATCTTCTCACCTAGAAAGTTATCGAAAGGGAGGGGAATAATGGATCGATGGGAGCGAGCGGATGAGATCATCGACCGGGTGGAGCAGATCCTCATCGTCATCCTGTTAGGCATCATGATCCTCATCGCCTTTTTGCAGATCGTTCTCCGGAATGTTTTCGCCATCGGTTTCTCCTGGGGAGACCCGCTGGTAAGAAACCTTGTCCTCTGGGTTGGTTTTATTGGTGCCGCAATTGCCGCCAGAGAGGGGAAGCACATCAACATCTATGTGCTTTCGCAATGGATGCCATCGCAGTGGAAGAGCTTGATTGAGGTTGTAACCCAATTGTTTTCCTTTTTTATATGTGGGCTGTTGAGCTTTGCCGCATTGAAATTCATCAAAAACGAGGCCCAAATGGGCAGCGTCACCTTCTTAGGGATTCCCGCCTGGGTCCCTCAGATCATCCTTCCCATAACCTTTGGAGTAATGGCCTTCCGTTTTGGCCTCCATTCCTTTAAGAACCTTTCTATGATTGTAAAGATTGGCACAAATCTTAAGGGAGATACATGATCATTCTTTTGATCATCATCTTTCTTTTGTTGCTCTTCGGAGCACCCATCTTCGCCGTTATCTCTGCTCTAGCCCTCCTTTTATTATTCTCCAGCCAGATCGACTCCTCAGCCATGATCATCGAGATGTACAGGATGGCCACTACTCCCATTCTTGTTGCCATCCCCCTCTTCACCTTTGCCGGATATCTCCTTTCGGAGAGTGGGGCGTCCAAAAGGTTGATCAGGCTTTCCAATGCGATCCTGGGTTGGTTGCCGGGCGGGCTCTCGATCATCGCCCTGGTCACCTGTGCCATCTTTACTGCCCTAACCGGCGCCACAGGTCTCACGATCATCGCCTTGGGAGGTATACTCCTCCCTGCAATGTTACGAGGGAGATATCCAGAAAAGTTCTCTCTTGGGTTGTTGACCACTTCAGGGACATTAGGCCTCCTCTTTCCACCGAGTCTTCCCCTCATCATTTACGCCATTGTGGCAAAGGTGAGAATTGATCAACTCTTTCTGGCAGGCATCCTGCCTGGGGTCCTTCTGGTGCTTGTGCTCTCCGGGTTCAGCGTTCAAAAAGCCATCTTTGCCAAAGTTCCCCGAACCCGATTTAATGTGTTGGAGGTATTCAAGGCATTGAAGGAATCGATCTGGGAGATCCCCCTCCCCATTGTCGTATTGGGAGGGATCTATAGTGGATACTTTGCTGTCAGTGAGGCTGCTGCCATCACGGTGGCCTATGTCTTCCTGGTCGAAGTGGTGATTTACCGAGATATACAATTGAGGCAACTGCCACAGATAATGCGAAAAAGCATGATTTTGGTGGGTGCGATCTTGATCATTTTTGGTGCTGCCCTCGGTCTGACTAATTATCTAATCGATGCGGAAATCCCGACAAAAATGTTGCATTTTTTCAAAGCCCATATTACCAGCCCCTTCTTTTTCTTGGTGGTGCTGAACCTATTTCTCCTGGCTGTGGGCTGTATCATGGATGTATTCTCTGCACTTGCGGTTGTCGTGCCCCTCATCGCTCCGATTGCCCTTGCCTATGAGATCCACCCCGTTCACCTCGGAATCATCTTCCTTACCAATCTGCAGATCGGCGCATCGACCCCCCCATTAGGGATTAACCTTTTCATCTCCAGCATACGTTTTGAAAAACCAGTGTTGAGGATCATACTAGCCTCACTTCCTTTTATTGCCATCCTCCTGTTTTCCTTGGCGATCATCACCTATCTCCCCTGGTTGAGCCTCGTCCTTTTAAAATAAGTGATAGCACGCCCAAAATTCCTTCGAACACGTTACTGTGATGACATTATGCTGTAAAGGTTCACTCTCCTAAGACCTGAACAAAAATCTTCCGCAAGCGAGGACGATTATCATGGTCGATCACCACAATCTGCTGCCATGTGCCCAAAACAATGCTTCCATCAACAACTGGTACCGTGAGTCCAGGGCCCATAAGCGTCGCACGTATATGGGAAAAGCCATTATCATCTCCCCACGTTTGGGAATGTCGGCTCCGTAAGGTAGTCGGTATCAATTTTTCCAGTTGGTCCTTCATGTCTTCAGCCAGTGCGGGTTCATGCTCGATCGTAGAAATTGAGGCTGTAGATCCTACAACAAATATATGTGCCAAGCCATTTTTGATTTTGGACTTTACTACAGTATGCTGAACAGTATCGGTGACATCTTTGATATCCGAAAACCCTTGAGTTTGTATCGAAAAGGTCTCTCCAAAAACCATTTCATCCTCCTTTCAATCAAGAAATAAGAAAAAATGAAATGCTGAGAGCTTACGGACTCATCCTTTTATCCGTCTATATATCCAGCAGTTTACATAGAAGAAAAATGCCAAAAGGCCACCGTGGCGCCCAATTTTTTTTGCCATCTTTTGCACCCTCTTTTGTTTCTTAACCTTTTTGTCCGCAAGATAAATGCTCAGTAAACCACGATTGATCATCTGATGAAACTTTGCATGTGGCAATCGAGCAACACTCTTGTCTGCCTGTTGCATAAAATGTGCAAGTCGTTCCAATAACTCGTCGTCGTTATCATAGTAAAAACAGAAATTTAAATCTCCACCGAGACGATCCTCTTCTTGGTCTATAAAGTAATCGAGTAAGATATGTAATCCTTGTACCCATGGGAAATAGCTGTCTTTTACCTGAACTGCCAATTCATTTGAAAAGTCATCGCGCAAGGCATAGGAAACGAGGCAAAAAATACCGAGCGTTGAACCAGTGCACGCAGAGAACTCATACCAACTCATTTCCGGCAAGTCTTTCTTATATGCCTCAAACCATGCTTTCAAACGAGGAATGCGCTCTTCGACCTTGATGTGCTTCAGTACCTGTAGGTCACAATAATAACCTGCCAACTCGTGGACTGCGGACGAAATGTGATCATAGGCCGGGACTTTCTCTAATACCTCTTGGCACGTTTCGACCAGTGCCTTTAGATAGCCGCCATCGTCCTGTTCGTTGCGATACCGATAGTAGTTAATACACTTCGCTCTCGGGGTCAATGCATGGAGCATGGATTCGTGCAGGGCGTGAAAGTCTTTCGGGTCTTGTGATGTACTGCGGTCACATAAATTGTCGAGATAGTCACTTATCGTTTGATAGGCAACGATGAAGCGAATGGCTTCATCACTTTTATCACCAGCCAGCAGACCACAAATGGAGCCGCCCTCACAATGAAAGGTTTTGGTATTCATGCTCATTAAAGCTTGCATCCGTAGCTCTGGATCAGGAATGTGTTGTATCCGGTCTTTCCATACGTTCAAATAACGATGAACGGAGGGAAGTACCGTGAAACACGTTTTGGCCATCAGGGTCCAAGGCAGAGTTGGAACTTTCACGAGCATAACCCCCAGTATCTATACGGTACCGATAACCAATCCTGTCAAATCCTTACAATCTGTTCGTCTCGGGCAAAAGTACCGGACACAATACCAAAATTAAACATATTTTAACAAGATTCTTTATTAGAGTTTCTCGATACATTTCTCATGGTGGGGAAAACCTAGACGTGGCTTTGCGGTTGAAATGAGCATCTTTTGTTTGACAGCTTTTTTCATAGGTGACCCTTTTGTGTCACCCTCCCCGCTAGTATAGCAACATTTATTTCCAATTATGCAACCAGTAGCCCTACCCCGAGGAGGAAGGGAGTAGCAAGGGTATAAATCAAGTTTTTGGCCAACAGTGGAATAAGGGCATCTCTATCTTCGGCACTGCGTATTACGCTGCGAATAGTCACTAGTGCCAAGGGAAGGGGCACAAGGGCCAAAAGTGCCCCCGGTGGTAACATGCCACCGAGTGTCGTTACTACGACCCAGCAGAAGGCTGAAAGGGCGAAGGCAGCATAGACATAAGCACTTGCTTTTTTGCCGATAACAATGGGAAGGTGGCGTCTGTTTACTGAACTGTCGGCCTCAGCATCGGGAAATTGGTTTATCAGCAGCAGGTTGCTCACTAGGAAGAAGGGCACGAGTGAGGCCCAGAAGGCAAGCCAGTCATGCTGTCCCGTAAGCACATAGTGAGTGCCCATCACCATTAGGGGCCCAAACCCAAGCCCAGGTGCGATGAGGCAGAGCGCAGGGGTTTTTGTCACAAGCGGCGTGTAGAGGACAATGACCAGGATACCGAGAAGCCCTATAGGTAAGAGCCCCCAACCCCTCACGACAAGAAAGTAGATGCCTATGGCCACCACGATCAAAAGGGAGATGATTCCCATAGAGAGAACTTGCTTTGAACTCATGAGCCCCTGGGGGAGTATACCGCTGCCACCGCTGAAGGGAGTCGGCTGCGTCCTCAAGTCGAGGCCGCTTCGGTAATCGAAGTAGTCATTGAGGACATTTACAGCTACATGTGAAAGTAGTGCTCCGATGAGGGCAAGGATTGCATGGCCTGGGGGAATTCTTCCAAAGCCTCCAAGTGCATGAGAGGCAGTCCCAATACCCACGAGGTAACACACGAGGGTGAGGATCAGGAATTGTGGTCTCGTTTCTTTGAAGAGAATCGAAATTAATCTCATATTCTGTAGCACTTCAACTGACAAATACGGAATGAAAATTATTGACTATGCACTGGGTAAGGATTGAACCCTCCTTACACCGACTCTCTCGTGACCCCATCCACAGTGCCTAAGGTACACTACCCCAACAATATCACAACTAGTGAGTAGACACAACCTTACCATAAGTAGCCCTATGAGCTTTTGAGGTGTGTAGAAAGAGCGCTCTTCACTTTCACACAGGTGGCGCTGGGTTACAGGATCCCCCTGTCCAAGGTCCTGTACTGGATGGCTTCTGAGAGGTGGTGTGGGGAGACCCCATCCGCCCTCTCCAGATCGGCGATAGTGCGGGCGACCTTCAATATCCGCGTATAGCCCCGGGCGCTCAGACCGAATTTAGACATCGCCAACTCCAGAAGACGATTCCCGTCCTGATCGATCTGACAATACCTCTTCAGGTGCCTGGAGGTCATCTGGGCGTTGCAAAATATCTTCTTCCCCCTAAACCGCTCATGTTGGATCGCCCTGGCCCCCTTCACCCTCTCCCTGATCCGGAGGGAGGACTCCCCCTCCCCCCATGTCACCATATCCTTATACCTCACTGCCGGAACCTCAATGTGGATATCGATCCTATCGAGCAGGGGTCCGGAGACCCGAGAGCGATACCTCTGGATCTGGGGGATGGTGCAGGTGCACTCATGCTGGGGGTCACTGTAGTAGCCGCAGGGACAGGGATTCATCGCCGCCACCAGCATGATGCGGGCGGGATAGGTGAGGGAAATAGTGGCCCTGGCGATGGTGACCCTCCCATCCTCCAAGGGCTGGCGCAGGACCTCCAGGACGTTTTTCTTGAACTCCGGCAACTCATCCAGGAAAAGGACCCCGTTGTGGGCGAGGCTCACCTCCCCGGGCCGCGGCACCTGCCCCCCACCGATGAGCCCTGCATCAGAGATGGTATGGTGTGGTGAGCGAAAGGAACGGGTGGTGATGAGGGCTGTATCCTGTGGGATGAGGCCCACCACGCTGTGGATGTTGGTGGCCTCCAGGCTCTCCTCGAGGGTCATGAGGGGAAGGATGGTGGGGAGCCGGCGCGCCAGCATGGTCTTCCCCGCCCCGGGGGGACCGATCATGAGGATGTTATGTCCCCCTGCCGCCGCTATCTCCAAGGCCCTCTTGGCGTGCTCCTGCCCCTTCACCTCCCGGAAATCCTCGGGATACTCCCCTCCCTCTTGGAAGATCTCCTCCATATTGACCTTTACGGGAGGGACCTCACTCTCGCCCCGCAAGAAACCCACTACCTGCGCTAGCCCTCGCATGGGCAATACCTCTATCCCCTCCACCACCGCTGCCTCCCCGGCGTTAGCTCTGGGTAGGATGATTCCCCTCAATCCTGCCTCCTTGGCCGCCACCGCCATGGGGAGTCCACCCCTAATAGGTTTTATCCCCCCGTCCAGGGAGAGCTCCCCCAAAAAGAGATAATCCCGTAAGGGGTCTTGGGGGACGATGCCCTGAGCTGAGAGGATCCCCAGGGCGATGGGCAGATCGAAGGCCGATCCCTCCTTCTTCACATCGGCGGGGGCCAGGTTGACCGTGATCCTCCGCGGGGGGAATTCATAGCCGGAGTTTTTGATGGCCGCCTTCACCCGATCCTTGCTCTCTTTAACCGCCCCCTCAGGCAGTCCTACCGTGAAAAAGGAGGGAAGCCCCCCTGAGATATCCACCTCCACCTCCACGATATAACCATCTATCCCCAGCACAGCGCTACTCAACACCTTGGCCAACATGGGCAATTTCTCCTTGAACTTTTGCGGTGAAGCCGATATCATATTAACAGTATACACATCCTTAGGCAAGCCAAAGTCCAATAGGCCATGGATTTGAGACAACTGGAAACCTTCTGCAAGGTGGCCGAGCTGGGGAGCTTTTCCCGGGCAGCAGAGGCAGTATATCTTACTCAACCCACTGTCAGCGGGCACATCGCCTCCTTGGAGCAAATCTTTGGCCTCAAACTCTTTGACCGTCTAGGCAGAAAGACGACCCTCACCAATGCGGGGCGGAGCCTTTACCGCTATGCCAAAGAGATCCTGAGATTACGGGATGAAGCTCTCAACGCCATCTATGAATTCTCTCACCTGATCAGAGGAAGGATAACGATAGGAGGAAGCACAATACCCGGAGAATACTTCCTCCCCAAGGTCATGGGGGGGTTTCACAAGGTGGCTCCGGGCATATCCGTTAACCTCCTCATTGCGGACTCGCAGGAGATCGTCGACATTCTGCTTGCCGGAGAGATAGAGATGGGTGTAGTGGGGATGAGGTTCAATGGGGAAAAGGTCAAAAGTCATCCTCTCTTTAAAGATCGGGTGATCATCATCGCCCACCTCAAGCACCCCCTGGCCCAAAAAAGGGAGGTCTCCTGGGAGGAGTTGAAGTCGGTTCCTCTGTTGATCAGAGAGAGAGGATCGGGGACGCGTGAAGCCTTTGAAAGATATGTGACAGCGGCCGGATATAGATTGGAGGATTTAAAAATCCTAGGGGAGGTTGGTAGCTCCACCGCCGTAAAGGAAGGAGTGAAGGCGCAGATAGGCCTCGGTTTCATCTCCAACCTCGCCGTTCGAGAGGAGATAGAGGGAGGAAAGGTCAAGGAGATCAAGGTCAAGGGGTCATCTGCTCCGGAGAGGGATTTCTTTCTTGTCGTATCAAGGGGAAGAGAGCTTTCGCCTCCCGCACGCCGGTTTATGGAATTTCTCATCAGCTGGGGGCCTTTACCACAATGAGAATCTTTTCCAACTATACTATTATTCTGGCTGCCATATGTTCCACTATTATCCACTTCTTTGCCGTAGCCCTCGTGGACACCTTTACCCTGATCCCCAAAAGGCTCACCCTACGGTCCGATATCTTTATGGTGGACCTTATCCCATCGGAGAAGGTGGTTGTTACTCCTGAAAAAGAAGTGCAGAAGAAGGAAAAAACGGAAATAAACAAGGCATCCAAAAAGGAAGTAAAAAAGGAGGTAGAAAAGGTTAAAAGTGTGGCCGTGACCAAACGCACCAAGGCCAAAAAAGAGAAGCAGAAGATAGACGATGAGCAGAAACGGTTGGCTGCCATCAAAAAGATAGAGAAACGGGTGGCAGGCAGAGGGGCGGTAGTGACCCCCTCCCAGATGGAGCACTACTTCGGGATGGTCCGAGAGCGGGTGAAGGGATTTTGGGTTATCCCTGACACCGTGGCTGAGGAGGAGGGAATGGAGGCTGTGGTTGTCGTAACGATCGATAAAAATGGGCTCGTGCTCACGAGCAGGTTTGAGCGGGTTTCCGGGAACCCCTATTTTGACCAATCGGCCATGCGGGCGATAACCAAGGCCTCTCCCTTTCCCCCCCCGCCCGGAAAAGTCCCTTTAGAGTTTGGCCTAGTATTTCAGCCGCACTGAGGCGTTGATAAGGATATGGAGCGATCTAAGAAAAAAGCAGTCCTTTTTTTCGTGGTAATGATGGTGATCCTCTTACCTCCCCCCGCCGGTAGTGGGATCGTCTACATCGATATCGACTCCCCCTACATCCGGAAGTCCTATCTGGCCCTGCCGGAGATCGAGGAGTTGGGGAAGGTCCCTCAAGGGATCAAAAAGGAGATCGAGGTGATCCTCACCCAAGACCTCACCATCGCCGACTTCTTTTACCTTATGAAACGGGAGAAGTTGCCCCAAAAGGGGAGCTACGTCACGGAGGCGACGGTGGATTTCGAGGCGTGGGAACGGGTGGGGGCTGAGTTCTTGCTGTCGGTAGGCCTCTCTGTGAAAGGGGAACAGGTCTCGATGGAGTTCAGGCTCTTCGATGTGATCCAGAGGATCTACATCGCAGGCAAGCGGTACCGGGCACCCACGGAGGGGATGCGGTTGATGGTCCACAGGATGGCGGACGAAATCATCCATCAGTTGACCGGGGAACGGGGGATCTTCCAGACAAAGATCGCCTTTGTCTCCGATCGGACCGGGAACAAGGAGATCTATATGATGGACTTCAACGGACACAAGGTAGAAATAATCACCCGCAACGGCTCCATCAACATCTCTCCTGCCTGGTCACCGGATGGGAGGAGCCTGCTCTATACTTGTTTTCGTCGGCGCAACCCAGACCTCTATCAAGTATTCCTCTCAACGGGGCGCATCGTCCTCCTATCCGCCGTTACTGGGCTCAATGCCGCCTCGGCTTGGTCCCCCGACGGGAAGCGGATCGCCCTGATGATGAGGGGAGATGGTAACACCGATATATACCTCCTGAACCAGAAAGGGAAGAACCCTTCAAGGCTTACCCGCTCCTGGGCCAATGAGGCCTCGCCCACCTGGTCGCCTGATGGAAAACAGATCGCCTTTGTCTCCGACCGATCAGGGAGCCCTCAGATCTATATCGTTGATCTGGGCACGAAAAGGATGAGGAGGTTGACCTATGAGGGTAGTTACAATTGCTCCCCTGCTTGGTCCCCCAAGGGGGACAAGATCGCCTTTGCTGGCAAAGAAGGGGGCCGGTTTCATATCTACACCATCAGGCTGGATGGATCCGACCTGCGAAGGCTGACCAGGAAGGGGAACAACGAGCACCCATCTTGGGCCCCCAACGGGAGGCATATAGCCTTTGACTCCAAAAGGAAAGGGAATGCCGACATCTACATCACGACCGACAATGGAGGCGGTCCGTGGAGGATAACCAACTCTAGGGCCAACGAGACAGAATCTGCCTGGTCACCGTAGTTACTAAAACAATGAGGACACATCCTTTGAAAAGGGAGGTCTCTATTATGAGGAACAAGAGATGGGCATGGAGGATTTTGTTTTTGGTTATGCTTATTATTCTCCTGCCCCAATGTCAGTACAAGGTGGTAAAGAAAGAACGGACCGTCACCCCTGAAGAAGAGAAGGCCTTGAGAGAGGGACGTGAGAGGAAGGACTTTGAGGAGAGCCTCACGAAGAGGAAATATCCTGGGATCGAGGGGGAGGTCTTGGAAAGCACCCTTTTAAATGATATCCACTTTGCGTTCGACAGGTATGACCTGCGCGAAGAGGGCAGGAGGATACTGGCCAAGAACGCTAGGGTATTGTTGGCCCATCCCAACCTCAGGATACAGATCGAAGGGCATTGCGATGAACGTGGAAGCAATGAATATAACTTGGCCTTGGGAGAGAAGAGGGCAGTGAGCGCAAAGCTTTATCTGATTAAACTTGGTGTAAAAGGAGATCGACTAGCAACCATCAGCTATGGGGAGGAGATGCCGCTGGATCCGAGACACAATGAAGAGGCTTGGGCCAAGAACAGAAGGTGCCATTTTATCATCCTCTCCAGGTAAAAACTTTGAGCTTGATCTAGAGGGAGAAGGGAGGGCTAATAGAGTGAAGCTCCACAGGATGTTGAAATTCCTCATAATGTTAACCATTTTTCTCCTGGTTGGCTGTGCTACAAGCAGGGAAGTAGCCTACCTGAACAGCCAGATAGAGGATCTGCAACAGGAGGTTGAGAGCATTAGGGGGAAACTCTCCTCCGAGATGCAGAAGGACTGGGCTGATCTCGAAACCACCGTTGAAGATCTGCAGAGGGAGATTCAGATCATCAAGGCGAACATAGAGGAAGACAGGGAGTTCATCAAGAGGCTCGCCGATGAGTTGCAAGGGTTGAAGACATCTGCCTTCCAGAAGGGAAAAGAGGAGGGGGTAACAGCACTCCCTGCCCACGCTACCCTACCGAAAGAAAAGTCCACCCCCCTGGAGGAGGATATGGAGGGAGTCTATCAGCGGGCCTATAAAACCTTCAAGAAAAACGACTACCCCCTTGCCTTGAGGATGTTCAGGGGGTTTCTTTGCAAATATCCCCACTCAGAGTACGCGGATAATGCCCAATATTGGATCGGCGAATGCTACTATCTACAAGAGGACTATGAAACGGCCATCTTGGAGTATGAGAAGGTGATAAAGCGATATCCCAAAGGGGATAAGGTCCCCTCTGGCCTATTAAAACAGGGCCTTGCCTTCTTGAACTTGGGGGATCGGACAGGTGCCAAGATCCTCTTCAAAAAGGTAATTAAGGAATATCCCCATTCACCCCAGGCGGAGATCGCCACCAAAAAGCTCACGGGGTTGAATTAGTCCGTTACAAGGACGCCTTCCGTCTCGTCTTCTGCTCCCTCCTCCCCCTCGATCTTTAATTCCTCCAGGGGGAGGGTATACCCACTCTCTACAATGGGGGTTATATTGCGATAGCGGGGGTTTGCGGTCCCAGCAGGGATCAACCTACCCATGATCACGTTTTCCTTGAGTCCCTTTAGATAGTCAACCCTTCCCTCTATGGCTGCCTGGGTCAGGACCCGAGTAGTTTCCTGAAAGGAGGCGGCCGAAACCCAACTGTCCGTGATGAGAGAGGCCTTGGTGATTCCCAGAAATAGAGGATCTGCGTTAGCCGGCTTTCCCCCTTCTTTGAGGACCCTCTCGTTCTCCTCTTGAAAGATGTGTTTTTCTACCTGTTCGTCCACAATGAACTTAGTGTCACCCACCTCACGGATCTTCACCCTCTTGAGCATCTGCCGGACTATGATCTCTATGTGCTTATCGTTGATCTTGACACCTTGCAATTGATACACTTCCTGGATCTCATCCACCAAAAATCGGGCCAGCTCTTTGTCCCCTAGGACCTTGAGAATATCATGGGGGTTAGAACTTCCATCCATCAGGGCTTCTCCCGCCTTAACCATGTCCCCTTCGTGGACGCTGATGTATTTACCCTTGGGGATGGCGTATTCTTTTGGCTCCCCCACCTCCGGGGTTATGATTACCTTTCGCTTCCCCTTGAGCACTTTCCCGAAGCTCACTGTCCCATCTATCTCGCTGATGAGGGCATATTCTTTGGGCCTTCTCGCCTCAAAGAGTTCTGCCACCCGGGGGAGCCCACCGGTGATGTCCTTGGTCTTGGTGGTCTCCCGCGGTATCTTTACCAGGACATCACCCGCCTCTACAAGTTCCCCTTCCTTTGCGTAGATATTGGACCCCATGGGTAGAATGTACCTAGCCGCGGTCTCCAAGGTTTTCTTTCCTCCCTTGTCAATCTTCTCTTGTTTGATGGATATCCGAGGCCGCAAGTCGGGTTCCTTGCTTTCGATGATGACCTTGCGAGCGTGGGCGGTCACTTCATCCACCTGCTCTTGCATGGTGATTCCTTCGATGATATCACCGAACCTTACCAAACCAGAGACCTCCGTGATGATGGGGATGGTATAGGGATCCCACTCCGCTATCAACTCCCCTTCCTTCACCTGCCGTCCCTCTTCCACCCTCAACCTCGTCCCGTATACCACAGGATACCTCTTCCTCTCCCTCCCCTCTTCGTCCAAGATAGCGATCTCTCCCTTGCGGCTCATTACCACCAGCATACCTTCCCTGTTGCGTACGGTCCGGAGGTTGATGAACTTGATCGTTCCATCCATCTTGGCCTCGAGGGCGGTCTCCTCCACACGTCTGCTCGCCGTACCCCCAATATGGAAAGTCCTCATGGTAAGCTGAGTCCCTGGTTCACCAATGGACTGGGCGGCGATGACCCCCACCGCCTCTCCGATGTCGACGATTCGCCCCTGGGCTAAGTCCCTTCCGTAGCAGAGGGCGCAGACACCATGCTTAGACTCGCAGGTGAGCGCAGAGCGAATTTTCACCTGATTCAGCCCCGCATCGGCGATCTTCTGGACCGCCTCCTCATCTATTTCTCGGTTAGTCCTGATAATAATCTCGTCGGTAAAGGGGTCTTTGATATCCTCCAGGGCCACCCGCCCCAGTATTCTCTCCGTCATGGGTTCTATAATCTCTCCACCTTCGACTAGGGAGGAGACGTATATCCCGTCTAGGGTACCGCAATCGTATTCGCTGACGATCGCGTCCTGGGCCACGTCCACCAGCCTCCTGGTGAGGTACCCTGAGTTGGCCGTCTTAAGGGCGGTGTCCGCCAACCCCTTCCGTGCTCCGTGGGTGGAGACGAAGTACTGCAGCACAGTGAGACCTTCCCTGAAGTTGGCTGTGATGGGGGTCTCTATGATCTCTCCTGATGGCTTGGCCATCAGCCCCCGCATCCCGGCCAACTGGCGTATCTGTTGAGCAGTCCCCCTTGCTCCTGAATCGGCCATCATAAAGATGGGGTTAAAGCTGGGCACGACCTTTTCTTCCCCCAATGGATCCTTCACCTTTTCCGTTCCCATCTCCTCCATCATCTCACCAGCAATCTCTTCGGTGAGTTGAGCCCAGATATCGATCACTTTGTTATATCTCTCTCCGTCTGTGATCAGTCCATCCACGTATTGCTTTCTGACTTTTTCTACTTCATTATTAGCCCGCTCTAGGAGTTCGGCCTTGCGAGAGGGGACGTGGATATTCTCGATGCCGATGGAAAGACCGGAGATGGTAGCGTAGGTGAAGCCCAGATCCTTCAATTTGTCAGCTAGGATAACCGTCTTCTTGTTTCCCGCCACCCGGTAGGTATGGTCGATGAGGTTGGCCGCCGCCTTCTTGTTTATCACCCTGTTGATCAGTTCAAAGGGGACCTCTTCTGGGACGACCTCTTTGAGTAAGATTCTGCCCACTGTGGTTTCCACCAACTGACCATTCATCCTCACCTTAATTTGGGCTTGTATGTCCACCTCATGGGCGTCATAGGCGATCCTAACTTCTTCAGGGTTGGCGAAGACCTTTCCTGTTCCCTTGGCGTACATATTTTCTCTGGTCATGTAATATAGGCCTAAGACGATGTCCTGCGTTGGGACGATGATCGGCTTCCCATGAGCAGGAGAGAGGATGTTATTTGTGGACATCATCAGTACCCTGGCCTCGGCCTGTGCCTCTACGGAGAGGGGAACATGTACGGCCATTTGATCACCGTCAAAGTCGGCGTTGAAAGCAAGACAGACGAGGGGATGAAGCTGAATGGCCTTCCCCTCTATCAGAAGTGGTTCAAAGGCCTGCATCCCCAGCCGGTGCAGTGTAGGGGCCCTGTTCAGGAGAATGGGGTGCTCCTTGATCACCTCCTCTAGGATGTCCCATACCTCTGGCCTCTCCTTTTCCACCATCTTCTTGGCACTTTTGACGGTAGTTACATATCCCCTCTCCTCCAACTTGTTGTAGATGAATGGTTTGAAGAGTTCCAAGGCCATCTTCTTAGGTAGACCACATTGATGCAAACGTAGCTCTGGTCCGATGACGATGACCGATCTGCCTGAATAGTCCACCCTTTTGCCCAAGAGATTTTGACGGAACCTGCCCTGTTTTCCTCTGAGCATATCGCTCAGGGACCTCAGGGGTTTTTTGTTGGCCCCGGTGATTACTCTCCCCCTCTTGCCATTATCGAAGAGGGCGTCCACCGCTTCCTGCAGCATCCTCTTCTCATTGCGAATGATGATATCCGGGGCGTTTAATTCCAAGAGCCTCTTCAGGCGATTGTTCCTGTTGATTACCCTCCTATACAGGTCATTGAGGTCAGAGGTGGCGAACCTTCCGCCGTCTAAGGGAACCAGGGGTCTAAGGTCAGGTGGGATGATGGGTATGACGTCTAAAATCATCCACTCTGGCTTGTTCCCGGAGTCCCGAAGGGCCTCGGTGATTAGCAAGCGTTTGGCTAACTTTTTACGCTTTGCCTCAGATTGGGTCTCCTTCATCTCAAATCGGAGGTGTTCGGCCAGAGTCTCCACATCTACCTTTTGGAGGAGTTGCTTAATGGCCTCAGCCCCCACCCCTGCCTCTATAGCATCCGCCCCATATTTTTCCTTGATTTCCCTATACTTTTCCTCGCTGATCAAGTCCCCTTTCTTGAGGGGAGTTTCCTTGGAATCGATGACTACATAGGACTCGAAGTAGAGGACTCGCTCCAGCTCCTTTAGGGTCATATCCAAGACCGTTCCAATCTTGCTCGGAATGCTCTTCAAGAACCAAATATGGGCCACCGGTGCCGACAGCTCTATATGCCCCATCCTCTCCCTGCGGACCTTGGCCTGGATTACCTCCACCCCGCATTTCTCACAGACAATACCCCTGTGTTTCATCCGCTTGTATTTGCCGCAGTTGCACTCATAGTCCTTCACTGGCCCAAATATCCTGGCGCAAAACAGGCCATCTCTCTCCGGCTTAAAAGTTCGGTAGTTAATGGTTTCTGGTTTCTTTACCTCACCATGGGTCCAACTCCTGATTTGCTCAGGTGAGGCCAAGGAAATCCTTATAGCGTTAAAGCTAGATGGATCTTTGGGTTTCTCAAAGAATGAGCGTAGATACTCTTCCAAGGTAAGACCTCCTTTTTTACATTAGGTTTCCTCTTTGGCCCCTTTTTCTTCCTCCAAGAGCTCCACATTGAGACAGAGCCCCTGGAGCTCCTTAATAAGGACGTTGAAGGACTCCGGGATTCCTGGTTCTAGGACATCCTTCCCCTTCACAATGGCTTCGTAAGCTCTTGTCCTGCCGGCTTGATCGTCCGATTTCACTGTCAAAAATTCCTGCAAGGCATACGCGGCCCCATAGGACTCCAAGGCCCAGACCTCCATCTCCCCTAACCTCTGACCGCCGAATTGGGCCTTTCCCCCCAAGGGTTGTTGTGTTACTAGTGAATAGGGTCCGATAGAACGGGCGTGAATCTTGTCATCCACCAGGTGGTGGAGCTTGAGCATGTACATGTAACCTACAGTGACCTTCTGGTCAAAGGGTTCCCCTGCGCGGCCATCGTAGAGGGTGGTTTGTCCCAGGACGGGAAGACCAGCCTTCTCCAGGGCAAACCTGATTTCCTCCTCCGATGTTCCATCAAAGACCGGGACAGACATATAGATCCCTTCCCTCAACTTTTGCGCAAACCTCAATAGCTGCCTTTCATCGGCCTCGTCGATGGCCTTCTTTATATCTTCCTTGGTGAAGATCTCTTTGAGAAAACCCCTGAGTTCATCTATCCCCTTAGCATCCCTCAAGTATCCGTCGATCTTGCCTCCCAATCCCTTGGCCGCCCAACCGAGGTGGGTTTCTAAGATCTGGCCCACATTCATCCGCGAGGGAACACCGAGGGGGTTTAGGACCATGTCTACGGGGGTTCCATCTTCTAAATAGGGCATATCCTCCTGCGGTAATATTCTCGATACAATCCCCTTGTTTCCATGACGTCCGGAGAGCTTATCCCCAACTGAAACCCTCCTCTTCATGGCGATATAGACTTTTACTACTTTGCTCACCCCAGGGGGAAGTTCGTCTCCCATCTCCAACTTCTTTAACTTTTCTTCCGCACTTTGCTTTATCACCTCGATCTCTCTGATTCCCCTTGTGACGAAGCGATCCACCTCCATCTTGATTTTTTCATCGTCTATGGGAATTTCCTTCCATCTCTCCCAAGGTATTATCTGAAGGGTCTCCTCGATCAACTCCACTCCCTTTTCCACTAATGTCTTTCCTCGGAGAAGGTCTTTTAAGGGTGCAGTGGTTTTCCTCCCCGCCAAGAGTTCACGAATTCTCTCTCTGGTATAGGTCTCAATAATAACAATCTCAGCATCTCGATCATCGATGATCTTTCTAGCATCTTCTTCCTCGATCTCTTTGGCCCTTTTGTCTTTCTCCGCCCCTCTCCTGGTGAAGACCTTGGCATCGATTACCACCCCTTCGATCCCGTGAGGAACACGCAGAGAGGTATCCTTGACGTCGCTTGCCCTTTCGCCGAAGATGGCCCGTAGCAGCTTCTCCTCGGGGGAAAGCTGGGTTTCCCCTTTGGGCGTGATCTTGCCCACTAAGGTGTCCCCCTGCTTCACCTCGGCCCCAATGCGAATGATTCCACTCTCATCTAGGTCTTTCAATATATCTTCCCCCACATTGGGGATATCTTGGGTGATTTCCTCCTTGCCAAGCTTAGTGTCACGGGCTACACACTCCAACTCCTCGATATGAATGGAGGTGTATATATCTTCCTTCAAGATCTCTTCATTTATGAGAATGGAGTCTTCAAAGTTGTAACCACCCCAAGGCATAAAGGCGACCAAAATATTGCGCCCCAAGGCCAGCTCACCCATGTGGGTAGAAGGGCCATCGGCGACAACATCTCCCTTCTCTATCCGCTCCCCTTTGGCCATGATTGGCTTCTGATTGATGCAGGTTCCCTGATTAGAGCGTTGATATTTGGTGAGGTTATAAATGTCCACCCCCACCCCTTCCCCATTCTCCTCCGCCTTGACCACTATCCTGGAGGCATCAACGCTCTCCACCACTCCATCTCTCTTGGCTATTATCGTAACCCCCGAATCTCTAGCCACTATTCTTTCCATTCCGGTGCCGATCAGAGGTGCCTCTGTGCGCAGCAGGGAGACAGCCTGCCTTTGCATATTGGATCCCATCAGGGCCCGGTTGGCATCGTCGTTCTCCAAGAAGGGTATGAGGGAACTGGCCGTGCTCACCAGTTGTTTGGGGGAGACATCCATGTAGTCCACCTCCTCCGGCCTTACCATGATAAACTCCCCGGCCTTTCTGGCAGAGACCAAGTTGGCAGTGAACCTTCCATCCTTGTCGATGGGGGCATTGGCTTGGGCAATTGTATATCTCTCCTCATCCAAGGCGAAGAGGTATTCGACCTGGTTGGTGACCCGCCCGCCTTCTACCTTGCGATAGGGGGTTTCGATAAAACCATACTCGTTGACCCGAGCATAGGTACTCAAGGAGACGATCAGGCCGATATTGGGACCTTCAGGGGTTTCAATGGGACAGATCCTCCCGTAGTGGGATGGGTGAACATCCCGGACCTCGAAACCGGCTCTCTCCCTGGTGAGCCCTCCAGGACCCAAAGCGCTCAATCTTCTCTTATGGGTGATCTCGGAGAGGGGGTTTGTCTGATCCATGAATTGAGAGAGCTGACTACTGCCGAAGAACTCCCTTACCACTGCGGTGAGGGGTTTTGAGTTGATGAGGTCGTGGGGCATCAAGGTTTCCATCTCCTGCAAGCTCATCCTCTCCTTGATGGCTCTCTCCACTCTGACCAAACCGATGTGGAATTGATTTTTCAAGAGCTCCCCTACGGTCCTCACCCGACGGTTGCCCAGGTGATCAATGTCATCTGTGCTCCCCCTTCCTTCCTTTAGGCCGATGAGGTACTTCACCACCTCCAAGATGTCCTCGCGCCTGAGTGTGGTTACCTCCAGGGGGACGTCTAGGCCCAGCTTATGATTTATCTTCATTCGTCCCACCTTGGAGAGGTCATATCTCTCTGGACTGAAGAAAAGGTTGTTGAACAAGGCCTTGGCGGATTCCAAGGTGGGAGGATCCCCCGGTCGCAGACGCCGGTAGATCTCAATGGTGGCCTTCTCTTGCTCTTTTTGTGCTATGGCGGCAGAATCGGTTAGTGGCAGCTGCTCCTTTTCCTCCTCAGAAAGGACAATCTTGTCCGCCAAGAGGGTCTCCCTCAAGGAGGGGCTACTCCTTACTTCCTCGATGAGGAGGACCTCAAATTCCTTTATCCCCCGCTCCCTGATTTCCTTGATCTTTTCCTCGGTCAGCTCTTGGTTGATCTCTACGCAAATTTCCCCAGTGGCAGGGTCCACTATGTCTCTGGCGGCTACACTTTCCACCAAAGTGTCCATTTCTACGAAGAGTTCGAAGATGTTTGCGGCCTCTAGTTTTTTGATAATACTTTCGGTGATTTTCCTGTTCTTTTTGACGATGAGCTCTTTGGTCTTGGGATCTATGATATCTGCCGGGGCCCTCTGACCCACTAGGAGATCACGCTCCACCATCTTGCGAAACCCTTTAGGGTCTACGATGATTTTTTCTTTATTGTAGAAGATGCCCAAAAGCTCCTGGGTGGAATAACCAAGGGCCTTGAGAAGAACTGTGACAGGGAGCTTTCTCCTCCTATCGATCCGTACATAGAGGATATCTCTCTGGTCAAATTCCAGATCGATCCAGGATCCGCGATAGGGAATAATACGGGCAAAGTACAGAGGTCTCCCCATATAGGTCTTGGGCGACTCCTGACCAAAGAAAACGCCAGGCGATCGGTGAAGTTGGCTTACAATGACCCTCTCTGTGCCATTAATGACAAAGGTTCCATTATCGGTCATTAATGGGACCTCTCCAAAGTATACTTCTTGTTCCTTTATGGCCTTTATCTGTCCGGTCTTCACCCCTTCCTGAACATCATAGATGGTGAGCTGAACGGTCACCCGTAGGGGAGCAGCATAGGTAATTCCTTTCCATAGACACTCTTGGACATCATACTTGAGATTCCCCAGACGGTATTTTACAAAACGCAACTCCGCCGTTTCATAGAAGTCCTTAATGGGGAAAACCTGCTTAAACACCCCTTGCAGGCCGATGTCCTTGCGCTCTTCTGGGAGGACATCGGCCTGAAGGAATTTCCCGTAAGAACTCAGCTGGATCTCAATGAGATTAGAGGTCTCAAGTACCTCCTTTATCTTACCGTAATTCTTTCTAAGTCTCCTACTATCGATAATGGAACGTGTCATGGAATTTCCTCTTCTTCAATTAAAGCTAGGTGGAAGAGGGGACTTCTACCCTCACCTTTGAGCCTCTTTAGGCCAAGTATTTGAGAAGTCCCCTCTTGACAGATCAAATCCTTCTGGCTCTCTTTATTTGATTTCTACTGTTCCCCCAGCTTCCTCTAGTTTTTGCTTGACCTTCTCGACCTCCTCTTTGGAGACTTTCTCCTTTACTGCCTTAGGTACCCCTTCGACTAGGTCTTTGGCCTCTTTTAGACCAAGGTTGGTCACCTCTCGGACAGCCTTGATCACCTGTATCTTCTTGTCGCCAAAGGAGGTCAAGACAGCATCGAACTCTACCTTTTCCTCTTCGGCTGGGGCTGTAGCTACACCTGCCCCCGGCGCAACACCCATGGCCATCGGGGCTGCGGCTGCAACCCCAAAATGTTCCTCCAACTCCTTGACCAATTCCGCTAACTCCAGCACCGTCATTTCCTCAATGTACTTAATCACATCTTCTTTGGTAATCTTTGTCTTTGTCATTTCCTTATTGCCTCCTTAAACCTTCTTTGCCCAGTTTTTTTATCCCTTCTCTTTCGTTTCCTTAATTTCGTCTAGGGTCCATATCAAGCTCCGCATAGGGTTGTTGAGGATTTGGACAAGGCGGGTGGAAACAACCTTCAAAAGGGCTAAGAGATTGGCTATCAAGACCTCTTTGCTCGGGAGGAAGGCCAGGGCCTTGATATCTTCCGGGGCCAATACAGTTCTCTCCACCACACCTGCCTTTAACTCCAAAGCAGGTTGCTCCTTGATGAACTCCATCAAGATTTTCGCCGGTGCCACAGGATCTTCATAGGTAAGGGCAATGGCAACAGGACCAGCAAAGTGTTCTGCGAGGAGCTCGATGTCAGTCTTTTTAGAAGCACGCCGTAAAAGGGTGTTCTTGACAACCCGATATTCCACAGCACTCTTTCTCAACCGCTGCCGAAGTTGGGTTATCTGTTCTACGTTCAGGCCAGTGAAATCCGTCAAGATAGCAGCCTTAACCCCCTTAAACTTTTCATGTAGATCCGCTACCAACGCCTCTTTCTCTTTCCTTTGCAACCTAACTCCCTCCTTTTGTCCTGTGAAACACTATGCCCTCATCAGATTCCTTACAGCGAGGGGATCGACCTTGATCCCTGGACCCATAGTAGTAGAGAGTGCAAGTCCTCTCAAATAGGTCCCCTTACTGGAGGCGGGCTTTGCCTTTATCACAGAGTCCAACAGGGCAAGGATGTTCTCCATCAACTTTTCTTGATCGAAGGATACCTTCCCCACTGAGATGTGGAGATTCCCAGCTTTATCCACCTTGAACTCCACCTTTCCAGATTTGATCTCTTTCACCGCCTTGCCAACCTCAAAGGTCACCGTACCCACCTTTGGATTGGGCATTAACCCCCTTGGCCCTAAGGTCTTGCCCAACTTGCTGACCGATTTCATCATATCAGGTGTGGCGATTGCCTTGTCAAACTCCAGCCAACCTTTGGATATCTTCTCCACTAACTCCTCTGCCCCCACATAATCGGCTCCAGCCTCCCTGGCCTCTTTCTCTTTTTCTCCTTGGGCGAAGACCAAGACCCTTACCTCCTTTCCCGTCCCATGGGGTAGGACCACTGTTCCCCTGACCATTTGGTCGGGCTTTTTGGGATCTACCCCCAGTCTAATAGCTACATCTACAGTCTCATCAAAACTGGCATAGGAGGTTTCGGGCAGGAGATGTAAGGTCTCCTCCAGGGTATACTTCTTGGTCCTATCAACCTTCTTTTTGGCCTCTCCGTATTTGGTATCCCTTTTAGCCATCTGCTTCTTCCTCTCCTCCGATCTCTATTCCCATACTCGTGGCCGTCCCCTCGACCATCTTGACGGCCGCCTCCACATCGTTAGCGTTTAGATCGGGCATCTTCGTTTGAGCTATCTCCCTAATTTGCTCCTTGGTAACCCTTCCCACCTTGTCCCTGTTGGGCTCCCCAGATCCCTTGGCGATCTTGGCGGCTTGCTTTAAGAGGACCGAGGTGGGTGGGGTCTTGGTAATGAAGGTATATGTCCTATCAGCGTAGACCGTGATGACCACAGGGATAATAGTCCCCTCCTGTCCTTTTGTTTTATCGTTAAAGGCCTTACAAAAATCCATGATGTTGAGGCCATACTGCCCCAGAGCAGGGCCCACCGGAGGGGAGGGGGTAGCCTGTACGGCCGGAATTTGAAGCTTTATAGAGCCCATTACCTCCTTTTTTCTCGCCATAACGCCTCCATTTTATTAATCGCGTTCTATCTGAATAAAATCCAATTCTATGGGGGTTGCCCTGCCGAAGATGCTGATCAGGACCTTCACCTTCCTCTGATCTTGCCTTACCTCCTGGACTGTTCCCACAAAATTGGCAAAAGGACCATCAATCACCCGCACGCTCTCACCATCGCTGAAGGTGGCCTTCGGTTTGGGTATATAGGCACCTTCTGTAATCTGGGCGATAAGTTCCTCTGCCTCCTTATCGGAAAGGTGGGCAGGATGGGTTTGATTGCCTGCAAACCCCGTTGCCTTAGGGGTATCTTTCACTACATGCCATGTCTCGTCATTTAGCTCCATCTTTACCAAGATATAGCCGGGGAATATCTTGCGAGAAGAAGTCTTCTTTTTCCCCTTGACTAGCTCAATAACCGTCTCTATGGGGACCAAGATCTCAGAGAAATATTTCCCCCGTGCATCCTTTTCCCCTTGTCTTTCCTTTTTTTCCTCAAACTTACTGATCCTCTCTTCCAAAGAAGCCTTGACCTTATTCTCATATCCGGAATAGGTATGGACGATATACCATTTTTGCGCCATAATGAGATCTTCTCTCTTAACTACTTACTTATTTGAGATTAGCTACTTAGGATCATCTTGATCAATTTGGAGAGACCTAAGTCCACGATCCCTAAAAAGAAGGCCGTGATAAAAACGATGATCAGCACCACTGTTGTTCCCGCCAACGTCTCCTTACGGGAGGGCCACGTAACCCGCTTGAGCTCACTCTTTACCTCCTTTAAGAATTGAGTGATCTTCTTTATATTAACGGCCATAAGATATCTTTACCCTCAACTCCTGACTCAGGAATAGAATGGGACTCGGAAAGAATGAAAAGCAAGTAGTGGCAGGCCAGGAGGGATTCGAACCCACAACCCCCGGATTTGGAGTCCGGTGCTCTAGCCGTTCGAGCTACTGGCCTTAAAGTTATTTCTATTAGAAGGCAGAGAAACCTTCTCTTGTAAAGTCCCTGAGTCTATCTTATTTCTCTATGAAGGGTGTGCCTTTGGCAAAAACGGCAATATTTCCTGAATTCTAACTTATCTGGCTTAGTCTTTTTATTTTTCGTGGCGGTATAGTTCCTCCTCTTACATTCTGTACATGAAAGGGTGACAATTATCCTCATTTTTCTTCGCTCTTACTCTATGATCTCGGTGACCACGCCTGCCCCTACTGTCCGGCCACCCTCCCGGATGGCAAACCTCAATTCCTTCTCCAGGGCAATAGGGGTGATCAACTCCACCTGCAAATTCACATTGTCTCCGGGCATCACCAT
>DAOVGN010000084.1 GCA_030672385.1 Deltaproteobacteria bacterium | reverse complement strand
CCTTCAGGCGGGTATAGTACTCCTCCAAGACATCACCCGCCCGGTTCATCACCACGGTATTGGCGCTTACCGACCCTACATCTATCCCCAAGTAAAGTGGCTCCATCTTCCGTTCTCCTCCAACGAAGCTCTTTCCAGAAGTGATTCATTATAAAATCTTGTCATCTTTTTGCAAGGAGAAATTTAGACGGCCTAAAGGCGTGACAATGTGGCCAGGAAGATCAGTCTTTATCTTTGACGACCAAACTACCTACCGCTATGGAGCGCCAGCGGAATACCAGTCAGCTGCATTCCCTAGTTGGTAAAAATAGAACCGTCCCCTTTTATTCTCGAGCTCTTTGAGAATCCTCCGTGGCGTGCGCAGCGAGCTTTATGTTTCCTTGTAAATAGCACCCACGATCGCGCCGCTAATGATGTTGAGTACCAAGGCTTGTATTATCCAGTATACAACGACCGTTGTTGCTATGGTCATATAGAATGGCATTGACGCTATTCCTGCCAACGTCCCTACCAGCCAGACAAGAATTCCATATATCATACCTTTTGTTACGCCTTTGCTTGGAATCCCTTTGTAGAGCACTGCAAATACGAATGCAAAGAGTAGTGCCCTAATAATCCCTACTACATTCGAGCCAATAATATTGCCAGTACTAAACATTACCGCTGGATCTTTCCATATATTTGGCGGCAGTTGATACACCCAGTTAAAAAGCCACCCACACATCACCCAGCCGAATATTACACCTACTATCCATATAACAACGCCCGAGATTAGAATTCTTTTTGTGTTCATTGCTCTTACCTCCTTTTAATATCTGCGTCCATCTGCTTTCAGCTTAGTTTTATTCTTTGACGACCAAAAAACTCACCTACCGCTATGGAGTGCCAGCGGAACACCAGTCAGGTGCAGTAACTTGATACGTCAATCCTGATGTTATCTAACCCGTTGACTTCAAGCTCAGTCGAGTACATCTCTTGCAACGGTTCTTCTTTCCGGAATCTCTCCTGCGGAGTCATATTGAAAACCTTCTCTTCTCCCTCCTGTCGAATCAGGTCTCTTTCGACAAGGCGCTCGATTAATTCATCCCAGAAGGTATCGTTTTCAAACTCTTCAATAAAGTCCATGAAGGGGCTAGTTTCTTCGAATTCTCTGGTGGTGAAGTACTGCTTCAGATCCTGGTCATACGTCACAAGGTTTTCAAACCCCATGTCCTTGGCATAGGAGAGTATTTTTTGTTCGAATTCCCGATATTTCTTCGTTTCTGGGGGGGGTCCGTCCTGTGTGCGTGGAGAACCCAGTCAGCTATTTCCAGGGTTTCGAGCAATATCAGATATTCTTTCTTAGTAATGTTAATCTTCATTGTTTTCTCCATGCATAACTTAATTATTGAATAGATTCATGGAAATAATATCTTAGGAATTAATAAATGTCACGTTTAGGCTGAATTTTTGTTCCAAAAAGGTTTGAAATTTCTGATCATATCTTTACCTCTCCTCCCCATCTCCCATATAGAAGAACCGATCGAACATCCGGTGATAGTCGGTCCATTTCGCCCCCTCCTCCCCCTTCTCCATAAATTCTTTGATCCCATTGACCTTGGCGTCGAGGTCATCGAGGTGATGGAGGATCTCGGCCTCCAGGGTCTTGGGCCTCTTCGGGGACCCCCATTCATACTGTCCGTGGTGGCTGATGATCAGGTGTTTCATCAGCATGGCCAGTTCCGAGGGAAAGCCCTCTATCCTGGATATCTTTCCCTCCATCATCTCCACCCCCATGACGATGTGCCCCAACAACCTACCTTCATCGGTGTAGTCAAAGGCAATATCGTAGGAAAGTTCGTGGACCTTTCCCACGTCGTGCAGAATCCCCCCGGCCAGCAGAAGATCGTGATTGATCCCCGCATAGTGGCCCTTTATCTCTTGGACGAGCTTGACAACGGAGAGGGTATGCTCCAGCAGCCCTCCGAGATAGACGTGATGGAGCCTCTTGGCGCTCGGGGCCCGTTTAAAGAGGGTTGTGAACTCATCGTCCTGCAAAAAGGCCATCACCAATTCCTTGAGATATCTGTTTTCAATGGTCTGACCGACCTCGACGAGTTCGGCCAACATCTCCTCAGGGTCCCTGGTGCTCGCAGGCAGGAAGTCCTCCAGGGAGACCTCGTCCTCTCCAGCCCTTCTGAGGGACTTTATGTTCAACTGTATCCTCTCCTGATACGAGGTGGCCTGGGCCTTTATCCTGATGAAGTCTCCCCGCCCGAAGAGGGTGAAGAACTCCTCTGCTCCGTCCCAGATCCTCCCCTCTATCTCCCCGGTGCGGTCGGATAGCCTCAATCTCAGATAGGGGGTGCCGGCGCGGGAGGTGATCATCGCCCTCTCCTTCACCCAGAAGACCCCCTCTACCTGATCGTTCTCCCTTATCTGATCGATGAAGGTCCTTTCCATCTCCCCTCCTTCAGGTCTTAAAGTGGTCATGTCCCATCTCCTTAATAGAGTACTCTTCCCCATCTTCCCCATAGACCCTTATTCCCTGGGAGGCCTCTGCTATCTCCCCGATAAGGGTGATAGGGGTGCCCAACTCCTCGGCCAGCTCCCTCACCCCTTCTGCCTGTCCTGGTGGGGAGGTAAAAAGAAGCTCGTAGTCCTCTCCTCCGGTGAGGGCCAGCAGGTAGGGATCTGAGCTGTACTCTTCGATCTTCTCCCTGTATTCCTCAGAGAGGGGGAGTCCGGAGAGCCGGATCTCACCACCCACCCCGCTCGCCTCCACGATGTGCCCCAGGTCAGCCACAAGACCATCGCTGATGTCGATCATGGAGGTGGCTAACCCTCGGCAGGCGATCTCTCTCCCCTCTTTGATCCGGGGGGTGGGTGAGAGATGCCGCTGAATCAGTTTCCCCTTTTTCTCTCCCCGTTTCAACATCTCCAGGCCCAAGGCCGCATCCCCCAGGGTGCCGGTCACAAAGATCTGATCTCCCCTGCAAGCCCCATGGCGGTAGATGACCTGTCCTTCTTCTCCTTCCCCCAAGAGGGTGATGGAGATCATTACCTCCCCTCCCCTGGAGATATCCCCGCCCACCAGAGATGCCCCAAATTCCGCAGCCAACTCCACTATCCCCTTATAGAGGGCCCTCACCAAACCCACCTCCTCCTCTGGTGGAACAACCAAGGAGACCAGAAAGGCCCTGGGGACCCCCCCACAGCTCGCCATGTCGCTGAGGTTTACACCCAGGGCCTTCCTCCCCAGGTGAAAGGGATCAATGAACTCTAACCTGAAGTGTACATCTTGCAAGAGGATATCGGTGGTGACCAGCAGCAACTTCCCTGGGGAAGATTTGAGGACCGCCACATCGTCTCCGATCCCCATCACCACCCCATCACCCGTGTCGGCCAGCTCCTTGATCACCTTGATGATGCCGAACTCACCGATTTCTGCAAGCTTCATCACCCTTGTTTTCTCTTGAGACCGAGATAGTGGGCAATGGCCTCAGCGGATGCCTCCATGGAGATGGGGTTGTTCTTCAACCCCTCCTGCGGTCTTATCTCATACTCCTCGGGGAAGGAATCCTCAAAGTACATCTGCTGAAATCCCGCGAACTTCAACTGATGGGAGGTGGAGTCCACCACCACCTTATGGTCAGCTCCTACCAAACCCATCTCCACCCCCTTCTTCAACCCCACAATGGACTCCCCTCCCTGGGTACAGACCACATGGCCATGTCGGTTGGCAATAAGCATCCCCTCGATGATCTCCTGCTCCGTCACCTGGATGGCCGCAAACCTCTCTTTAAAGTGCTCTTCCACCAGCCGGGAGACCTTGGGGAAGGAGACCGGGTTTCCGATCATGGCGGCCTGGGCCACACTGGGGGTGACCTCCACCGGCCTGTATTCTCCTGTCTGCTGCCAGAGAATGAGGGGGTTGGCATGGACACTCTGTACCCCCAAGATCAGGGGAAGTTCTTCAATGATCCCCAAATCGTAGAGATCGAGGAATCCTTCCATCACGGCGGTGACGTTTCCCGCATTCCCGATGGGTACCACAACCGCTAGATCCTGGGCATGGAAGTCGAGCTGCTGGGCCACCTCGTACGAGTAGGACTTTTGGCCCTGTATGCGGATGGGGTTCTTGGAGTTGAGGAGACATACCTCATATCCCTCTGCCAATTGCTCCACAATCCGCATACAATCATCGAAGACTCCAGGAATTTCGATCACCGTGGCCCCGCTCCCCAAGGGCTGGAAAAGCTGGGCTGGGGTCACCTTCCCCTGGGGGAGGAGGACCACCGAGCGCACCACATCTTTAGGAAGATAGCTGAGGTACAGGGCAGCAGCAGCCGAGGTGTCCCCTGTGGAGGCACAGATCCCCAAGAGTTCCTTAATACCCTTGGTCTTAATCATATAGTTGATGAAGCTGATGGCGCTGGCCATACCCCGGTCTTTGAAGCTGGCCGAGGGATTGAGGCCATCGTATTTTATGTAGAAATCTGCCCCCACCCAGTGGCTCATCTCTTCATTGGCCTTCACTATGGGAGTATGCCCCTCCCCCAGGTAGATAACATCCTCCAAGGGGATGATGGGGAAGATGAGCTCGTGGAAGAGGAAGATCCCCTTGAGCCCATCGATGTTGAGCATCTTACGGTGGTCGAAGATCCTCTGCCACAGGGGGCCTGGGATCTCCTTTAGGGCATCGAAGGTAAGGTCGACGATCCGCAAAAGGGCCCCGCACCTCGGGCAGGTGTAGAGAAATCGGTCCAAGGGATAGTTTGCCTCGCACCCGATACATTCATAGGCCATCTGGGCCTTGTGAGAGGGGAGGAGATAATCCTTGACCTCCTCCGGGAAGTCATCTATCTTCATCTGCCCTCCTTGCCAAGGAGATGATCTTCCTCTCCAGCAGGGAGAGGAATCTGGCGCGGTCATCCTGGGAAAAGGGTTTGGGACCCCGTATCCTTCCTCCAGCGAGCCTGATCTTGCGATGGAGCCAGCGAAGGGCGAGGCGTCCCTCCATGGAGCCCTCGCTGAACTCATACCCCCGGGGGGAGATGACCGCTGCCCCCTTGGGGAGTATGAGGGAGGTCAATCCCACATCCTGAGTGATCACCAGATCGCCCTCCTGCACCCGGTTTAAGATGGCGAAGTCTGCAGCATCTCTCCCCTCATCGACCACAACCCTCTCTACCCCCTCCTCAGGGGGGACGTGATGGCTGTAGTCGGTTACCACAACTACGGTCACACCATGCCTCTTCGCCCGTTCTATCGTCAGGTCACGGTAGGGTGTCCCATCGGCATCCAGATAGATCTTCATACAAAAACTATAACATAAATCACAGAATTAAGACCAGAGGTATTTAAGAGGGGTCCCAAATAAAAAGGGGGCCAGTTGCCCGGCCCCTTCGGGATTACAGCCAGTGCCCGGGGATCCAGCGCCCCCTTGGACCATAGTGCCCAGGTACCCATATGGCCCCGAGGTAAGGCTTAGAAGAGCGGGAGTAGCCACGGGGAGCAGGGGCCTTGTAGATGGAGAAGGGAAGGTGGGAAGGGTTGGCAGCATTGCCCCCCACAAAGACCCTTTGGGGGAGGTAATGACCGTCTATCTGGAGGTCGAATACTATTCTCCGACCATAGACCACGAAGTCGAAGCCGTCCCATCCACCTTTCGTATGGGCATTAAATACAATGGTCCCCCCCTCCTTACGGATGATGTCCCCTTGCTCCTTGCCCACCCTGCGGACCAGCACCACCTCTCCGTCGGGGCTGATGATCTTTCCCGTAAAGTGACGGAGTTTCACCGAACTGGTCCATCTCATATGCCAGCCATCTCGGTCCCTCCATATCTGATAGTTTACAGGGCTCCCCGGAGGGATATCCGGCTTGCCCCAAGCCTTCCGGCAGGGCATAGCCCAACCCTCTCCCAGAAAGAGATAGAAGGTTACAAATACTACCCATGCCAAACCCCAAAGAAGGATAACTCTTTTCCTCGCCATAATCACCTCCTTGTCTTTTCCTTTTAGACCCTAATGTTACAAAAAGGTTTAATGAAAGATGATAAATCACCAAAAACCGAGGTTTAAAAAATTTTTCACTTTCTCTTTTTCCCCTTGCCACCTACCCTCTTTTATGCTATAAATCTTCCATCATTTTTGGGTTTAGGGGGTGAGAAGAAAATATAATTTGGTGAAGCAATCATTTTGGCATTAGGATAGGGGGTTACAAGCATTAAAAGGAGGGGGTGTGATGAAGAAAGCCGAACTTATCGACAGGGTCGCAAAAGAGGCCAAGATACCCAGGGCTGCGGCTGAAAGGGCCATCAATTCCTTCACAGACACCATTACTGAGGTCCTGCAGACAGGGGACAAGATCACCTTGCCAGGATTTGGAACTTTCCTCGTATCAAATAGGTCGTCCAGAAAAGGGAGAAATCCCCGGACAGGCGAGGAGATAGAGATCCCCACCGTCAAAATACCCAAGTTTAAGGTGGGAAAAGGACTGAAGGAGGCGGTAAGGTAAGATTTCCTCCTAGATGATCTGCGTGGGAGGCAAGATAGGAAACATCTCGGCCCTTTGATGGAAGAGGTAGTCTCTAAGACAGAGACTGAAGTTTGTAACCACATCCTTTCTACTGTTGACGATATACATTCGATGATTGATATGAAAAAGCTCTTCCACCAATCTTTGCACGGCGAATTTGTCTCTCCCGCTGACGCCGTAGCGTTTGTATAGTTCTTCCTCAAACATAAGGACAATCTTGTCTTTCATCCGCAGCTGGGTGTCATTGAAGAAGAAGGCGATATCGGGCAATAGATCGGTTATCCTAGCGAGGAAGGATCCTATCTCACCCCTTTCGATCCCCCTGGGGGGGGAAGATTTTATCTCCACATATACCACCAGTCCCTCCCAGAGAGAAATAACGTCGTAATCACCTCCACTGAGGGTGTCCTTAAATCTAACCCCATAGAAAGCGGGAGAGGCAAATTCCCTCTGAAACATCTGGGCGATAAACCACTCCAGGGTGGGGCCAAAGCTATAAATAGAACTCTTCAGGAGACGAAAGGTGCCCTCCTCAATTACCTCTATGATACTGAGCTTAAGGAGGAAAGAGATATACCGCTGAACGGCCTCAAGGGAACAATACCTCAAAAGCTCCTCCGCCCGAAAAGACTCCTTCTTGCTGATCAAGTCCCGCAGGAATAGGCGGAAGGAGTAGTGTCTCAGCAACTCGTAAAAGGAGGCCTTCTCTTCTGGTGAGGCTTCGGGAGAGAAGAGTAGCTCATCATCGGGGTCTTTGCAATGTAGCTCTATACCTCGGGCCCTTATGGCCTGCTGGAGTGGTCCCTCACCGACGAGAATCCCCTGCTCAAGCTTCGCCATCTCTCCCCGGAGCCCTTTAATCTCCTCCTTTAACCCCATCAACTCTTTCCACAACCGTTCGGGATCCATCAAAACCCCCTGTACAGTCCCTCATCCTTGGCGATCTTTACCGCCTCGATATATTCCCGGTAGCTGATCCGGCGGTCTATCTCCGGATATTCTCCTGCTCGGTAGAAGGGACGATACTGATCCATGATGTTCACATAAGAGTGGCGTGATAACTTCTTGGCGATAAAGGACGCGATCTTCTTTGTGCCTGCCACCCCATTGGGCATCACCAGGTGGCGGATCAGGAGTCCCCTATTGGCGACCCCTCGTTCGTCAAGCGATAAGTCCCCTACCTGTCTGTGCATCTCCAGGAGCACTTGCTGCAGTACTTTAGGATAATCAGATGCGCTACAATATCTATCGGCATCCCCTTCTTGGGAGAACTTGGCATCGGGCATATAGATGTCGATGAGACCATCCAGGAGTTTGATCACCTCTATTGATTCATAACCACCGCAGTTGTAGACCAAAGGAACCCTTAGCCCCAATTCAACGGCCTCTGGCAGAGATGCCACAATCTGGGGGACGTAATGTGTGGGGGTGACAAAATTGATATTGTGGCACCCCCTGCGCTGAAGGCCAATCATAGCGTGAGCCAGCTCAGAGGTGGTCATCCGTTCCCCCCCTCCCAGGTGGCTGATATCGCAGTTCTGACAGAAGGCACACCTCAGATTGCAGTGGGCCAAAAAGATGGTGCCTGAGCCATGATACCCCACCAGGGGAGGTTCTTCGCCGAAATGGGGGAATGTGCTGGAGATCATCAAATCCACCCCTGCCCGACAATATCCCCTCTCCCCCTCCAGGCGGTTCACCTTGCACTCTCTGGGGCAGAGGCGGCACTCTTTGAGGATCTCCCCCAGTGCCTTGATCCTCTTCTTTAACTTTCCCTTCTCATGCAACGAGATGTAAGCAGGCTGGTGCATCTCTTTAAAAGGATAAAGGATCATTCAACCAAAGTAAAGTCGCTTGCAAGACTTTATCGGAAAATATGAATTTGCCGTAAACTGTCATACGAAGAAAAGACGTCCAAGACCGTCTCGATCTCCCCCCTGCCCCTTGCGCTACTTGCCAGAATATGTTAACTATATTTCTAAAATTATTTAATATGGCACTTTTCGATGATCCAGTTCTTTCAGGTCTACAAGACATACCCTGGTAATATCGAGGCACTGGCCGATATCAGTCTCAAGATAGAGAAGGGGGAGTTCGTCTTCATCACTGGACCCAGTGGGGCGGGTAAAACGACCCTGTTAAAATTGATCATCCGGGCTGAAAGGCCAGACCGGGGGGAGATCTTGGTCAACGGAAGGAATATAGCGAGGCTCAAAAACTCCCAGATCCCCCTTCTGCGCAGAGAGGTGGGATTTGTCTTTCAGGACTTCAAGCTGTTAAACCACAAGACCGTATATGAAAATATCGCTCTGGTCTTAGAGGCCCTGAAGTACAAAAAGAGGGAGATCACAAAGAGGGTCAGACAGATCTTGAGGGTGGTTGGATTAGAGGAATGGGTGATAAAACAAACCCCCCTTAAACTCTCCGGGGGGGAACAACAGCGGGTGGCCACAGCCAGGGCCCTGGTCAAATCCCCCTCCATCCTCTTGGCGGATGAGCCCACCGGTAATCTGGATCCTGGGCTCACAGTGGAGATAATGAACCTCCTGGAGAAGGTCAACCACTTAGGCACGACGGTGCTGGTGGCGACACACGATACAAACCTGGTGGCCAAGTACAAAAAGAGGGCCCTGCCCCTTTACAGAGGAAAATTGGTGGGGTGAGGATGGGCGCTTTTTACTTCATCCGAAGGGCCTTGCGGGATATAAAAGATAACGGCCTCACCCACCTCCTGAGCATAGGAACCATCGCCATCTCCTTCTTCCTCTTCGCCTCTTTTCTGCTGGTGTCCATAAATTTCGACTCCTTCCTGCAGGCCTGGGAGAAGAAGGTACAGATTGTCCTCTATCTAAAGGATGGGGTAGCTAAAAAGAGGATCCTCCAGATCGAGAAAGAGATACAAAAGCAAGAAGAGGTACAACAGGTAAAGTACATCTCTAAACGGAAGGCCATGGAATCCTTTAAGCGTGATCTTGCCCCCTATGGGGGGTTGCTGGAGGGATTAAAGGAGGAGGTCTTCCCGGCCTCCTTGGAGATCAAATTGGGAGAACCCTTCAGGACCCCTGAACGAATAAAGGCCTTGGCCGCAAGATTAAACAAAATAAAAGATGTAGAGGAGGCCCAATACGGGGGGATTTGGTTAGAGAGGTTCTCCATCTTTCTCTATATCCTCAGGTGGGGAGCGTGGGTATTGGGGGCAGTCCTGGTAATTATTATCGTCACGGTCACCGCCAATACCGTCCGCCTCACCCTCCTCAACAAAAGGGCGGAGATTGAGATCATGAAGCTGGTGGGAGCTACGGATGCCTTTGTCAAACTACCCCTCTATCTGGAGGGAGGGCTGCAGGGGCTCTTTGGAGCCGGGGTTTCTCTCCTGCTGCTCTTTTTGCTCTTTCGCTTCTTCTCTCTAAAGATATCCCCATATTTGAGTCTCTATTTCGGCCAGCTGCGTTTGAGTTTCCTCTCCCCTGACCTGATCGCCGGGATCATGGGGGTGGGGCTGGCCTCGGGCTTGTTGGGAGGGCTCCTCTCACTGCAGAAAGCGGCGGAGGTTTAGGATATGAGATTTCTCCTCCTTGTACTCATCGCCGCCTTCTCTCTCACCTCCGCTTCGTGGGGCGAAGGAGTGAAAGAGCTGGAAAAAACAATCCAGAAGAAAAAGGGAAACCTTACGGAGATTCAAAAAAAACTACAAGAAAAGAAGGAGAAGGTCCACAAAAAGTGGTGGGAGGAGAAGAAGATCACGGATGCCCTCGATGAAATCGAGCGCCAGCTGAACCGAAAGGAGAAAGAGCTCACACAACTGGATACAAATAAGAAGAGTTTGGAGAAGAAGGTAGCCGAACATGAGAGGGCGATAGCCAAACTGGAAAAACTCCTGGAGGCACTGGACGAGAGGTTTAAGTCCAGGGTGAGGGCCATGTATAAACTCCATCGGGTGGGTGTGGTAAGGGTCCTCTTCTCTGCCGAGGATTACAGCGATGTCCTTAGAAGATATAAGGCCTTTTGCATGGTCGTGGAGAGTGATGTGCGGCTTCTGCAGGCATATCAGGGAGCCATCGAGCAAAAGGAGGAAAGAAAGAAAAAACTGATCAAGGAAAGGAGGGCCTTGCTGAGTAAAAAGGAGGAGAAAGAGGCCAAAAAAAGGGAAATAAAGGGGGAAAAGAGAAAAAAGGCCGCATTGCTGGCCGCAGTAAAGGACGAAAGGTTGGTCTATCAGAAGGCTATCACCGAGTTGAAGGAGAGGGAAAAGGCCCTGTGCTCACTGATCGAAAAATTGAGAATAAAGGCCATTGCCTTAAAAAGGGGTAATTTTAAGGTACTGCGAGGAAAACTCATCCCCCCGGTTAGAGGAACCCTCTTCTCCCCGCAGGGCAAGAAAAAGGGAGTAGGGATCAAGGCCCCGGAAGGGGCAGAGATAAAGGCGGTATTTAACGGAAAGGTAGCCTATGCCTCGTGGTTCAAGGGGTACGGGAATCTTATGATCATCGACCATGGAGATGGGTACTATACCATCTTCGCCCATGCCTTACGCCTCCTGAAGGAGGTGGGTGAAGAGGTGAAAATGGGCGAGGTGGTGGCCCTGGTGGGGAGCACAGGGTCTATAGAAGGCCCCATGCTCTATTTTGAGATTAGACACCACGGCAAGTCTGAGGACCCCTTAAAGTGGCTGGCCCTTCCCCACAAGGGGAGGTTAAAGAAGAAATAAAAGAAATGGAGGAAGATATGTTCAAGAACAAAAAATTAGGTTGGTTGATACTCCTCTGGTTTGTTTGTGGTCTTTGCGTGGGGGGTCTCTACATCCACAAGGTCTCAGCTCTATCCAACAAGACCTACGAAAAACTGAAAATCTTCACCGACGTCTTAGAGATCGTAAAGACAAACTATGTGGAGGAGGTAAAAACAGAAGACCTCATCAGTGGGGCGATAGAGGGGATGCTCAACAGCCTCGATCCCCACTCCGCCTATCTTAGCCCTGATATGTACCGGGAACTCCAAGTTGAGACCAAGGGGAGCTTTGGCGGGCTGGGGATAGAGATCGCCATAAAGGATAGGATCCTGACGGTCATCTCCCCCATTGAGGACACCCCAGCCTACCGGGCGGGTATCAAGGCAGGGGACAGGATCTTGAAGATAGAAGGGGAGTCGACCAAGGGCTTGAGCCTCATGGAGTGTGTGAAGAGGCTGAGGGGGCCAAAGGAAACCCCGGTCACTATTACCATCATGCGCGAGGGGTTCACTCAACCCAAAGATTTCACCATCGTGAGGGCTATCATCAAGATCAAGAGTGTAAAGTTTAGGACCTTGGAAAAGGGATATGGGTACCTCCGGCTATTGCAATTTCAGGAAAAGACCGCTGGGGACGTAGCAACTGCCTTGGGGGCTTTGAAGAAAGAAAACCCAGAGGGGATAAACGGCCTAGTCCTGGACCTGCGGAACAACCCCGGAGGTCTTCTGGAGCAGGCGGTGAAGGTGGCCGATTTCTTTCTGGATCATGGAGTGATCGTCAGCGTTAAGGGGCGAGAAGATGAGGAGAAGATGACATTTGAGGCCCACAAAGAGGGGACCGTATCACCTTGGCCGATGGTCATCCTGGTAAACCGAGGCAGTGCCAGCGCCTCGGAAATCGTAGCCGGTGCCCTCCAGGATTATGGGCGGGCGGTGATCTTGGGGGCCAAGACCTTTGGCAAGGGTTCGGTGCAGACCATCATCCCCCTAGAAGACGGCTCTGGTATCAGATTGACCACCGCCCATTATTACAGCCCGAGCGGCCGCTCCATCCAAGATGAGGGAATTCAACCTGATATCCCCCTGGTAGAGAAGGAGCCGCCTCGCGAGGGGATCAAAAAGGATCGGAAGGAAGATCCTCAACTGGACAGGGCCTTGGAACACCTGAAGGGACTGAAGGTCTTTCAGAAATTCCTCGACGCTGCGGAGCAAACAACAAGCGAAAGTGGCCAGGATGAAGGACAATCGAAGTAGGAAACCCCCCGCTCGAAGGGCGGGTGCAAGGTCCACGTCAACCAAAAAGAGACCATCGCCCAGAAGCAAAAAGAAAACCAGAAGAAGTGTAATCTGGATGGTAGTCTCTCTGTGTCTGGGAATCGCCCTGGGGGTTGCACTCTATCTCCACATACGACAGCCCCCAACCCCCTTCACCCAGAGGGCAAGGGTGGCCGATCAGTTGCTGCTTGCCCAGTTCTATCAGCTCAAAATACCCCACGAAGATATTCATACGTGGGAGGAACCCCAAAAGAGGGGGAGGAAAGCCTGGACAGTCACCCACTGGGAGGTAACACTTCCACGAGGAGTTGGATCGGAAACGGTCACAGCGCAGTTGAGACAACGAATAAAAGAGACCTGCCCAGGGGTGACCCTCACCACAACGAGGGCCGCGGACGGTGCTGGGGAGGTAAAAGTAAAGGTTGATAACCTCCTGGCCCATCACCTGATCCTCCGCCCTCCACCATTGAAGCCACCTAAACTGAGGCCTCGCATAGCCATTGTGGTGGACGACCTCGGGTTGGACAAAAGGGTCGCCAAAAAGCTCCTCCACCTGGACATCTCCCTGACCTTCTCCATCATTCCCCTGCGGCCCTTTTCACGCCAGATCGCCCAATGGGCCCACGCCCAGGGAAGGGAGGTCATCCTTCATCTGCCCATGGAGCCACGGGGTTACCCCCTCAAGGACCCAGGAGAGGGGGCCCTCTTTGTCTCCATGGAGGCAAAAGAACTCCTGCGCCAACTGAGGGATGACCTGGAGGCGGTCCCCTACATCAGGGGGGTAAGCAACCACATGGGCTCTCGGTTCATGGAACATGGACAAAAGGTGAGGCTGGTGCTACAGGAAATAAAAGAGAGAAAACTCTTCTTCCTCGATAGTCGCACCACCCCAAAGAGCACAGGCTATCAGATCGCCCAGGAACTGGACTTGAAGGCGGGCAAAAGGGATCTCTTTTTGGACAACGAGGCCGATGTAAAGTATACCAAGCTCCAGTTGGAAAGGCTGATCCAAATCGCCCGGGCCCACGGCAAGGCTATTGGGATATGCCATCCCTATCCTTCCACCATCACCGCACTCAAGGAGATGATCCCCACGCTTGAGAAGCAGGGGATGGAGCTCGTCCCCCTGTCACAGATCATCGATTAATAAACATCATACGGTAATTAAGCCTCCTTATCATCGCAGATCTTTTTTTCAGACGTACTTCATACCAAGCCTCCCATAAAAAAGGAGCCAACGATCAAAAAAGTGTTACAAATAAATAGGGACAGCGCCTATTTTAGACAGAGGGAAGGGGGTTTTCAAAACTTCCAAATCCAGAACAGTATATTGCAACTTCCTGTCCTCCCTCATCTCTCTCCTACTCTTGACATCTTAGCGTAGGGATAAATGGGTGCTGTCCCTATTTATCGTAAACCATTTTTTCAATGAGGTTGACAACTCCCTTTCTTCTATGCTATGTCTCCATCACCGTGCAAGAGTTTATTGAACAATGCGTCCAGGAGGCCTTACGCGAAGGGGGTTTGACCCTCCCCGCTGCCCAAGAACTCGTAGAGATAGAAGATAGCCTTCTGCCCCTCTTCCATGGGGCCAACCGTGTCCGTAGCCACTTTAAGGGGAATGGGGTGAAACTCTGTGCCATTGTCAACGCCAAGTCTGGACGCTGTCCCGAAGACTGCGCCTTCTGCGCCCAGTCCGCCCACCACAGGACCCGGATCGAGGTCTATCCGCTGATTCACCCTCGCCAGATTCTAAAAGAGGCCCAGGAGGCCGAGGCGATGGGGGCAAGACGTTTCTCCATCGTCACCAGCGGCAAATCCCTCCAGGGCAAAGAATGGGATACGATCACCCAGTCTCTCAGTTTACTGAAGGAGGAAACAGGACTTACCCTCTGTGCCTCCCTGGGAATCATCACCCCAAAAGAGGCACACCAGTTAAAGGAGGCCGGACTGAACTGTTACCACCACAACCTAGAAACAGCCCCCTCATTCTTCCCTAAGATCTGCACCACCCATGGATATGAGGAGGATCTCAACACCCTTAGATGGGCCAAGGAGGCCGGATTGGAGCTCTGCAGTGGCGGGATCTTGGGCCTGGGGGAATCATCTCAGCAGAGGCTGGAGCTCGCCTTCACCTTAAAAGAGCTGGAAATAGATTCCATAGCCCTCAACTTCCTCAACCCCATCCCTGGTACCCCCCTGGAGAAAACCACCCCCTTACCCCCTTTGGAGATCTTAAAACCTCTGGTCCTCTTCAGGTTCATCCTCCCCGATAAAGACATCCGGATATGTGGGGGGAGGGAGTCCGGCCTCCGTGACCTCCACCCCCTGGTCTTCTGGGCAGGGGCCAACGGGATCATGATCGGAAACTACCTCACCACCAGGGGGAGAGATCATCGAGCAGACCTGCGGATGATCCAAGACCTCGCTCTGGAGGTGGTCGATGGATGACTTGGCCTTCTTCTCGGCAGCGCTGGAAGAGATCAAGGACCGAGACCTGTACCGTCGGCTCCGGATCATCCATGGAGCCCAGTCAGCCAGGGTGCAGGTAGAGGGAAAGGAGGTGGTGCTCCTCTCCTCCAACAACTACCTGGGGTTGGCCGAGCATCCTGCCCTCAAGGAAGCGGCCATCCGGGCCCTGGAGCTTTACGGGAGCGGCGCCGGGGCATCGAGGTCCATATCGGGGACCATGGAGCCTCACAAAGAGTTGGAGGAGAGAATCGCCCGCTTCAAGGGATGCGAGGCTGCGCTACTCTTCAGCAGCGGCTATATGGCCAATCTCGGTCTCCTCACCACCCTGGTCGGCGGAGGAGATCTGATCGTGAGCGATGAATTCAATCACGCCAGCATCGTCGACGGGTGCCGTCTCACAAGGGCTGAGGTACAGGTATACCGCCACCGGGACATGAACCATCTGGAGGCCCTGCTCAAGACAAAGACCTCATCCTACCGCAACAGACTCATCGTCACCGATGGGGTCTTCAGCATGGATGGGGATATCACCCCTCTACCCGAGATCAGGGAATTGGCCGACCGCTATGGGGCCTTGGTCATGGTGGATGATGCCCACGCCACGGGAGTCCTGGGCAAAGGGGGACGGGGGACAGCGGAATATTTCGGCCTGATGGGCCAGGTTGAGATCCAGATGGGGACTTTGGGAAAGGCCCTGGGAGGGTTCGGGGCCTATGTGGCCGGCAGCAGGGTCCTGATAGATTACCTCATCAACCGCTGCCGTACCTTTATGTACACCACGGCCCTGCCCCCTGCAGTAGCAGCCATGGCGATGGTGGCCCTGGATATAGTGGAGAAAGAACCGCAGAGGAGAGAGAGGCTCTGGGAGAATATTCACTATTTCAGGAACGATCTCAAAGCAATGAGCTTTAACGCCGTAGGAAGTGACTCCCCCATCGTACCCATCCTCATCGGGGACAACGCCCTCACCATGGAGGCAGACCACCGGCTTATGGAAAAAGGGGTATTCGCCCAGGGGATACGGCCCCCGACGGTACCGCCTCAGAGCTCCAGATTGAGGGCCACGCTTATGGCCACCCACACCAAGGAGGACCTCGATCGTGCCGTGCGCGCTTTTCGAGAGGTAGGAAAAGAACTCGGTCTGATATAGGAGGAGACATGTCCGGGCAGAAGAGGGTATTAGGAGAAGACGACAAGCAATATATCTGGCATCCATTTACCCAGATGAGGGACTATCAGGAGATGGAGCCGGTAATTATCGAACGGGGTGAAGGGGCGTATCTGATCGATACCTATGGCAAGCGGTATCTGGATGGGGGCTCTTCCCTCTGGGTCAACACCCATGGCCATCGCAGGAAAGAGATAGATCAGGCCATCATTGAACAGGTGGGCAAGATCTCACATTCAACCCTCTTGGGCCTCTCCAACCCCCCGGCCATAGAGCTTGCCAAAAAGCTCGTAGAGATCACCCCCAAGGGTTTGGAGAGGGTCTTCTATTCCGACGACGGCTCCACCGCCAACGAAGTCGCCCTCAAGATGGCCTTCCAATACTGGCAGCATCGAGGAAATACAGGAAAGACCACGTTTGTCTCCTTTAAAAACGCCTATCACGGTGATACCGTGGGGGCGGTGAGCGTGGGGGGGATTGACCTCTTCCACCAGGTCTATCGACCCTTGCTCTTTGAGGTCTTTCAGGCCGAGGCCCCGTACTGCTATCGGTGTCCTCTGGGCCTCACCTGGCCAAGGTGCGAGATGGAGTGCTTGCGAGATCTGGAGAAAATCTTGAAGGAACATCACCACGAGATCGCTGCCCTCATCATCGAACCCCTGGTTCAGGGGGCAGCGGGGATGATCTGCCAACCCCCCGGCTTCCTCAAGGGGGTGAGGAAGCTCTGCACCCGCTATGGGGTACTGATGATCGCCGACGAGGTTGCTGTAGGCTTCGGTAAGACGGGAAAGATGTTCGCCTGCGAACATGAGGGAATAAGTCCGGACCTCATGGCTGTGTCCAAGGGTATCACCGGAGGGTACCTCCCCCTGGCCGCCACCCTGACGACAGATGAGATATATCAGGCATTTCTCGGGGAATACCATGAATTTAAGACCTTCTTTCATGGACATACCTACACGGGAAATACCCTTGGATGCGCGGCTGGGCTCGCAAACCTCGATATATTCGAGGAAGATAACACGCTAACACCACGTC
>DAOVGN010000034.1 GCA_030672385.1 Deltaproteobacteria bacterium | reverse complement strand
GGAAAACAATTCTAAAACAGATCATAGGTGATGTCAAAGGATTCAAAAGTTGAGCCTTGGGGCCTGGTATGGTAGTATCAACGACAAGCTTCATACGTCTCAATCAAGGGTTGCATTCTCCGAAGTTGACAAGAGAGTGATCTCTTGTCGTAGGGAGGGATAGAACCCCGAAAGGGTGGGTTAGAGATGATTATCCTCGCCATCGAGAGTTCATGCGATGATACCGGGGCTGCCCTGATCGAAGAGGGCAGGAGACCTCTCTCCAATATAGTCTCGTCTCAGGATGAGGTCCACAAGAGGTATGGGGGGGTGGTGCCTGAGTTGGCCTCCAGGCGTCACCTGGAGAACATAGTGCCGGTGATAAGGGGGGCCTTAGAGGAGGCCCATACGTCACTGGATGATGTAGATGCAGTAGGGGTGACCCGGGGGCCGGGCCTGGTGGGTTCCCTCTTGGTGGGGATTATGGCCGCCAAGTCCATCGCATATGCCAAGGATATTCCCCTGGTGGGGGTGAACCACCTCATGGGGCACCTGCTGGCCATCTTTTTGGAGCAAGAGGTCCCCTTTCCCCTTGTCGGTATGGTGGCTTCAGGGGGGCACACCGCCTTATATTTGGTTGAGGGGTTCACGACCTTTCGCTTTCTAGGGGGGACCAGAGACGATGCGGCTGGGGAGGCCTTTGACAAGGTGGCCAAGTATCTGGGGTTGGGATATCCAGGTGGGATGGTTATCGAGAAAATGGCACGCCTCGGGGATCCAAGGGCTATATCTTTTCCGCGAGCCTACATCGCCAAGGATTCTCTGGATTTCAGCTTCAGTGGGATAAAGACGGCGGTGGTGAACTATGTCCGCTCCCATCCACCTTCCGATGATGGTATGGCTGATATCGCTGCCTCCTTTCAGGAGGCCGCAGTGGATGTGCTGGTGAATAAGATCATCTGGGCGGCTCAACGATACGGTGTGGACAGAGTGGTGGTATCTGGAGGAGTAGCCTCCAATGGCCGTCTGAGGGAGAGATTGGAGCAAGAAGGGGAAGAGTTTGGTATAAAGGCGTACTTTCCCTCGCCTCACCTCTGCAGGGACAATGCAGCAATGATCGGGGTGGCTGGGTATCACCTGCTTAAGGCGGGCAGAAGGGACGGCCTGGATATGAGCGCCATATCCCGTTGGCCCTTAGGTAAGGAATAGATCAATGACCTCCCTTGTGCGGGAACTTAAAGAAATGGGGATTTTCCCCAAGAGGAACCTTGGGCAGAACTTTCTCGTCGATAAGGAAGTGGCCCAGGAGATCGTCGGTTTGGCCCCTCTGGAGCCGGATGACATAGTAGTCGAGATAGGTCCTGGGAGGGGGGCCTTGACCTTCCTCATGGTCCCGCGGGTGAAGAGGGTGGTGGCTGTGGAGGTGGACCGCCGGATGGTGGATTACCTCAGCGACAAGGGGAAGGGGATGACTTCTTTGGCCGTTGTGTGCCGTGATGCCCTACAATTTGATTTCCTGGGTCTTGCCCAGGAGGCCGGGAGGAAGCTAAAGGTGGTGGCCAACCTTCCCTATAACATATCCACCCCCATTATCTTCCGGCTCTTGGAGTGTAGGGGGGTCTTGGCCCACCTCACCCTTATGCTTCAACAAGAGGTGGCGCAGAGGATCACCTCTCCCCCTGGCAGCAGAGACTATGGTTCCCTGTCGATCTTTGCACAGCTTTATACATCCCCCGAGATACTGATGCGAGTCCCCCCCCATGCCTTTTACCCCCGTCCCAAGGTGGAATCCGCAGTGGTGGGATTTGAGATCTTGGAACACCCCAGGGTGGAGATAGGAGATAGGGGATTTTTCCAAGGGGTGGTGCGGGCCTCCTTCGCCCAGAGGAGGAAGACCATCCTGAACTCTTTGAAAAACTCCCCTCTGGCCCTGGGTTCCAGGGAGGAGATCAAGGAGGTCTTGGAGGCCGTAGGCATTGATCCCCGTCGCCGAGCGGAGACCTTGGATCTGGTGGAGTTCAAGCGCCTCGCCGATACCCTAAGAGAATTAAATAGAGATGGTAATTCTATCCTCGCATCAGAACGGAAGGTAGGATGAATGTTGATTTGAAAGATGTTTGCATCTCTATTTTTCAGGCAGGTCTTAAGGCGGTGGACCCGCGAGAGGCAGTAAAGAGGGTCCTTCGGCTCTCCGGGGACGAACTTTGGGTGGGCGAACGCAGTTATCACCTGGGTGATTTTAAGCGTATCTTTGTGGTGGGGGCGGGAAAGGCAGGGGCCCTCATGGCGCAGGCCGTAGAGGAGGTCTTGGGGGAGAGTATAGAGAAGGGGTTGGTCGTCGTCAAATATGGCTACACCGCCGATCTTAAAAAGATCAAGCTCGTGGAGGCAGGCCACCCCATACCCGATGAAGCGGGCCAGCGAGGGGCCAGGGCCCTTGTGGAGATGGTCAAAGATATGGGGGATGGGAATCTTGTCTTCTGTCTGCTCTCCGGAGGGGGATCGGCGTTGCTCCCCTTTCCGGTGGAGGGGGTGGGCCTTGCTGAGAAGCAGGAGACCACCAAGCTACTGCTTGAGTGTGGCGCTGACATCCATGAGATCAACGCCCTCAGAAAACACCTCTCCCGCATCAAAGGGGGAGGGCTGGCCAAATTCGCCTATCCTGCCGCCATCATTTCCCTTGTTCTTTCCGATGTTGTTGGGGATGATCTCGATGTCATCGCCTCCGGGCCCACGGTGGGCGACAGGAGCACCTTTGCCGATTGTATTAGGGTAATCGAGAAATATCGCCTGGCTCCCCGGATACCTCCTGCGGTATGGGATCATCTGCGTGAAGGAGCTGCAGGTCGCATGGAGGAGACCCCAAAGCCCGATGATCCCATCTTTCGCAAGACCTTTCATCTGATCGTAGGCAGCAACATCCACTGCCTGGAGGCAGCGGCACGGAAGGCGGAGGAATTGGGTTATCGGACCTTTGTCCTTTCTTCCTTCATCGAGGGAGAGACCAGGGAGGTGGCAAAGGTGCATGGGGCCATCCTCAAGGAGATCCTTCGCTCTGGCAGGCCCCTCAGTCGTCCGGCCTGCCTCATCTCCGGGGGGGAGACTACGGTGACCATACGTGGGAAGGGGAAGGGGGGAAGAAACCAGGAATTTGTCCTCGCCTGTGGAATGGAGATAGCGGGATGGGAGGGTGCAGCCGTATTCAGCGCCGGCACCGATGGCACCGATGGCCCTACTGATGCCGCAGGGGCCTTTGCTGATTGGAGGATGGTGGGACGGGCGCTGGAGATGGGACTTGATCCCAACGCTTTTCTCCAGGAGAATGACTCCTATCCATTCTTTGAGAGGCTTGGTGATCTCATCATCACCGGCCCGACAAATACCAATGTGATGGATATAAGGATACTATTAACCGTTTAAATATATAAATAGGGACAGTAACCATTTTCTGAAATTACCAACTACAAAAGGTCGCTGTCCCTATTTTCTACCCTATGTGCACTTAATATAAACCTCACGCTTACCATTAAGGAAACGAGGAAGTAAACCTAATCCCATGTCTTTATCGTATAGTCTTTGGGAAGGTGCGCAGTACCTTTGACACATGGAATGCCTGTTTCTTTATGGACATGCTCAATGATTTCATCAATATTATCACAAAACCCGCCATCTTTAGCAACCCAACCTTCATCTATCTTTTCAGCAAAAGTACATGTGCAAAAGTGAATTACCTCAGCCCCCTTGGCCTTGAGAATTTTTGACAAATTAACTGTCAAATCACCGGGGCACCGACAGGTGAAAACACCAACCAAGATACAATCTTCGTAAATTGTGAATCCCTCTTTCTTTTCCATCAGACATCGAAAACAATTAGTCAAAGGACATCTATCCATGTTTTTTTCACAACGAATAATGGCTACGTTTGTCATTTATAACCCCTTTTTATTGTTCTAGGAAAAATAGGGACAGCTCCCATTTATTCTTTCAATATGCGCAGGATCTCCTCTGCCCCTTCGGGTGAGAGGGTCCCTTTTTTGATCCCGATCTCTACGGTAAGGCGTGAGATACTGCGATATATATCTATGAATCTGGGGTCCAATCCCTTTAAGGCCTCCAGATGTCCTTTTATCACGTTTACGTCCCCCCTGGCGATGGGTCCGGTCAGGGCTTTTATAGGACCCAACTGCTCGATGTTATTTACCGTCCCTTTGATCAAGGGCAACAGGGCCTGGGCAGCATCATCTTGAGTGATTTCAATGGCCTCAAAAAATTTGTAACTCAAGTAGGAGAGGGTGACCAGAAAGTTGGAGGCCACCACGGCCGCCGCATGGTAAAGGGGTTTCTGTCGAGTTTCAATAGGGAGTGGTTTCCCCCCCAATGTCTTTACCAGCTCCATTAAGCGGGGGATGGTTTCTCGATCCCCCTCCAAGCAAAAGATCGAGGAGGGGATGATCTTCACTGCCTCTTCGGCATCGGCGAAACTCTGCAAGGGGTGCATGGATGCGATCAGGGCCCCCTTTTCCTTGGCCTTACGTAGAATGGTAGAGGGTAGGGCTCCGCTGGTATGGACCACTATCTGCCCGGGGCGAAAACCCTCCTTGCTGGCGATCTCCTCGCAGACCTGTTGGATGGCGATGTCCGATGTAGTGATAAAGACTAGGTCTGCCTTCGGGACGATCTCCTCCGGCGCAGTTGTGGTTCGGACTTCACCCCCCAGGAGGGAAGCCGCCCTTTGGGCGGATTCTTCTCTCCTGCTGGCTATGCCAACCACAGGGTATCCCTTTTCCTTTAAGAGATAGGCCAAGGCCGTACCCACCACCCCTGCCCCTACAATGACTATCCTGTTCTCCTCCATTCATTCCTCGCTTTATTGTCTTGAAATTCTTCCATTCATATTGCCCTGGCCAAGGTCAAGACTGCCACCCTCGCGGCTCCTCCCTTCAGCAGGGTACGGGCGCACTCATTGACCGTGGCCCCTGTGGTGTAGACATCGTCCACCAGCAAGATGGTTTTTCCCTTTATTTCTTCCCTTTTTTCTACGTGAAAGGCCCCCTTTACGTTTTTCCTCCTTTCCCTCCCCTTGAGGGCTGTCTGAAAGGGGGTATCCTTGATCTTTCTCAGCGTCCTCTCATGATAAGGTATCCCTGTCCTCTTGCTCAGTTCCCTGGCCAGAAGAAGGGCCTGATTGAACTCCCTCTCCCTCAACCTCCGGATATGGAGGGGTACAGGGACTATCAAATCCATCGAGTGATCCTGGAAGAGGGTTTGGAGGGCAGGGTACATTAATTTACTGAAGACCTTCAAGAGGTGGAGTTCCCCCAGGTATTTGAACCTATGGATCGCCTCCTTTAACGCCCCTTCATAGAGGCCGCAGGAGCGATGGAGATCGAAATACCACCTTCCCTTCAGGCAGTGGCTGCAGAGGTGAGCTTCCCCTGAGGGGAAGGGGAGGGCGCAGCGGGGACAATAGGGGGGATGTATGGGCCTTATGTCCTTTTGACAATCTGGGCAAATGAGGAGGTCTTCCCCCTTTCCGCCGAGGGGTCTCTGGCAGATGGGTCAAACCGGAGGAAAGATGAGGTTCAAAAGCCACCGAAAAATCGGGGGGAATCTCACTTAAAAATCCCAGGTCATCGGTTTAGAGATGAAAGGGGAAAGGGGCACCTTGATTTCCTCCTCGGTGCATACGGTAAGGGTATCCCACTGGCCGCACCCAGGGCAAAAGGGGAGCCAGTTCTTGACCTCCTTCTGGCAATTGGTGCAGCGATATGGGACATAAGTCCCCCCCTCTAATTCAAGCCCCTTTCGATATTCTCCTGCTGCCAGTTCATAGTCGGCTCGATGGGAATACACCTCGGCCAATAAATAGTGATAAGAGGGGTGATCGGATAGTGTTGCCTCCATTTCCTTTAACCTTTCCAGGGCCTCATCAATCATCTCCAGTCGCAGGCAGAGCCGGGCGTAGAAGAAGGGAATGACGATATTATCTGAATACTTCTCCATGGCCTCCAGGTAGAGATGTATGATCCCCCGTGGGTCTTCCTGTGAGAGGAAGAGGTCCTCCAATTTGTTTAAAAAGATGATCTCATGGGTCCCTTCAAATCCCTTTTGCCATACCTTAATCGCCTCTTTGATCTCCCCGCTACGACGCAACAATTCTCCTAAAAGGACCTGAGGGGAGGCAGAGGAGCGATCCTCCTTGATGATTTCCTTCAACTCCTTAATCCCCTTCTCTTCCTCTCCCCTTTCCGCCATAAGCCTGGCGCACTCATATCTCAGGCCCTGTTGGAGCTTCCTCTCGTGTTCGGTCTCCTCCTTCGTGCTCATTTTGATGATCTTCCTCTGGATCTCCAGGGCCTCTTCCCATTCCCTTTCATCGATATAGATATCCCTCAGTTCCCTCATCGCCTCTAGGTTGGTGGGATTAAGGGTGATGATCTCTTTGAAGGCCCTGATGGCACCAGGATAGTCCCTGGTCTCCTTGGAGATCTGGGCCTCCCTGAAGAGGATCTCCAGTTGGTCTTTCTTCAGGCCTTTGGCCATGCTCAGGGTTTCAATGGCCTCATCGGGTCTTCCCCCTTTTTGGTAGATCTCGGCAAGCTTTAAGTAGGCCTTGGGATCATCATCCTTCTTCTTCAGGTACGCTAGGATCTGTTTTTCGGCCTTGGGCAGGTCGTTCTTGAAGAGGGCGTCTGTGGCCAGGTAAAACGTCTCCCAAAGTTGTTCCCTCTCCTTTTTTTCTTTACGTTCTTTAATGGTCCTCCCGATGTCCCTGACCAGATAGATGAGGAAGGTTATCAAGGCCCCCAAGAATAAGGAGCTTATGAGCAAGATGGTAAGGGAGGTATCCAGATAAGTCCCCTTGAGATATTGAAATTTGATATCCAAGGGGTTTAGATAGGAGATATAGATAAATATCCCAGCGAAAATTGCGATGAAAAGGAATAAAAGCCTGATGAACATAATATCTTTCCCCCTTTATCTGTGATAAGGTCTGTTTTAGAGGAATTTGAACCTCAACCCTTCTCCTCTGGTGAATTTATTCTCGGTGCCTCTATCCAGAGGCCCTCTAGATTGTAGTAAAGGCGAACTGGCTCATAAAAGATGTGGATGACCACATCTTCATAATCCATGAGGATCCACCTCCCTCCCTTCCTCCCTTCTACTCCCATGGGACGAACTCCCTTTTCCCTCATCTTCTCCTCGATAAATTGGGCGATAGCCTGAACCTGCCTGTCGGAACGACCGCTGCAGATGAGGAAATAATCGGTGAGAGAGGCGATCTTTTTAAGTTCCAAGATGGTTATATCAAAGGCCTTTTTTTCCAGGGCAACCTCTGCGCAGAAGATCGACTTCTTCTTGGGGTCTTTAAAGGCCTCTTTCATATACAATTTACTATAACAAAGGAAGACTGAAAGTTAAAGGGATATATTTCACCCCTGATAAAGACCTTGTTTTTTTATATACTCCTCTACCTCTTTGGGGACTAGATACTTTATGGACTTTCCCTCTCTGATGGCCCTCCTGATCTCGGTGGAAGAGATCCCGATGGGGGTCACCTGATGCAGATAGAGGGAGTGGCCAGAAGGGTGGAGGAACTGATCCCTTTCATCCTTCTGGAACCCTTCAGATTTTATCACCCTTGTCCTCAAGGGATCAAAATTTGGCCGGGAGATCACAATAAAGTCGCATAAGGTAAAGAGCTGTGGGTAATCCCTCCAGGTCTCTATCTCACAAAAGGCGTCGGCACCCACTATGAAAAAGAGTCTTTCCCCCTCTCCAAGGTTGTGATGATAGTAAGAGATGGTTTCTATGGAATAGGACCTCCCCTCTCTCCTTATCTCCACGTCGGAGAGGGTGAAAAATGGATTGTCGGCAATGGCCAATCTGACCATTTCCCAGCGGTGCTCGGTAGAAATGATGGGGCGATCCAGTTTATGGGGGGGGGTTGCGGCTAGGATGAAGATTACCTGGCTGAGACTAAAGGCCTCCCCTACCTCTTGGGCACAGCGGAGGTGCCCCAGGTGTATCGGGTCAAAGGTTCCACCAAAAAGGCCTACTCTCTTCTTCCCTCTCCTAAGAAGTTCTGATCTGTCCATTCCCGTAGATGATGAACTTAGTAGTGGTGAGATCTTCCACCCCCATGGGGCCGAAGGCATGTAGCTTGGTGGTGCTGATCCCTATCTCCGCCCCTAACCCCAGCTGATACCCGTCACTGAACCTGGTGGAGGCGTTGACCAAGACAGTAGAGGAGTCGACCTCTCTCAGGAATCGTTGGGCGTTACCGTAATCCGAGGTGATGATGGCCTCGGTATGTCTGGAGCCATATTGTTCGATATGCCGTATTGCCTCTTCAATATTATCTAATACCCTTACAGCCAGGATCAGGTCTAGGTATTCTGCATACCAATCCTCTTCCTTCGCCTCCTTCACCTCCGGGATGATTTGGTGCGTCCGGTTACACCCTCTTATCTCCACCCCTGTCCCCTGGAGTTTTTCTGCCATAGGTGGGAGGAAATGGGGCGCTATTTCCCGGTTGACCAGCAGAGTCTCCACTGCATTGCACACCCCCGGCCTTTGGACCTTGGCATTGTAGCAGATCTCTAAGGCCATCTCCATATCAGCAGAGGCATCGACAAATATATGGCATACTCCCTTATAGTGTTTTATAACCGGGATTTGGGAGTGCTCCACTACGAAACGGATTAACCCTTCTCCTCCTCGCGGGATGATGACATCGATGAACTCCTCCAGCTTCAACATTTCCTCTACGGCCTTCCTCTCGGTGTGGGGGACCACCTGTACGGCCGCAGGTGGAGCCCCAGCCTTCTCCATCGCCTCTTGGAGAATGCCCCCCAGGGCCCGATTCGAGTGAATCGCTTCGGACCCTCCCCGCAGGATCACTGCATTTCCCCCTTTGAGGCACAATCCTGCGGCATCAGCGGTGACGTTGGGCCTTGCCTCGTAGATGACCCCGATCACCCCCAACGGTATCCTCATCTTTCCCACCAAGAGTCCGTTGGGTCTGCGCCACATTTTCACCACCTCCCCCACAGGGTCAGGTAGCAGGGATATCTGGCGCAACCCCTCTGCTATCCCCTCAATTCCCTCGGCGGTGAGGGTTAGCCTGTCCAGTATGGCCGTGGAGAGGCCCTTTCCCTCGGCATATTCCAGGTCCTTGAGGTTTTCCGTCAGCAAAAACTCCTTCTTCTCCATCAGGCTCTCGGCCATCATCAACAAGGCCCTATCTTTCACCTCTGATGGGAGTCTGGCCACCTGCAATGAGGCCTCCCTAGCCCTTTGTGCAATTCCTTTGATCTCTTCCGCGATATCCATTACGAACTCCTATAGAATTACCAGATTGTCCCTGTGGATTACTTCATCGGTGTATTTATATCCCAAGACCTCCTCTATCTGAGAGCTCTGTCGCCCGATGATCTTTCTCAGTTCGCCTGAGTCGTAATTCATCAATCCCCGTGCGAATTCCTTTCCCTGGGGGTCAAGACACGACACTGGCTCTCCCCTGCCGAAATTCCCCTCCACAGCGACGATTCCGGAGGGCAGGAGGCTTTTCCCACTTTTCACTATCGCCTCCTGTGCACCCATGTCGAGTCTCAACCGTCCCTTAGGTCGCAGGGTAAGACCTATCCATTTTTTTCGTCCCCTCAGCCTTTGTCCGCCGGATAAAAACAGCGTCCCAGACAGTTCTCCTGCGAAGACCCTCTCCAGAACCCCCTGGGCCCTGCCGCTGGTCACCACCGTGGGCACACCAAAACGGGCGGCAAGCTTAATTGCCCCCACCTTGCTCACCATTCCCCCGATGCCGATCTCCGTCTGTGATCCTTTGGCCATTCCTTCCACCTCTTTATTTACCCTTTCCACCAAGGAGATGAGCCTTCCTCCTTTTTTTGGTTCGCCATCGTACAGGCCATCGATGTCGGTTAGGATGATGAGGAGATCTGCATCCATCAAGGAGGTGACCAGAGCGGCCAGCAGGTCGTTGTCTCCAAACTTGATCTCCTCCACTACCACAGAGTCGTTCTCATTGATAATGGGGATTACTCCCATTCCCAATAGGGTGAGCAGCGTATTGCGGGCGTTGATATACCTCTTTCTATTCCTCATGTCTTCATGTGTGAGAAGGACCTGGGCCCCTTTCAGTCCCCAGGGAGCAAAGGCCTCCTCATAGACATGCATGAGGGAGCTTTGGCCTATGGCTGCGGTGGCCTGCAGTTCGGAGATGGTCTTGGGCCTCTTTTTGAGATTTAATTTCCCCATCCCCGCCGCTATTGCCCCTGAAGAGACCATTACTATCTGCTTTCCACCCTTTTTTAGCCAGGCCAACTCCCCTGCCAGCCGGGAGATGAAGTCTTTGTTTAGACCTGTGCCCAAGGAGACGAGGAGGCTGCTGCCCACCTTTATCACCACACGGCGCACACCTTGCATTATTTCCTTCCTCAGCTCTCGTTCATCCATGGGCCTCTCCCTTTAACCTTTCCCACCGATGACCTGTTTCCCGCATCAAATCGTCCACACCTTCTCCGGTGAGGGCGGAGAGGGGGAAGATCTTTACACCTTTTGCACTGAAAGACTCTCGTGCCTGTGGTATCTTTTTCCTCACCACAGTGAGGTCTATCTTGTTTAATACGGCCAACTGGGGCTTCTCCAGAAGAGAGGGATGGAATTTTTTTAGTTCCTCGTTGGTCTCCTCATAGTGGCGCCACGGATCCCCTTGGGGATCGGTAGAGATGTCTATGAGGTGGACGAGGAGGAGTGTCCTTTCGATATGACGCAGAAATCTGCTTCCCAATCCAGCTCCCCGGTGTGCCCCGGAGATGAGTCCAGGGATGTCGGCCATGACAAAACTTTTAAACTCCTCGTAGGAAACCACTCCCAGATTGGGTATGATGGTGGTAAAGGGGTAATCTGCTACCTTTGGGCGAGCGGCGGATATCCTCCTCAGGAGGGTAGATTTACCTACATTTGGACCACCTACTAATCCCACATCTGCAAGGAGCTTGAGCTCCAACTTGAGCCACCTCTGTTGCCCCTTTTCTTCAGCCCCAGCAAATCTAGGGGCCTGACGGGTTGAGGTGGCAAACCTGGCATTTCCACGTCCCCCACGTCCCCCCTTGGCTGCCAGAAATCTTTCCCCCTCTGCTGCGAGATCCTTAAGGATCTCACCCCTCTCTGTTTCCTTTGCCACAGTGCCAACGGGGATGGGGATGATAAGATCCTTACCGCTTTTGCCATGCTGGTTTTTCCCTCGTCCATGGTCCCCATTTTTGGCCCTGTAGTGCTGCTGATATCTCAGGTCCAAGAGGGTGGACAGTCCTTCCGTGGCCAGCAGAACCACATCTCCCCCCTTGCCGCCGTCGCCACCATCCGGCCCCCCTCGGGGGACAAACTTTTCCCTCCGGAAGCTCACACATCCCCTGCCCCCATCGCCCCCTTTGACCCGTATCTTGACCTCATCAATGAATTGCATGACAGCAAATGGAAGGGGAATTATAAAAGGTAAAAGGTGTACGAAGGAGGGGGATCAGGAGGCAACTGATGCCGCTGTCTCTGTGGGGTATACGCTTACCTTCTTCCTTTCTTTGCCCCTGGGTTCAAACTTCACGATACCATTGATCTTGGCAAAGAGGGTGTGGTCGCGGCCGATCCCTACATTTTCGCCAGGGAATATCCTGGTTCCTCTCTGTCTCACCAAGATACTTCCTGCCGTGACCATCTGGCCGCCAAACCTCTTTGTCCCCAACCTCCGGCCCGCACTATCTCTGCCGTTTCTGGAGCTTCCGCCTGCCTTTTTGTGGGCCATCTCTCCCTCCTTTAGCTGATAATCTTCTCTATCTCTATCAAGGTATAGTATTGCCGATGTCCTTGTTTTCGGCGATATTTTTTTCTCCTTTTAAATTTGAGGATAACAATCTTCTCCCCTCTATCCTGCGATCTTATCTTTCCCACCACCTTCGCCCCCGTCAAGGTGGGAGTTCCCAATTTTATCCCATCCTTCCCCTTGATTAAGAGGACCCTGTCTAATTCAACCTTTTTCCCTACTTCTCCCTCTATCTTCTCCACCCTGATGAGGTTACCTTTGGCCACCTTGTATTGGTTTCCCCCTGTCTCCACTATCGCATACATAATTTCCGTTCCTCCTTTTTAATTTTACGAGAAAGAAGGGAATAAATAAATTTAAAACAATATTGAGAAGTTGTCAAGAAATAAAGGGCAGGTCTTTTGGACCTGCCCACTACTTACTGCACCGCATGGGCCGAAGATAGTTCGGCCTTATTAGAGCTTGAATACCAACAAGAGGGATACCAGCAGGGAGTAGATGACCAGCGATTCGATCATGGCCAAGCCGATGATCATAGGGGTGATTATCTTCCCCGAGGCCGCTGGATTTCTGGCGATCCCATTTAGGGCCGAGGCGATACCAAAGCCCTGGCCCAGGGCCCCACCAAAGGCAGCAATGGCGATACCAAGACCCGCCCCGAAGGCGATGGCCGCCTTCACATTGGCTGGCAGCTCTTCTGTCACCACCACCTCTTCCTTTACCTCCTCTTCCGCTGCCAAAGCCACACCAACCACTCCCAAGGCAAAGGTGACTACTAAGATGAAAAATGCGATCTTTTTGAGCATCATCTCACCTCCTTTCTTTAAAGCCGTTAGGCATTTTAAGCAAAATTATTGACATGACAGTGAAAGAATACATTAAAAATTTCTATGCTTCATGTTCGACTTCCTCTATGGCCCCGGAAAAGTAGGCCATGGAGAGGAGGATGAAGACCAGGGTCTGGATGATACCCACGAAGACCCCCAATACCATCATGGGTAAGGGGACCAAGAAGGGGACCAGCCCAAAGACGATGGCGCAGACGTAATGATCCCCGAAGATGTTCCCAAAGAGACGGATAGAGAGGGATACAGGGCGGACTAAATGCGAAATGAGTTCTATGGGGATTATGAGGGGGGCCAGCCAGATAATCGGACCAACAAAGTGTTTGAGGTACTTTATCCCATGTTCCCTGAAGCCGTAATAGTGGGTGAGGGAAAAGACGGTGATGGCGCAGGCCCCTGTGGTGTTTAAGGTCTCGGTGGGGGAGTGAAAACCCGGTATCAGACCCAGGATATTTGACACAAGGATGAAGAGGGCCAAGGTCCCGATGATCATCATGAACTCAGGCCCCCGGGGGCCCATATTGTCCTTGACGATCTTGAGGACCCCCTCCACGATCATCTCCCCTGCGGTGCGGAAGGTCAACCTTCCCTCGGGGACAAAGTATTTTTTGGGCTCTTTGCGCAGTCCCCTGGTCCCCAGGTGGGCGACGACCATGAGGAAGACGATCACTACAATGGTGTTGGCGACATGGGGAGGAAGCTGGTTCAAAAAGGGGATCATATCGATAACGCTGAAGTGCTCATGTCCCATCGGTCTTCCCACTCTCCTCGTCGGTATATCGATAGCCCCTAATTCCTTCGGCCAGGATGGCCAGAAAGATGGTGAGTAGCCCCACCAGGAAGGCCACCAGGTTTATCACTCCTCGCAGCAGAAAGGCGACCCCCCCCACTGCGGCAAGCAGGGAGAGAAATTTTATGGCGTATTTAAAGAAAAAGGACTTGGATATACCTCCTTCAGAGAACTCCCCTTCAATGATCTTCCTCAGGGCCTTGAAGTTTAAGATGACGATGACCCCCCCCATGATCACCCCCAGAGTAATCCTCCAATCCCAGAAGGCCAGACTCCCGAGAGATAAAAGGGAGAGGATGACCCATTGAGTCCTCTCCAGAGAGGCCAGCCTCATTTCCTTCGCCATTAGCCTCCTTTATCCTCCCTCTCCAGGCGTTTGAGCGCCCGATACAGGCTCCGGAAGCCCGCGACAATTCCAAAAAAGAGAAAGATGATGAGGAACCACGGTTGTGTACCCAGCCATTTATCCAGGTAATAGCCAATACCGACTCCTACAGCCACCGCCAACCCCATCTCGATGCCAAGGGTGCTGTAAGAGGCGATCTGTATGATTACCTTTCTCTTATCTTCTCTCTGAGGTGGCAAAATTCGAAAACCCTTTCCCAGGAGGAAGGGAGATTAATAGCACAGACTCCCCCTCAAGTCAATTCCTTTTCTCAATGGCTATCCCTTATCCCTTGGGCCTGATGGGTTGGTACTCTCTCCCCGTTTTGGCTTCCCTTTCCCCATCGACCATTACGACGTCGGCGGTGAAGTCGTATTTTCCCTCGAAGAGGGCACTCCCCACGGCGTAGATGTCCACGGGTGCCTTCTTTTCCTCGAAGAGGGCGATTTTGTCGGGGTTAAAACCGCCTGAGACGATGATCTTTACGTTAGAGAACCCCTCGTGATCTAAGGCCGCCCTCACCTTCTCTACCAAACGGACATTGACCCCTCGGGGGTCGAACTGCATCATCTCCTCCCAGAGACACCTGTCCACCATCGTACCGGAGGTGTCCAATCTTACGGCCCAGAGGATATCCTTTAGCTTCCTGGCCACCTCCAGGGAGGTCCCCACACTGTCATTATGGTAATCGACAAGGGCGATCACCTTGATATCGGTTCCCTTGGCGATATGCTCATAAAACTTATGGGTGGCCAGGGTGGTGTCTCCCCGATAACAGGCGATCAGGGCATGGGGGATGGTTCCTATCCCGCGTGATCCCCACCATTCAGCCCCAGCATCGGTAGAAACAGCCTCAGCCCCGCCGATGCTGGCGGCATATCCATCCCCTCCCTGGACGCTGAAGTGGTCGAACCGGGCACCGAAGAAGATCACCGGTTTCCCCTGGGCCGCATGGACGCACTTGCGCACATTGGTGGCTATCTTGGTTCTGCGGGCCAGGCCCCCCAGGTAGACGGTCTCCAGATGGCCAAAGCTCGTTGCGGGCCCCTCTATGTTCATCACGGTTTCATAGGGTGCTATCTCGTCCCCATCCCTCAGGGCCGTTATCTTCAGCTGGTCGAACTCGCTCACCCAGATGGAGTTCAACTCATCCTCCAGCTCTAATCTCTCTGCGATCAGGGAGAGGAAGAGTTCCCTGTCGGTGTACCTGTACCTGCGCAGATCCATCTTTATACTCATTAACTTATCGAATAACTTATGGGCCCTTTGCAGATCGGTATAATGACCTGTACCCACCTGGAGGATGGCAATGGCTTCATCTATACCGCATAGAACTGCATGTCTCTTCTGGAAGACCTGCATAATGACACTGGGATTGTGGCGGTCTCGTTCCAGGATCAACTTCTCCCGCCAGAAATAGACGTCAGAGCGATATCCTCTCCTTATCTCTTGTATGGGGAGATCGAAGACAGAAATGGGGAGTCTCGTCTTTAGGTTCCCCTGCATCTTTACCTTAGATCCAATACTCATCCTGATAGATGCGCTCTTCCAGATTTATTTTATAAAAGACCTGCAGGGGGATCAAGGTCTCCCTGTTTCTCTCATAGACGGTCTTTATCGCCTCTCTCACCACCGCTGTGGCCTTAGGGGTCATCCTTCCCAGTGGTTGTCGGCAGGGGCCGGCGGGCATCCCCAACCCCCTCATCAGGGTCTTGATGGCGGAGGGGTTTCTGAACTTACAAGGAACCTTAAATCCATCATATTCCTCCACTGTCTTGACGGTGACGATCTTAAAGAGGGGGGTTAGGGCCTCATAGAGCTCCTTTCCCCTCACAATGTCTCCCCGGTTGAAGGCGGTGGCCATCTCGGCCACGACCTCAGGAACCACATTGGAGATGACCGAAACGACCCCCTGTGCCCTGATATCCTTCCTGGTCATCATCTCAAAGGTCATATCGTCATCCCCGGAGAGGATATCGAAGTCGTCCCCGAGCAATTCCCTGGTCTTGGCCATCCGTTCCAGGTCTCCGGTGGCCTCCTTGACGGCCCGGACGGTTTTGTAGTTTCTATGCAGGATGGCTAGGTCCTCCACCTCCAATTGGGTTCCCGTTCTGCCAGGGATGACGTAGGGGGTGATGAAGGTTTGGGGGAACTCCTTGGCGATTACCTCATAATATTCCGTCCTGAGCTCCAGGGAAGAGGGCCCATTATAGTAGCAGTCCACTATCAAGACAGCCTCCGCACCCACCTCTACAGCATGCTTGGTCCCCCTGATGGCCTCTTGGGTGGAGTTGCTCCCGGTGCCCGCCATCACAAAGGTCCTACCCTTGGCCAGCTTCACCGTCTCTTCGATGATCTGGTTGTGTTCCTTCCACTCCAAGGTAGGGGACTCCCCTGTGGTGCCTGTGGGGACCAGTTTGGCCCCTCCCTCTATTTGAAAGGTCACGTTCTGGCGGAGGCCCTCCAGGTCCAACACACCCCTCTCCGTAAAAGGTGTGACCATGGCTGTCCAACACCCCTCAAATCTCTCCAAGGCCATAATCTCTCCCCCTGCATATATCCTTATGAGATCTCTAAAAGTTAGAGGAAAGGAGGGGAAAAGTCAAGTTCGGAAGATCTCTTTAGGGTTTTCTAAGATAAGGGGGTTTTCCCCTCTGCCGAAGGACCTCGTAGAGGATAACGGCCCCGGCCACGGAGGCGTTGAGAGAGTTGACCTTCCCCTTCATTGGTATCGATACAAGGAGATCACACTCCCTTTTGACCAGGGGCCTCAATCCCTTCCCCTCACCCCCAATTACCACGGCCAGGGGAATTTTCAGATCCTGGCCATAGATCTCTGTTTCCGCCTCTGCAGTAGCGCCAACCACCCAGATCCCCCTGTCTTTGATCTTCCTCAAGGCGGTGGGGATATTGGCGATACGCACCACCGGGATATGAAAGACCGCCCCTGCAGAGCTCTTGGCCACCACAGGGGTGATCGCAGCCGCCCTGTCCTTTGGGATGATTACTCCCCAGGCCCCGCAGGCGTCGGCGGTCCTGATGAGGGCCCCCAGATTTCTGGGGTCCTCAATTCCATCGAGGACCAGGAGAAGGGGTTCACCCTCACCCCCTTGAAGGACCTCGTCCAGATCGGTATAGTTGAATCGATCAACAAGACCCACCACCCCCTGATGGGGGGCGTTCTTGGTTAGGGAGTCCAACCGGGAGCGCCCCACCTTCCTGACGGGGACCCCCCTTGACTCCGCTGCCCTGATGATTCTTTCTAACCCCCTGGGGCTCCTTCCCCCCGCCACCCAGACCTCTTTGATCTGATAGCGGGCTGATCTCAGGGCTTCATGTACGGGGTTTACCCCATAGATCCAGAGATTCATCATATCCCTTATTATTGTAGCAATCGTACCCCGGAAGTCCTATTTTTGCAAGGGAAGTAGATTGTTATTGCGGCAGAACAATTTTTTGTTATAATTACCTAGAATTTTTTGAGGAGATTTCCTAAATTTGGAGGGGTCATATATGTCTTCTTTTCTTCTCACCTGGAAAGAGCTGATCTTTTTTATCGTTGTTCTCATCATCTTTTTCATCCCATGGTCCAAAGGCCTCATAAGGTATATCCTGTTGGGACTCTTTATCTATCTATTGAACCAGCCCCTGATTGCCAACTTCCACCCGGGAGATATGGGATGGTGGCTGGGGGATCCGGCCGCCTGGATCACCGCGGCCACCTGGTTGGGGGCCACGGCGTTAATGTTTGGCTGGCTCAAAGCCATAAAAGGTCGAGGAGTATGGAACGTCCTCTCCGAAGTCTCTTTGCCCCCTCACCTTATCGCCATTTCCCTGATCATATTGGCCCTATTTCTTTTTCATCTTTCTGCGATCTCTCCCCAGTTGAAGACTCAACCCGATTACTCCTTCGCTGTTTTGCTCATAAACGTCCCCGTGCAGTACCTCATCGGGGTCTCTTTACCGAGGTTTCACGCTGAGTCTCTCAAATCCCCTCTCACCATTGCCTTTGTAGGGGTATTACTCTGTGTCCTTGTGGCGAGCCTTATACACCTCTACGGGACGCTCTCTGACTATAGAGCACTGCTCAAGACCCCGCCGACCAAAGAGGGGGCTTCGGAGTTGATAGCGCGATGGGAGGTCTTGCTTGAGAAAAATAGAGTGGCCTCCATAGGTTCCATACGGGTGACGGCCTACGGGCAGATAGGGGACCTGAAGCTCTCCTTGGGTGATTTCGATGGGGCACGGCAGGGCTATAAGAGGGTGATAAGAGAAGACCACGATGATGTTACTGCTCTTATTGGCTTGGTAAGGCTTTTGATTAGAAAAGGGAAACCAGAAAAGGCGGTGAAGTTCTTCCAGAGGGCGCTAGAACGCAACCCCTCCCTTTTTTGGGAAGGGCTAGCGAACGTGTTTCCACCCTTTACGTTTCGGGAGATTGTTATATCGGCAGAGGCCTTGGAGGCAGAAGGGAGACAGGAGGAGGCCTTCCGTGCATATAGAAAGGCTTGGCAGATGCGACCTGAGGATCCCCTGGTGAATCTCGGTTTGGGCAGGATATACTTTGCCCAAGGGGATTATGTAAGGGCCATCGTGGCCTTACAAAAGACACTCGTCAAGCGGCCACGCCACCTTTACGCTCTTTCTTATCTTATCGATATCTATGAAGAAGAGGGAAGGAGGGATTTGGCTCAACGATATCGCTCCCTCGTCATGCGGGAGGTGGTCACCCATAACATTATCCACTCAGACTGGAATGGTTGGTATGGAGGAAACCTTTACGGGAATGGGGGGTGCTATGCACAGATAAAGTT
>DAOVGN010000027.1 GCA_030672385.1 Deltaproteobacteria bacterium | reverse complement strand
GACCCAGAAAAGAGGGTAGATGTTGCGTTCCATCCCTTCATCGTGGAGGGGGAGAAGGGGAAAAATATAGAGGTTCACTTCATCCTCTAGGCCTTTTCGATAGTCGAAGAGGGGCCAGAGGTTGGTATCCAGCAATCCCCTCCCCGTATCCATCTCCTTCACAACTCTATACTTGTTGATAAGAATAAGACGATAGACCTCCTCCCGCTCCCTTCCCATTATATCCATCTCGTATTTATACAGAGGCCACAGAAAAAACAACCGTTTCTTACCTTCCTCTTCCCTCATACGGAAGAGGGGAAAGACCTTCCATTCTCTCACCCCCTCTCCCCTGACCAGCGTCAGGATGGGCCAGGGGAACTCCCACTTCTCGAAGGGGGGGGCATAACCCCTTTGATGGAAGAAGAAGGGGGGTATGAAGATATCTATTGCTCCTTTGGGTGATCTCATCGAGGCGTACAGGGGAAGATAATACCGCTTCCGCACCGGGTTATCGGTGTCGAGACCCTCATCCATATAGACGTAGAAAGGCCACAGTAAAAAGCCCCGGGAGTATTCGTCCGCTCTCACCTTTCGGCCATAAAGGGGCCAGATATAGAGACCCTCCGCTTCTCCACGGATCAGGGAGAAAAAGGGCCAAAATATCCGCCAGGTGAACTCTCCTTCGTCTTCAATGTGGGAATAAAGGGGCCAGAAATAAAACTCTATCTCCTCCCTGCCGAATCTCTCCTTTAACCGGCCAGCCAAGGGGAAGACCCCGCCGTATCTCTCACCCCCATCGGTCTGACCCCAAAAGGCGGTCAAAAAGGAAGAATTCCTCTCCCTCCGTTCGAGGGAAGGATAGGTCACCTCATCCCTGAAAAGGCTGAAGGGGACCAGGTAGGACTTTAGATCTCCCTCAGAGCGCTGATACTTCCCCAGGGGATAGAGAAACTCCCACCTCATGAGCCCCTGGGAGGGATAGTGGCTGTGATAGAAGAGGGGACGAATCCCCCACTCCTTACCCTCTTTCGTCTCCTGCCAAGTAAAGAGGGGCCCGAGGACCTCCAACTCCCTATGTCCCTCGGCGACGTAATAGGAAAAGAGGGGCCACACCCCCCAAGATCCCCCCTGGGCAGGGGAGGAGAGAAAAATGAGGAGGAAAAGAAAAGGGGAAAAACACAGAAAGATCTTTCTGGACAAAGGGCCTCCCTCCTGATTAGAAGAAGAGCCCCAGCAAGGCCCCCAGGGTGGTGATGGGGGTCTGTTCCTGCACCCCTTCTGCGGCCTTCTGCATCTTCTTCATGGTCTTTTCGGCCTCTTCGGCTAATTTCTCATCGGTCAGGAGTTTCCCTAAGGTCCCCTCCCCTTCCCTCACCTTGGCAGTGATCTCTTCCAGATTGGCGATGATATTGCCCACCTTGCCCTTGTTATCTCTGACGATCTCTTTCAGGCCGGTGCTCGCATCTCTGAGGTTGAAGACCATCTCCTTGACCGCCCTCTTCCCCTCTTCTCCACCGACGGCCTCCCCCAGGGATTTCCCGAGATCGCTCATGCCGCGGGCGGCGGATTCCAAAGAGGCGAAGAGCTGATCCATATCCGGTGCAGATTTCACGTGGGCGATGGTCCCTCCAGGAGGAAGCAAAGGGACCTCTGGGGAACCCGGCCTGATCTCGATATATTTATCTCCCAGGACCCCGTGAGTCTTGATGATCGCCTCGGCATCCTGATGCATTGCTACCTTCCCGATCTTCATCCAGACCTTGGCCTTTCCCTTTTCTAATCCAATCTTTTCCACCTTCCCCACATGTACCCCCGCCACCTCCACATCGGCGTTGATCACCAGGCCTGAGGCCGAGGTGAAAAGGGCAGTATAGACCTCTCCCCTCACCATCTCCAGCCTAGTTATCTTGAAGGACATAAAAAACAACAGTATGATCCCCACCAGCACCAGGATCCCCACCTTTGCCTCTGGGCTTACCTTGGCCTCCTTCATCCTCTCACCTCCTTCTCCTCCCCTCTCGCCAGGAAGGCCTGAACCACCGGGTTCGACGACTTCCTAAAGACCTCAGGGGATCCTTCTTCCACGATCCTGCCCTCGTGCAACATGGCTATTGTGTGGGCGATGTGAAATGCGGTCTGAATATCATGAGTGATGACCACAAAGGTTTCCCCCCGTCTCCTCTGGGTCTTCATGATAAGGTCTTCAATGGCCTCAGCCATAGGGGGATCGAGGCCGGTGGTGGGCTCGTCAAAGAGCACGATCTCTGGGTCCAGGACTATGGCCCGGGCCAGACCCACCCTCCGCTTCATCCCCCCACTAAGCTCAGCGGGCATCTTCTCCTCCAGACCGGGGAGCTCCACCTGCTCCAGCCTTTGGGCCACAATCCCTCTGACATCCTCCTCCTTGAGCTTGGTGTGTTCGCGCAGCGGAAAGGCCACATTGTCACCTACGGTCATAGAATCAAACAGCGCCGCCTCTTGAAAGAGCATCCCGAACTTTTTCCTCATCTCGTTTAGGTCCTTATCACCCAATCGGGTGATGTCTATTCCATCTACCGATATCTTCCCCTTATCGGGCTTGATAAGTCCGATTATGTGTTTCAACAGGACACTCTTGCCTGCCCCACTGCGCCCTAAGATGACCGTAGTGCGTCCCTTGGGTATCTGAAGGTCCACACCCTCTAAGACCTTCTGCTCGCCAAATGATTTATGTAACCCCCTGATCTCGATCACCTAAAACATCACCGCCGTCAAGAGGTAATCCGCCATCAAGATGATCACCGCCGCCAGGACCACACTCTGGGTGGTGGCCCGCCCCACCCCTTCTGCACCGCCGGTAGTGGTGAACCCCTTGTAACACCCGATGAGGGAGAGGATGAGGCCGAAGACCGCCGCCTTGATAAGACCGTTGTATATGTCCCCCAGTTTCACATACTTCTCCATATTGGCCACATAGACCCCAGCGTTGATCCTCAGGATGATCACCCCCACAAAGTACCCCCCCACGATCCCCACAAAGTCGGCGATGATGGTCAAGATGGGGACCACCACGATGCTGGCCAACACCCTGGGGACGATGAGATACTTGACAGGGTTCACCGCCATGGCGAAGAGGGCATCTATCTGTTCGGTGACCCTCATGCTACCTATCTCCGCTGCCATGGCCGATCCCGCCCTCCCTGTGACCATGATGCTGGTGAGGACCGGTCCCAGCTCCCTGGTCATACTCAGGGCCACGGTAACGCCCACCATGGTCTCCGCCCCAAACTTCTTGAGGGCGTAAAAGGTCTGCAGGGCCAAGACCATGCCGGTAAAGACCCCTGTGAGGACCACCACCAAGACGGACTTAACCCCTACCCTCTCCATCTGTTGAAAGAGCAGATCAAACCTGAAGGGGGGATAAAGGGACCAGCGGACGGTATCTAGAAGGAGGAGAAATATCCTCCCCATCTCCTTGATGTACCCCGCTACCCCTTCCCCCACGGTATTTATGGCCTTCCACATATGTTACCCCTTATAGATGCGCGGAACTCTCTTTCCCACGGAGCAGAGGATCTCATAGGGAATGGTCCCGATCCGCTCACCCATCTCCTCAGGGGTGATCTCCTGGTCCAATTGCCTCCCCATCAACACCACCTCTCCCCCTACCCCAACCCCGGGGATATCGGTCACATCCACCATGGTCCAATCCATACAGACCCTCCCCACCACCGGCGCCCTCCTCCCCCTTATCAAGACCTCCCCTCGATTGGAAAAGAAGCGACTGTATCCATCGCCATACCCGACGGGTATGGCGGCGATGAGGCTGGGGCGCCGGGTGAAAAAGGTCCGCCCATAGCTTATGGGGAAACCCTTGGGGACCTTCTTGATATCTGCAATCCAGCTCTTCCAGGACATCACAGGCCGCAGAGAGATCTTCTCCTTAAAGGAGGGGGAGGGATAGGAGCCATAGAGCATGATCCCCGGACGCACCAGGTTGAGATGGGCAACAGGGAGGCTGAACAGGGCGGCGCTGTTGGCAATGTGGCATAAGGGAGGGGTTATTCCCATCTTTTTTAGCTCCCCTATTGTCCAAGAAAACCTCTTCAGTTGTTCCTCGGCGAAGGAGGGATCTTCCTCATCGGCCGTAGAGAGATGGGAGGCAACCCCCTCTATCTCTATGTTCTCGAATCTCCTCAACTTGTTCAAAAAGGCGGGGACCTCCTCGCAGAGGAGACCTAACCTCCCCATCCCCGTGTCCACCTTTATATGGATGGGAGCCCTTTTGCCCATCTTACCCGCCTCGACGGAGAGCGCCTCGGCGATCTCCAGTCGATAGACTACGGGGGTAAGCCGATATCTCAAGACCTCTTCCACCTCTTCTCGATAGATGCCGCTCATGACGAGGATCGGTCTGTGGACCTCATTCTCTCTTACCTCCACCCCCTCCTTCACAGTGGCCACCCCCAGGAGGTCTACCCCCAACTCCTCCAACCTCTTGGATATGGGGACCGCCCCATGACCGTAGGCATCGGCCTTCACCACCGCCAGGAACTTGACCGAGGAGGGAACAAACTGGCGCAACTGACGATAATTATAGGCCAGGGCCTCCAAATCTATTTCCGCCATGGTAGGTTTGGGACAAAGAGACATAAAAATAGAGATTTCCCCTCATCTCAGATATCCTCTAAACGTCTCTTTAATTAGCACCTATCAGTGTGAAATGTCAACATTTCCTTCTCCTTGGCCGAACTTGCGTTTTACCCCATTCGGTGATATCTTTTTTGGGATTACCAGCGATAGCAAAGAAGAGATCTGGTTCATGCGCATCGGTATCCCCAAGGCCTTGATGTACTATAAGCTCTTCCCCCTCTGGAGAACATTCCTCCAGGAACTGGGAACGGAGGTTGTGACCTCCAATGAAGAAGTCCATCACATCTTGCGAAAAGGTGTCCCTTATTATGAGGATAGCTGCCTCCCCTTAAAGTTGTTGATTCCCCATGCCCAGAGCCTGGTGGGTAAGGTAGATGCCATCTTTCTACCCCGCCTGGTCAGTCTGGACGGCCACTATATCCTCTGCCCTAAGTTCCGAGGGGCCCCCGATGTACTAAGGTTGGCCTTGAAAGGCAAGCTGGAGGTCTGGGATGGGGTGATAGACCTGCGTCAGGGGAGAAAGGGGCTGCATGACTTCTTCCTCAACATGGCAAAAAGAACAGGGACAGAGCCCAAAAAGGTGCGCCGAGCATACCAGAGGGGGGAGGAGCACTACCGGGCATTTAACAAAGAGCTGACCGACAGGATAAACACCATGGGGACGGAGGAAATCTTTGATCCGGCGTCCCCCGTCCCTTCGGCAGGGAAAAAGGACTACCAATTTAAGGTGGCCTTTATCGGCCGACCCTACAATCTCTTCGATCCCTTCATCAACCAAGATCTCCTCACCATGGTCAAGGGATGGGGGACAAAGATAGTGATCTCAGATATAATCCCCTTTGAAGAAAGAGAAAGGAGGGTTTCCTCGCTATCCAAGGAGATCTACTGGGAGACCGCACGTGAGATAGTGGGGAGTATCCTCTACTTTGCCGAGCATAGAGAGGTGGATGGCATCGTCCTCGTCACCTCCTTTAAGTGTGGCATAGATGCCCTGTTGCAAGAATTCATCAAAAGAATGGTGGGGATAAACAGGAGGGGAAACATCCCCTTCATGCACCTTACCTTTGACGAACACACCACCCTGGAGGGGGTGAGGACACGCATGGAGGCATTCTTGGACGTGATATCCCAGAGGAAAGGAAATGAGGGGTAAAAAGAGGGCAGTCATCACCGGTATGGGGATCATCTGTGCCACAGGGCAGAATGTAGGGGAGTTTCGGGCCTCGCTCTGGGAGGGAAAAAGGGGAATCAAAAGGGTCACCCTCTTTGATGTCTCTGGATACCCATCGCAGGTGGCGGCTCAGATCAACGGGTATGACCCACTGGAGTTTTTCGATAAAAGGGAGTTGCGACGCCTCTCCAGGACCGATCAGTTCGTCTTGGTTGCCGCCCAAGAGGCCTTCGCCGATGCCGAACTGCGGCCAGGCCCGGTTGACAGGGAGCGTATAGGAACTTGCCTTGGGGCAGGGGCAGGGGGTATGCTCTCGGCCGAGGTGTACCACCGTCAACTCCTGGAGGGAGGAAGGGCAAGGGCATCTCTCCTTCTCCCCTTCATCCCCAGCTATGCCACCGATCAATTGGCCGAAAGGTATGATCTTCAAGGCCCGAGGACAACTATCACTACTGCCTGCAGCTCCTCTGCCACCTCCATCGCCTACGGGGCCGAACTTATCAAAGTAGGGGAGGCTGAGGTGATGGTCTGCGGCGGGGGGGAAGCCTTAAGTGAGCTTACCTTCGGCGGGTTCTGCTCTTTGAAGGTTATGGATCCCCTGCCATGTCGCCCCTTTGACGCCCGACGCCAGGGGCTTTCCCTGGGGGAGGGGGCAGCGGTACTGATCCTAGAGGATAGAGAGAGGGCCCGGGGGAGGGGGGCAAAGATATATGGGGAGCTCCTGGGCTACTCCCTCGGTGGGGAGGCCTTCCATATTACCGCGCCGGAGGAGACAGGAAGTGAAGAAGCGAGAATCATGAAAGAGGCCCTGCAGGATGCAGGGATTGAGGCACGAGAGGTCAATTATATCAACGCCCACGGCACCGGCACCATCCTCAACGACCAGGTGGAGACCTTGGCCATTAAAGAAGTATGGGGGGAGCAAGCCTATCAGATCCCCATCAGCTCCACCAAATCGATGATCGGACACTGTCTAGGAACTGCAGGGGGGATGGAGGCGGTGGCCTCGCTGTTGGCCATCCACCACCACTTCCTCCCCCCTACTGCTGGATTTGAGCGGGGGGACGAGGTCTGCAATCTCGATTATGTACCCCTGGCCAGAAGAAAAGAGGTAACGATCATCATGTCCAACTCCTTCGCCTTCGGCGGCAACTGCACTACCTTGGTCTTCGGAAAGGAGGATCGGTAAAACCTAATGGGAGAGGTGGTGATCACAGGGGTTGGGGTGATAAGTACCTTGGGCGCTGGGAAGGAGGGGTTCTGGAGGGGATTAGCAGAAGGGAGGAACGGGATAACTGAGATCGCAGAGTTCGACACTACCCCCTTCAGGTCGAAAAAGGGGGGCCTAGTGAAGGGGTTTAATCCCAAAGCATTCATCCCCCCAATGAAGGTCAGAAGATTGGACAGGGCCAGTCAATTCGCCATCGCCGCTTCCAAAATGGCCCTGGAGGACGCCGGTCTCAAGATCGGGGAGGACGTCCCGGCGGAGAGGACCGGTATCATCCTCGGCTCTGGCTTTTGCGGCCTGGCTAACTCCGAGGCCTTCCATCGGGGACAGGTGCTGAGGGGACCCAAGGATCTCAACCCCATCCTCTTCCCCAATACCGTGCCCAATGCAGCGGCCAGCAACGCCTCCATTGAGCTAGGGATAAAGGGACCAAACAGTACAGTGGTCCAGTCCTTCTGTACTGCTGAGACGGCCTTCCTCTTCGGCTATCAACAACTGATAGCCAAGAGGGCCGAGGTAATCTTGACTGGGGGGGTAGACGAACTGAGTCCCATTTTGTACCGGGGTTGGAACGAACTGTGCTTGACGGCCTGGGATGAAGGCGGAGGTGAAAGGAGCGCCCCTTACGACCGCAAGCGAAATGGATTTATCCCCGGAGAGGGGGCCGGGATCCTAGTTCTGGAAAGGGAAAAAGACGCCCTCAAGAGGAAGGCGCGGATCTACGGGCAGATACTGGGGTTTGCTATAACTGCGGGGGCTTCAGACCCAAGTAAAAAGGTGGCTCAATCCATAACATCGGCCTTGAAAAGGGCGGGGAGAAAGATGGTCGATTTTATCGATGGCGCTGGGAATTCCTCCCCAAAACTGGATGCCGTGGAGGCCGAGGGGATAAGACTCGCCCTTCCC
>DAOVGN010000017.1 GCA_030672385.1 Deltaproteobacteria bacterium | reverse complement strand
AAACCGGAGGAGAGGAACTGCGTGGTCTCATCGTTAGCGATCTCGTTGGCGTCAAAATAGGCGCTGAGATCTACCTTCCCCAGGGTGAAGATAAACTTGTCATCAAAGAGCCCATGCTCATACCAGAGCTCCTTGAGGTAGATCCTCTGCTCCCCCTCTGCATCCGCATTTATCCCCCACCAACTGGGGACCCTGGAGTCTATGCCATCGCCATAGGCACCGGCAAGGATGACGGTGGCAAGACCATGATCGCCGATCGCCTTGCTTATCTCCAGATCGGCAGAGATAGAGCCATCCACCCTATCTTCACGATCCCTGTCACTGGGAATGTCCCTGTTTTTGTGGTTGCCTACACTACCCTGAACTACCCCAGTGGCAGAAAACCCGATCTCGATCCCCTTCAGGACCTCCACTATGGCGGAGAGCTCCTTTCTGAACTTCTTCCCTTCCTCCTGGGCCTCCTCGGCCTGGGTGGCCTTTTCCTCCAGCCCCTCTATCTTCCCCTCCAACTGCTCGATCCTTTGTTTTAGGAGCTGGAGTTCCTTAAAGAGCTCTTCCCTCTCCCCAGCCTTGGCGCAAGGGACCAACATAAAAGAGAAGACGACCAAAACTACCACAAATACCATACAAAAACCCTTCATAGACTTCACCCCCTTTTCTTTTTGCATGATCCCTAGCCTTCAAAATGAAAAGGGCCAGAGCATCTCCGACCTTCTGGTCGGTTCTCTGGCCTTCATGGCCTTTCTTTCTTCAAATTTAACTTTTCTCTATCAAATATCTTCCCCCTTGTCAACCCCCAAAATTTATCCCCCCCCTCACCCTAACCCTCTCCCCCAGGGGAGAGGAAACCCTGCAGCAAGCTACAAAAAATAATCAAGTTTAAAAGGGGGAGAGTTTTTTGGTTCCCCTGTCATTGACAAACATAAAAGTGGAAGATATAGTATCCCTTCACATAAAGAGGGCACATCATCATGAAAAGAAAGTGGCGTCGAAGATGGGAGGCAGTAGGTGAGAAGCTGACCTTTATCTTCGCCCCTCCCTTTGTCCTCCTGATCAGGATCATCCCCTTATCCTGGATCTACCCTTTAGGCAGAGCGCTGGCACAACTGGGACGCATCGGCCTGGGGAGGCGTGAAAAGATCGCCCTGGCCAACCTAAGATTGGTCTTCGGTGAACGAAAAAATAAAGAGGAGATCCAGGCCATCTATCAGGGATGCCTCACCAGTACGGTCATCAGCTTTCTGGAGCTGTTAAAGTTCTGCTTCCTCCCGCCGGAGGTGGTGAAGGAGCGTACCGAGATCGTGGGGAAAGAAGATCTCGATGAAGCCCTAAAAAAGGGAAGGGGGGCCGTCGCCATAAGCGTCCATCTGGGCAATTTCCCCCTCATCGCCTTCAAGCTGGCCCTGGAGGGCTACCCCTTTGCGGTCATCATCAAGAATCCAAGAAACAGGTATCTGGCAAGGTTTTACACCCGCTATACAGGCAAAATAGGAATCGGATTTATAGATGGGGGAAAGAGGAGATTGGCAACCCAACACTCTTTGCTACAGCTACGACAGGGAGGGGTCATCTACATCTTGCTGGACCAAAACCCCCCGTATGCCGACATCATGGTGGATTTTTTCGGTTATCCCGTCCCCTCCTTCAAGGGGCCGGTGGTCCTAGCCATGAGGACAGGGGCCTCAATTCTGCCTACCTTTATCGTGGCCGGTGAAGATGGGAGGCATACGATAATCATCGAAAAGCCCTTCCCCATGGAGATCAGCGGGGATAAGGAGCGGGATGTCTCCCACAATCTGGCCCGCCTGATGAAGCTCACCGAGGGATATATCGAGCGCTATCCTGAGCAGTGGTGGTGGTGGCACCGGAGGTGGAAAAGTCATATAGACTATAAGAAACTCTGAATTAAAACCCGCTCAGCTCCATGAAGAGGAAGCTGTCCATGATCTCTTCTCGGAAGAGCTCTGTCACCCGGTTTCTCACCTCGAAGAACTGATCGCTTTCGGTCACCTTGTAGTCGCGGGGACGGGGAAGCTTGGTCTCTATCACCTCCACTACCCGTGCCGGCCTTTTGCTGAAGACCACCACCTTGTCGGCCAGATAGACCGCCTCGTGTATGTTGTGAGAGATAAAGATAATGGACACCCCTGTCTTTTCCCAGACCTCCATGATCTTGTCGTGCATGTAGAGAGTGGTCTGGAAATCGAGAGAGCTGAAGGGTTCATCCAAAAGTAGGATATCGGGCTCATAGATGAGGGCCCTGAGGATACCGAGCATCTGCTGCTGTCCCCCGCTCAGCTCATAGGGGTAGGCATCCTCCCTCACGCTCATATCGAGCCGCCAGAGGAATTCATCCACCTTTTTCTTCCTCTCCCGCCTCCGGACCCCATCGAGCTCCAGGGGAACCATCAGGTTACCTAGACAGGTACGCCATGGGTAGAGGGACTCGCGGTAGTTCTGAAAGACATACCCGACCTTTGCCTCCTCGATGGTCTTGCCCCCGATGAGGATCTTCCCGTAGTCCATATCCTCGAGGCCAGCCAGCATGCGGAAGAAGGTGGTCTTTCCACACCCATTAGGGCCCACGATGGTGACAAACTCCCCCTTCTGGGCGGTGAAGGAGATGTTGTCCAGGACCCGAAGGCCCCCGCTCCCCATCCGGGGGTCGGGGGCCGTGTCGTAGTGCTTGTTCACGCCGCGGATATAGAGATATGGTCTTTCCTGGGCCATCTTATTCGTAATAGAGCTTGGTGGTATCTATCTTCTCCTTATACGCCCCATCTTTGTAAAGAAGCTCAAAGTAGAGCTGTGGTGCCTCTTTGTCCAGGTCCTTTATCTTGATCCACTTCTCGAAGGGGATCCTCATGGCCACGGGCGGGGGGAGCTGAGTGTACTTGGCCAGATATTCTCGCGCCTCTTTATCATGAGTCTTCATGTAATCCACAGCCTTCTCCACAGCGGCCTTGACCTTTATGGCCAGCTTTGGATTCTTCTTCAGGAACTTGGCCGAGAAGGAGAAGGCCCCTCCCTGAATCCCCTTCTTCAAGCCCAACAGGGTACAGGGGCTCCTTTTTAGATATCTACCCACCCCTTTGGATACCGCCATCATCCCGAAGGGCTCAGGGGTAAAAAAGGCATCGATCTGGCCTGCAGCCAGGGCAGGCACCAGATTGGGCGGTGGGACCTCGGTGAAGATGACCCCCTCGGGATCCATCTGCGTGCGGATGATCGCCTTGGCCAGAGATAAATTCGTAGCCCCAGGGAAGTGTGCCACCTTCTTCCCCTTGAGGTCCTTCAGGTCCTTAAGAGGGGAGTCCTTCTTGACCACCACCACAAAGGTGTTGTCCACCAGGGAATCAGTGCCATACACTAGAAAGATCTTGTACCTCCCCGGCACATTCTGCTCGGCGAACCAGTGCCCGGTGATGGCGCTACCGCAGTTGGCGTCGATCCTTCCGGCTACTAGGGCGTCTACGACCGTTGTCCCCGACTGGAAGCGCACCAACTCCACCTCCAGGCCCTCCTGCGCAAAGAAGCCCTTTTCCGCCGCCACGAAGGTGGGAAGGCTCATCACCAGCGGCAGATACCCGATCCGCACCACCTTCTCCTTGGCCCGCCTACAGCCCCCTGGGGAAAGGGTCAAGGGCAACAGCAGACCTAAGACCAATAAGCAAACCAATCCTTTCTTCATAAGCATACCTCCTTTATTTTTTTATCTACCCGCCCAATGGATCACCTTGTTCTCCAACTTGACATACCCCTGGTTGATGAAATAGCCGATGAGGCCGGCCATGACGATGAAGGCGTACATATCGGCTATCTGGTATGTCATGTGGGCGTTATAGATCAGAAATCCTAACCCTCTCTTGGTCCCGATGAACATCTCCAAGACCACGATGATGATGAGGCTCAGAGAAAGGGCCAGACGCAGCCCTGCGGATATCTGGGGAAGGGCCTCAGGCAAGACGACTCTGGCCATGAGATAGGCCTCTGACGCCTTCATGGTCTCGGCCACCATCCTGCGGGTGCCACTGCATCCATGGACCCCATAGGTGGTGTTGACCAGGATCAGCAAAGAACAGCCGAAGACTACTAAAGCGATCTTGGAACCATCCCCTATACCAAAGGCGAGCATAAAGAGGGGGAACATGGCCGTCGCAGGGAAGGAACGGAAGAAGTCTATGATGAACTCAACTGATTCGTAGACCTTCTCCCAATAACCGAGCACAATACCCAACGGTACCCCAATGAGTACAGCTAAGAAATACCCCGTCATCATGCGGTAAAAGGTCATAAAGAGATGTTCGTAGGTCGATGCAGTGCTGAGCAGTTCCGCAAGTTGTCTCCCCACCTTCACAGGGGAGGGGAGGAAGAAAGGGTCCACCATCTTGGTGACGGTGACCAGAAACCAGAGGGCAATGAGGATCAAAGGCCCGAGGAACTTTTTGTGTTCTGCCAGGAATTCCCAGTACTTTTTCAACCCTCCCTCGACGACCTTCAACTCCCTCTTGGCCACCTTCCCCGTGCGGGAGCGAGGGAGGCTGTCCTGAAAATCCACGACCTTGGGAATCTTGAAGCTGGCGAGCCTCTCCCGACAGAATTTCAAAATCTCCCGTTTGGAGATCTCCTCCCCCACCTTGGGGACGATTGCCGCCTTCAGGGCCTCACCCCTCTCCGGGTCCGGTATCCCCACCACCGCTGCCTCAGCCACCTTGTCGTGGGCGATGAGGACATTTTCTACCTCCGAGGGATAGACATTTAATCCCCCGGTGATCACCATGTCGTCGGCACGGCCGAGGATGTAGATATAGCCGTCCTCGTCGAACCTACCCAGGTCTCCTGTATAGTACCAATCATCCTTGATCTTCTGCGCTGTGGCCTTGGTATTTTTAAAGTACCCCTTCATGATCTGGGGGCCGCGGGCGATCACCTCCCCCACCTCCCCTGGGGGTAGCTCCTTACCCTCTTTGTCTACGATCTTGACCTCAGCCCTGGGAACTGCTCGGCCGGCGCTGGCCATCTTGCGAGGGGCATCCTCATAGCGGGTAAGGGTGAGCATGGGGGAGGTCTCCGTGGCCCCGTATCCCTGTAGGGCCACGATATGGGGACACTCTTCAACCCACTCCTCCATGAGCTCTTCCGCCACCACCGTTCCCATCATGGCGACATAGCGGAGGCTACTCAAATCGTAACGATCGCGGCTGGGGAGATTGAGGATCATCTGAAAGATGGGAGGCACGGCGTGGAAGAAGTTGATCTTGTTCTTCTGTACCTCCTCAAGGATCTTTTTGGGCCTTATCTCGTCAATGATCACCAGGGTGAGGCCCACGTCCACCATGAGGTTGAGGACTATCGGCCCTGAGATGTGGGACATAGGGAGCACAGACCCCTCTACGTCCTGATCGCTTATAGGCTCAAAGGCCCTCATGGACTCGGGGAAATAGGTGAGGTGGTCGTAGGTGAGGATTACCCCTTTAGGCCTTCCCGTGGTACCCGATGTATAGAGGTAAAGGGCCTCATCCTCCTCGTTTATGGGGATAGTTGGCTCCTGGGTATCCCCCCCCTCTATGATCCTTTCATAGGGGTAAATGCCCTTTCCCTCCCCCTTTTCTTCGGCCATAATAACCACATATTGTAAACTCTCCTTTTCTCGCAGCATCCTCACGCCGAAGGTCTTCTGTTTGGAATGGGTGATGAGGACCTTTGCCTCAGTCTCATCGAAGAGGGGGGCCATCTCCAGGGGGCTGAGGCGAAAGTCGAGGATCACCGCGATGACACCTATCTTCATGAGGGCAAAGTAGACCACAGCGAACTCGGTGCAGTTGGGAAGGAGCATCACTGTTCGATCACCCTTTTTCAGCCCTTGTGCAAGAAACCAATTGGCCAGCCTGTTGGCCTGGAGGTTGAGCTCGGAGAAGGTGAGCGTGTCGTCGTTGCAGATGACGGCTACCTTATCCGGCCTCTCTTTGGCCTGTCTTTGCAGATGATCACCGACGATCATGGTCCTCTTTTATCCCGTCCAAGGGTTCAACCTTGTTAAATCCACCTCGGGAGAACTCCTTGATCAAATCTTGGACAAACTCCATCTCGGCCTCGGCTCCCCGGAGGTTGTGGGCGGTGATGATATACTCTCTCCTCCTGGCTGCATCGGATTCCAACGCCTTCTTCTGCCTATTCAGCAAAAACTTCAACTTACGCAGCTCCTTCAACCTTCCCTGTAAGGTCTCAACCACATCCTGGGGATCTAGAAGGTTGAGAAAGTAAAGGGAGATATCGAGGTTAAAGGAGGGACGCTGCAGCTGCGTGATGTTCTTGAGGAGAAGCCCTTTTATCTCATCTTGCCCTCTGGCGGTCAGGCTATAAACATACTTCTGTGGCCTCCTGCCGGAGACAGTGCTCCACTTGGTGACCATTCCCTCCTGCTCCAACTTCTTCAGGGTGTAGTAGATGGGTGCTGTGGAGACTCCAACAAAGGGGCTTAGCTCCCTCTCCAGGGTCTGCTTCAGATCATAACCGTGACTCGGCCCTTTCATAAGGAGCCCCATTATCATCAAATAAAGGTCCATAATTTTTATTATACTCTATTTTAAATATTCAAATTTAAATATTCCAGTAAACCATAAAAATTGTCAAGGAAAAAATTTAAAGAAAGATTTTCGGGAAAAGTTTGGCCTGGATTAAGGGGATTCACCCTCTCTTGACGAAATTCACCAGTCTCCCTATCCCCTCGATGATGACCTCTACCCTATCTCCCTCCTCCATGGGGCCTATCCCTGAAGGGGTACCCGTGGCGATTACATCCCCTGGATAGAGGGTCATTATCTGCGATATGAAACTCACCAATTGCCTAGGTTTGAAGATGAGATTGGAGATATTAGAGGACTGTCTGCGCTCCCCGTTCAGAAAGGTCTCCAGCTTTAGGTCCACGGGGTCTAGATCCGTCTCGATCCAGGGGCCTATGGGGGCGAAGGTGTCAAACCCCTTTCCCCTGGTCCACTGCCTGTCCTTCTTCTGCAGGTCCCTGGCGGTCACATCATTAAAACAAGTATACCCCAGGATGAACTCCTCGGCCCCCTTTTCGGAGACCCCTTTGGCCTTCTTCCCGATCACTATCCCCAACTCCCCTTCGTAGTCAACCCTCCGGGACATGGGGGGATAGATGATATCATCCAGAGGGCCGATGACGGCAGAGCTCGGTTTTAAAAAGATGAGGGGTTCATCGGGCAGCTTCAGTCCTACCTCTTCGGCGTGGTCCTTATAGTTCAACCCCAAGGCCACGATCTTGGAGGGCTGAGTCGGAGCCAAGATCTTGACCTCCTCTAGGGTGTGAACCTGAGAGGTGGCGTTGAATCCTCCAAAAATATCCCCCTCTACTACCTTGATCTCTTCACCTTCCACGATTCCAAATCCCTCTCTTCCGTCGTATAAAAATCTGGCTATCTTCATGGCACCACTCTCTAAGGATTTTGAGAAAAGCTAGTCTAACGTAAAGAGACGCACAGATCAATGGATTTAAGGGGCCAAACTGAAATAGATACCTATGAGGGCCCATTGGAATGAGAATAGCAAGAAATACGGTAAACATATTGATATCATTGGGCAAGTTTAGAAAATAGTGGGAAGACAAAATGAGAATTTTTTAGTAAAGCCAAATAGGCTTCTAACCAAGCCCCCACAAGAGCCTTTTTATTGCCCGAATATGGTTAATATGATAAAATTTATCCTCACGTATTTTAATAAGGTCTTCAACTGCAAAGCCACACGAACACCGCTTGAAAAATTCTGCGCAAAGATATAATATTGACTTGTATCAAGCTAATTGAATCCCGTCATGATGAGGGTGTACAAGGAGACTATCCGAGCTACTTAAAACAAAGACCTTTGTGATAGGATGAAAGATTTTGGCAAATATGACTGCATCGTTGTAGGTGGTGGCCCAGTGGGGGCAGTAGCGGCTAGGTCGGCGGCTCGACAGGGTGCAAAGGTGTTACTTGTGGAAAGGGACGAAACTCCTGCTTATCCGTATCGCTGTACAGGTATTGTCAGTCCTCGGTGTTTAGAAGAGGCAGAATTGGGAGGGGGGGTGGTCCTGCGGAATATTAGGGGGGGGATTATCCATGCCCCCAATGGCCGCTCCTTGCGGATCGAGTCAAAAGATACCAGGGCCCTGGTCATCGATCGGCGCCTCTTTCACCTCAAGCTGTTAGAGATGGCCCAGGAGTCAGGGGCAGAGTTTATTTCCCGCAGCCGGGTAGTCGGCCTCGATAATCAGTGGGTACTGATTAAAAGAAATGGCCTCCCCTACAGGGCAAAGACGAAGGTGATCATCGGCGCCGATGGGCCAAAAAGCCAGGTGGCAAAATGGGCGAAGTTGCCACCCCCTAACCAGCTCCTCTTGGGGCTCCAGGCCACAGCCCGATATGAACCGAAAAGGGGCGATTTCATAGAGGTCTACTTCGATCAATACCTGGCCCCGGGGTTTTTCGCCTGGGTGGTCCCCGCCGAGGAGGGAATCGCCCGTGTGGGCCTAGCCACTTACCGAATGAAGGGAGCCTCTTCCCTTCTGAAAAGGCTTATGGATAAACTTAATTTAAAGCCTTTGAGGATCAACGCCGGCCTTATACCCATCGGCCCCAGATCAAGGACAGTAGAAAAGGGAGTGATGGTGGTCGGCGATGCCGCCGCACAGGCAAAACCCACCTCCGGAGGGGGACTTTATACCGGTATAGTCGCAGCGAAGATAGCGGGGCAAGTGGCAGCCAACCATGCCCTAGCCCCTCAAGATAGTAACGGTCTTATGATCTATGAAAAAAGATGGCGGGAGAAACTCGGGCATGAGCTCTCACTGGGGATTGCACTGCGCCGTCTCTTCGGTCACCTCAGCAATCATGAACTCAACCTCATCTTCGCCATCCTGGACAACAAGGCCCTATTGAATACCATCAGTACCTACGGGGACATTGATTATCCGAGTTCCATCATAAAGGCCCTTTTACAACAACCCAAAGAGTGGTTGAGGATATGGAGGGGCTTAAACAGCAAATTTGCCTCCTCTTCGACCCCATTAAAACCCGCAGCATAATATTTTTAAACCCGAATGGTATCATATCAGGAACATCTTCTAATTGGTTCTATTTCAAAATCCCATCATCAAGCTTTAGAAAATGGCAAATACGAGATAAGGCTCATTTAGAAAATATCATCCCCTCTTCTTCAAAACCACAAATAGGGTATGATAGTTATGCGCCTTCATCCTTACGGTGAGTAAAAGGGTCGCTTTCTTTCCGTAAAGTCCTATATGCTTTCGGTAGTCCCCCAGATCCCTAATCCTCTGGTGTTCCACCTCGATGATTACATCTCCCCCCCGTAATCCTTCCCTCTGGGCGGGTGAACCAGGCTCCACCTCGGTGATCACCACGCCTTCGTCGTCGGGAAGCTTCAGGTGATCCGCCATATCGGGGGTGATGTCCTGAACCTTCAGGCCCCAACGATCTACCTCCTCAGGCTTGGGTGCGGAGGCAATCTCCCTCTCCTTCGACTCCCCAATGATAGCCGATAAAGGCTTGTGTCTCCCCTTGCGCAAGACAACAATCTTTACCTTCTTGCCAACCGGGGTACTGCCCACCATCTTTGTAAATTGATATTTATCCTCCACCTTCTGTTCGTCGTACTCTAAAACAACATCTCCCTTCTTCAACCCTCCTTTCTTGGCCTTGACGGCGGGGGAATCCGGGATCACCTCAGAGATCAGCACCCCCTTGGGCTCCTTCAGGCCGAAGGAGCGCGCCAGTTCAGGGGTCAGGTCCTGAACATAGACCCCCAGATATCCGTAGGCTACCCTCCCCCTTTTGAGCTGGGGGAGAAGCCTCTTGGCCATATTGATGGGGATGGCGAACCCTATCCCCTGTCCCCTTGCTACAATGGCGGTGTTTATCCCCACCACCTCTCCCTTGAGGTTAAAGAGAGGGCCCCCACTATTTCCAGGGTTGATGGAAGCATCGGTCTGGAGAAAGTCGTCGTAAGGACCAGCCCCGATCACCCTCCCCTTGGCACTAATTATTCCAGCCGTTACGGTCTGCTCAAGGCCAAAGGGATTTCCGATGGCGATAACCCACTCCCCCACTTCAAGCTTTTCCGAGTCACCCAAGCGGGCCACGGGGAGGTCCCCATCGGCCTTGATCTTAATCAGGGCTAGATCCGTTTTAGGATCCTGCCCCACCACCTGGGCGTCATAGATCTTTTTGTCCGAGAGTTTAACCGTTATCTCCTCCGCCTTCTCGATCACGTGATGGTTGGTAAGAATATATCCCTCTTTATCGATAACAAAACCCGATCCTAGGCTCTTCTGCCTGAACTCCCTCGGATACCTATCTCCGAAGAACCTCTTGAAGAACTCATCTCCAAAAAACCCATGAAATCCCCTGAAATCTTTGAAGAAATCATCCAAGGGACTGCGTACCAGTTTAGTAGTACTGATGTTGACGACAGTGGGCTTCAGCTCCTTGGCCAGCTCGGTCAAAGATGGGAGTCGGGCAATCTCTTCACCCGTGGAAAGAGAGGGAAAGACGGCCATAAAGAGAAGCAAAGACACCGCGATCATGATCCTGGAAAAAGACTTCATAACTTCGCTCCTTTATTCCTTATATATTAATTTTTGCCTGATAGATTAACTGAAGAAAGTACGGGGTGGGAAGAAGTCAATGAAGGTTTAGGTAGGGGGTCCCTTCTCTCTCTCCTCTTACCTTTGACATACTCCCTCCCAGAGACCTCCTTGATGAACTTGATACCCCCGGCAAATTCCCTCTTTTTCAGGCGAGGAGTATGTAGGGCCTTGACAAAGGTGCAGAAGATGTCATCCCCCTCAAAATACCGCACCATCTCGTAACTCTTCCCTGCCCCAACATGACCTCCTTCCATCACCAGCTTGAAAAACATCCTCTTCCTCGGTCTCTTTTTGCCCCTATTGTAACCGAAGAAGATTAAAAACCGATTAAAGAAAGATTAAATTTTTTTAATTTTTTAGGGGGATGGTCACCGTAAAGGTACTCCCCTTTCCCAACTCGCTCTGCACCTCAATTTGGCCCTGATGGGCTTGGGCAATCCACTTGCAGATGCTCAACCCCAACCCCGTCCCTCCTGTCTCCCGAGACCTCGCCTTATCCACCCGGAAAAAGCGATCAAAGACCCGCTCCAAGTCCTCTTGGGCAATCCCTACTCCTGTATCGGAAACCTCGAGCCTAACCACTCCGCTGCCTCGGTCTCCCTTCACCATCAATTCTACCTCACCCCCGGAAGGAGTATATTTTATCCCATTTTCCACCAAATTCAAGATGAGTTGCCGCAGACGCAGTGGGGCTCCATCTACTTTAGTGAAGCCATCGTCCATGAACTTAAGCAGGACACCTTTCCCCTGTGCCAGGAGCTGAAGGTCTTCCCATACCCCTCGGGCCAGGCGAGACAGATCCACTTTCTCCCGCTCCATTTTGAGCTCCCCCATGTCCGCTCTGGAGAGGGTGAGCAGGTCTTCTACAATAAGGGACATACGGTCTATCTCCTCTAGGTTGCTGGTCAATATGCGCCGATATTCCCCCAGGTCCCTCTTCTTTTTCAGCCCCACCTCCACCTCCCCCCTGAGGATGGTCAAAGGGGTCTTGAGTTCATGAGAGGCATCGGCGGTGAAGCGTTTTACCTGCTGAAAAGATTCTTCCAATTTGGCAATCATCTCATCGAAGGTCGCGGCCAATCTACCTATCTCATCATTTACCCTCTTCATCCTTATCCTTTGGCTGAGGTCGCCGAAGCCGATCCGGCGGGCAGTCTGGGTGATCTCGTCCACTGGCCTCAGGGCCTTATTAGCCAGAAAAAGACCTCCTACGCTGGTGACCAACAAGGCGGCCGGGACGGCGATCAGCAGGATGAGGAAGAGTTGATGAAGGGCCTCCACCACCCCCTCCACGGAACTACCCACCTGGACAATCCCTACCATCCTCCCGTTCTCTATGATGGGTAGGGTCACCACCCGCAAGGGGTACTTTCCCATGCCCTTGATGGTCTCGAAGGTCACCCTCCCCCGGGCCGCCTCTCTCAGGGTCTGTACGCTGATAGGGATCTTCACATTCCTCAAGTTTGTCGACTTACCCCCTACCCTGCCCGATTCGTCTAATACCTGGACAAACCTCCCCAAAGGCCTTATTCCAAAGTGTTCCGTCATGATCCGATCGACATCGGCAATGGTGGGACCTCCCCCCAAGGGGCTGCGCATAGAGGAGGCGATAACCTCCGCCGTGGTCTTTATCTTATTGTCCAATCCCCTATGGAGGCTATCGGACAGGGTAAAATAGAGGAAAAGGCTGAAGGTGGTGAGAATTATCCCGAGGATCACCACGTACCAGAAAGTGAGTTTGAATTTTATGGTCTTAAAAAACATCCTCCTCTACCCCTTTAACATATAACCCACCCCCCTGATGGTGCGGATCAGCTTGTGGGGGAACCCTGAATCTATCTTTTTACGCAGGTGATTTACATAGACATCGATGACGTTTGTCATGGGATCAAAATTATAGTCCCAGACATGTTCCGAGATCATGGTCCTGGTCACCACCCGGTTGGCATGGCGCATCAGGTATTCTAGGAGGGCATACTCCTTGGCCGTGAGCTCGATCTCTTCCCCCCCCCTGCTAACCCTGCGGGTCAGGGGGTCTAGCGTCAGATCGACCACCCTCAACTCCCCCAGGGGTTCACGTTCTTTCCTCCGGAGCAAAGTCCTCACCCTGGCCAGCAGTTCGGCAAAGGCAAAGGGTTTGGTCAGGTAGTCATCACAACCAGCATCTAGCCCCCTTACTATATCCTCCACGGAGTCCCTAGCAGTCAACATAAGCACGGGGAGGCTTAACCCATTATCTCTCACCCTCTTTAAGACCTCAAGACCGTCCATCTTGGGGAGCATGATGTCGAGGACCACCAAGTCGTAATCGTTGACCTCCAGCATATAGAAAGCTTCCTCTCCATCGTAGGCACAGTCCACAGCATAATACTCTTCCTCCAACCCTTTTTTGAGAAAGCTAGCTACCTTCTTCTCATCCTCTACCACCAATATACGCATGCCTTAAACCCTCACCTCCACCCATGGAAACACCACATCCCCTTCTTCAGTTCCTACTTTTAGGGGGTTAACACCCCCCAATCTCCCTCCCCCAAAAGGGAAATCCTTGTCGGGAGTCCAGTCTCAGGGGGCAAAGCCCCCTGAAGTAAGACCAAAAGGCACACTAAGGCTGAAACAGATTGCAGGCTCAATTTTACCACGAAGTATCTTCACGGTAAAATTTATTATTATGGTCATTCACCAAAAATGCAAGGGGTTTTTGACGGGGAAGGGAGGGGGAGGGGAGAATTGGGAGGGGGAGGGGAGAATTTCCTTGCTTATAGGGGGTTTTTGTGCTATACGATTTGCTTCATTAAAATACAAAAACGAGGAAAATTAGGCTATGGATATGATGAGCTTGGAGGTGAAGGAGGAACGCAATCGCCTGCTCAGGGAATCGGTGAGGAAGATTGCCTCCACCAAGGTGAACAGGAGGGCGGCGGAGATAGATGCGGCGGGGGTCTTCCCGTGGGATATGGCGGAACTGTTCGCCCAACAGGGGTTCCTCTCGGTGATACTTCCAGATAGTTACGGGGGGATGGATGAGGATATCACAGCCTTCTGCATTATTGCAGAAGAGATCGCCTATGCCTGTGGCTCCAGTTCCCTGATGATTCTAGCCCACACCGTCGGTCTGATGCCTTTGATGGTGGCCGGCGATGAAGAGCAGAAAAAGAGGTTCTACAATCGGGTGGTAAAGGACCACGCCCTAGCTGCCTTTGCCCTGACGGAACCAGAGGCAGGATCTGACGCCTCTGCCATGAAGACCACCGCGGAGCTGGAAGGAGATTATTACATCTTAAACGGGAGGAAGTGTTTTGTGACCAACGGTGGGGCTGCCGATCTATACGCCGTCTTTGTCACCACCAAGCCAGGAGAGAGGACCCGGGGGATCTCGGTCTTCATGGTGGAGAAGGACACCGTTGGGCTTACCATCGGCAAGAGGGAAGATAAGTTGGGGATGAGAGGTTCCGATACCACCGATCTCATCTTCGAGAATGCTGTGGTACCAAAAGAGAACCTCCTGGGAGAGGAGAATAAGGGATGGGAAATTGCTATGATGACCCTTAACCTTTCCCGACCTGCCATCGGAGCCCAGGCGGTGGGGATTGCCCAGGGATCCCTGGATTTCACCTTGGACTATGTCAACAAAAGGGTGCAATTCGGACAAAAATTGGCCGATTTCCAAGGAGTACAGTTTATGTTGGCCGACATGGCCACACAGATAGAGGCCGCCAGGGCATTGGTCTACAAGGCTGCGGCCCTGTTGGATCAGAAGGTTTACGAGAGGGACCGAATGTCCGCCATCGGAGTAGACAAACTCTCGGCCATGACCAAATGTTTTGCCTCCGATATGGCCATGCAGGTGACCACCGATGCCGTGCAGATCCTCGGCGGCTATGGATATCTTAAAGATTACCCCGTGGAGAGGATGATGCGGGATGCCAAGGTCACCCAGATCTTTGAAGGAAGCAATCAGATCCAAAGGGTGATCATCGCCAGGGACCTCATGAGAAAATTCTGGGACAGGGACCTTGCCTAAAGAGATCCAAGTCTGTCCTGAACTGTGTTGTGGCTGCATGCTCTGTAGCCTGATCCGTTCCGCCCTCCACCACGATTCCTTCTGGCCTTCTAAAGCATATGTCACCGTAAGGGGAAACCACCATAGAGGAGATCTCAACGCCGTGAAACTGGAGGAGTTAGGATTCTTGCCGGAAGGAGAACAACCGAAAGATGCAGTTTTATAAGGTGAACTTTCAGTCGCTGGTATCCCCTTATCGGGGAGAACTGATCATTCCTTTTCGTGAAGTCACCGTGCACAAGCTTCAAAAGATCCCAGGAGAAATCAGGGTAGAGAGGGAGATCAAGGGTTACAGGTTGCGGGAGTTTGTCACCGCGGCCTTGGGGGAAGCGATATTCTTCGCTCGTTTGGGGGCCATGGATAGGGAAAAGGGAACCCTCGCCGTTGATGCTCTCATCACCTTCACCTTTATAATCTTGGAGATGAAGGAGGAGGACTTCTTTCAAAAAACCTCCATGGAAGAACTCGTCATCGACCAAAGCTTCTTGGATGTAGCCACCACCAGTGGGATAAGACTCGCCCAGTTTGAGGAATTCGATCACTTTCTAATTCAGCGGGTAGACGAGAAGGTGGTTCCCAGGGTGGTCAAAGACCATTATAACTACCTTGAAAAACCCCTCTTCTTCCACATCTGGTGATGATTCCATCAGGGTGGAAAGGCTTCAATTCTCCCTTTCTCCCCATTACCCTCGCCCTCATCGCAGGGATCTTGATTGGCGGATATATCCCCGCCACCATCTCCTTTATATCTTTGGGAGTTGCCCTTGCCCTTCTCCTTTTCCTCTTCCGCCGGCATAAAAAGATATCTAAGCTCTTGGCCCTGGTCTTTTTGCTCGCCCTAGGGGCTTCCCTCATCCACTTCAGGCTATACCCCACCCTTGCGCCCCATCACATCTCGAAGATCCCTGAGGGGAAGGAAGTGGTGTTGACGGGGACCATCTACAGGCCCCCACAGAGTAAGGAAGGAAAGGTCGCCATCTATCTGCTAGCCGAGGGGATCTACGAAGGGGACAAATGTACCCCATCCACGGGAAAGATGAGGATCACCATCAGAAACCCTGCTTCAAAATTGAGGTACGGTTATCGTGTACGTTTAAAGGCCAAAATCTACCGCCCCCGCAACTTCCTCAACCCTGGGTCCTTTGACTATAAAATGTATCTCCGGCGCAAGGGGGTATTGGTCACGGGATATGTACGGAGTGGGGATCAGGTCCAGATCTTAAGTAACGAGGGGGGAAACCCCCTTCTGCGCTTGTTCGACCACTGGCGTGAGGGGATAGAGAAATTCCTGGACGAAAATACCCTCCCTCCGGGGAGGGCATTGCTCAAGGCCCTACTCATCGGGGAGAGGGGGGAGATCCCCAATGAAGTCAGGGAGGCCTTTATCGGCGCCGGGGCCGTCCACATCCTCGCCATCTCGGGGCTGCACCTGGGGATCATCGTCACACTGATCTTCTTCTCAGCCCGGGGGCTTCTCAAATTATCGGAGCGTCTCCTCCTTCGTTATGACATCAAAAAGGTCGCCGCCTTGGCCACCTTCCCACCTCTGCTATCCTATATCCTCATCACCGGGTTCCCTATCTCTACCATCAGGGCTGGGATCATGGCCTCTTCCTTTCTGATAGCCATTCTCCTAGGAAGATATAGAAACCCCCTCAATACCCTGGCCTTCGCCGCCTTTCTCATCCTCCTCATCTCACCCACTTCCATCTGGGACCCCTCCTTTCAACTCTCCTTCTCCTCCGTGTTGGGCATCATCTTGCTCACCTCTCCAATCTATCGCCTCCTCTACCCTCAAGACCCCCTGACCCTCTTGACCCGCCAGAAAGGGAGGCGGCTCAAGAGAGGAATCGTCTTATCTCTCATCGCTTCTTTTGCCGCCATAGTGGTCACCTCCCCCGTGGTGGCCTTGCACTTCCACCGCATCTCAACCATGGGTCTTGCCTCCAATGCCATTATTATCCCCGTGGTGGGGTTGGGAATTCTACCCTTGGGGCTCCTCTGCCTCCCCTTTATCCCCATCTTCCCACAATTAGGGGCCCTTTTGGTAAAGCTGGCCGCTGAACTGTCCTGTGGGGGGATAAAGGCTATGGAGTTTATATCTTCCGTACCTTTCGCTTCATGTTACCTCCCGAACCCCACCGCTTGGGAAATGGTCCTCATCTACTCCTTTATCGCCTCCCTCCTTTGGCTCAAGAGACCATCCTACAGGAGGGCGGGCTTGATCTTCATCCTCTTTCTCATGTTATTCGATCTCTCATATTGGGGATTGAAGGGATATATGGAAAAGGAGCTTCGAGTTACCTTTCTCGATGTGGGACAGGGGGACTGCTCCTTGATAGAATTTCCCCGGGGCAAGAAGATGTTGATCGATGGGGGAGGCCTTTACGGGGATTTCGACGTTGGAGAGAAGGTGGTGGCCCCCTTTTTATGGGAGAGGCGCATCTTAGGGGTGGATTATCTGGTCCTGACCCACCCTCAGCCCGACCACTATAAAGGTCTTATCTTCATCGCCCAGCACTTCAGGGTGCGAGAATTCTGGCACAATGGGATGGTGAGTCCTACCACCACCTATCGACAACTCTTACAGGTCATCAAGGAAAAGGGTATCAGGATGGTGAGGGTGGGGGAGGGGTTCTCCAGATCTATAGGGGGGGTCTGGGTAGAAGTTCTCCATCCCCCCGATGGATGGATGCCCGGGGGACCGAGGAAAAGAGGTTGGGTCAACAATAACTCCGTGGTATTAAAGATCTCCTTTGGGGAGCATGACATGTTGTTCACCGGAGATATAGAAAAAGAGGCGGAGGCATGGCTCCTGAAGGCCAGCAAGGGGTTACGTGCCCAGTTGATCAAGGTCCCCCATCACGGAAGCAGGACATCCAGTACCTACTACTTCGTAAAGGAGGTCTCCCCTCTCTATGCCGTCATCGCCCTGGGTTTCAGAAACCATTTTCACTTTCCGAGTCAGAGGGTCGTGAGGAGATACAATGCGCTCGGCTGTCGGGTTTTGCGGACCGATCTGCACGGGGCGATCAATGTAACAAGCAATGGCAAGAGGCTAGAGGTAAGGACCTATCAGGAACCTATGAGGACCTCTACAGCAGGAACCTCCTCCCATTGAGCAGAACGAAGTATTCGTCAGCCTCCTCGTCGTGCTCGGCGTGTTGGGCCACCTGGTAAAAAGGGAGGCGTAAAAATCTGGCAGGGAACCTTCCCCCCTTTACCAAACAATAGGGGACATTCCCCTCGGCGATCCGAAAGGTGTTCAAATCCAATCTCTCCTGGGTACCATCATTGAGGCGGATCAAAAAGGCCTCCTCCCCATCCCTGACAAGTTCGGCCCCCTGTACCAGAAAAACGGTATCCTCCACCTCCAGGTATTCCCGCTCTCCCCTTATCTCCAGGTAATATCCATCTGCATCGAGGTGGAGAGAGTCATAAAATAGGGAGAGGATATCCTTGCGGATGATCTCAGCCCCCTGAAAATACCACGTACCGTCTCTGTCCACCCTGATGGCTGAACGCCTCACCCCTTCTTCCTTTTTTAAACCAAAATCTTTCAGCAACGTTACCTTCTCGTTTCAGAATAACTCGTTACCTCTTCAAGACTATTCCGTCACGTTGTTTTAGAACCAATGTCCCCTTCTTCCCCCCCAAACAATAGTTTGCACCTATCCCTTAATCTCCACTCCCGCAGGCCGATTTTAGTATTTTTCATTCGACGTGGCTAATCACCAGGTTCCCCTCGGGGGAAAC
>DAOVGN010000022.1 GCA_030672385.1 Deltaproteobacteria bacterium | reverse complement strand
TGAGCTTTGATGTCATCGAATTTGTGAGGTTGAAAACGAGTCTAAAGATACGTTTATCTACTCGGTTAAAAGGAATAGATCAAGATGAGGAGATCCTTGTTGGTGGGGAAAAATGGGCGAGGCGCTTCAAAGTCCGAGTAGAATATGTAGAGTCTAAACTAATTGCAGAACTTTTAGATTTTCTCGTATTGATGAGAGGATACCTTGAAGGAATTAAAGAGATATCGATCAGTGTTCAAGATCCCGATGGACAACACCTTGGAGAGGTGATAATTGACGTTGATCATCTCGCGCAAGTAAAAGGTCCAAGTGAACAACCAATTGAGGAAGCAAGGAAATTATTTCGGATTGATACTCTTGGTGATTCCATTATGTATATTCGCCGAGCGGGCATACCTAGAGAAGAATAATTTTCCTCATTTTGCCTTTCTAACCCCTTGAACTACTAGGAATCATTAGGGCCTTCCATATCTGCAAAACCGTTATTCACCAGTTCAAATCTGGTCGCCGCCTCCAGTAATTTCAAGGGGTTAGGTAAATTGCCTAGCTCCTTTTTCTTTTTTACTCGTTTCAACCTCCCCCAGAAACTCCTCGGAGGTCATGATTCGGAAGAGGGGATAGAGGGCAAATTTTCGGTAATTCTCCAGGGTGGTTTCGTGGACCTCTTGTTTATGGGCCGCGCAGCAGTCCTCTAAGATAAATGCTGAGAAGTCATGGCTGAGGGCATCCATGGCCGTCATCAATACACATACAGTGGTTGCGATGCCACAGATAGCCACCGTATCTATGCCCCAAGTCCTCAACGTTTGATCCAGATCCGTCTTAAAGAAGGCGCTGAACCTTCGTTTTGGCAGTATCTCATCTTCTTCACCTACTTCCAGTTCATCGATGATTTCTGCTCCTTCGGTCCCCCGGAGGGAATGCGGTTTCATTTTTCCCTTGAAGATAAAATCGTCGGGCAAGAAGGAATCACAGGCGAAGATGACAGGTAAGCCTAGAGTCCTTGCCTCTTTTAAAAGGTTATTTATTCTTGGGATGATGGGTTTAGCCTCCTTGGTAATAGGGAGCCGGTGCTCTTCTTTGAAACTATCCTTCAGCATATCTACGACGATGACTGCAGCTCGCATGTTTTGAAGTCCTCCTCTATATTCTATATTATAGTTTGTCTAGATTGAAGGCCCGGCGGGCATTATCAGTGGTGATAGAAGCCACTTCAGAGAGAGTGAGCTTCCGTATCTCGGCGATGGTCTCGGCAGTGAACCTCACATAGGCGGGCTCATTCCTCTTGCCCCGGTGGGGTACAGGGGCGAGAAATGGGGCATCGGTCTCCACCAGTATCCACTCCAAAGGGAGCTTTTTTACCACCTCGCGCAGCCCTTGGGCCCCTTTAAAGGTAATGACCCCGGGGATGGAGATATAGAACCCCATTTCCAGGTATTTCTCGGCCGCCTTCTTATCTGCTGAGAAACAGTGGATTACACCTCCCACCTCCCATGCCCTCTCCTCCTGAAGGATCTTGAGGGTCTCCTCCGTGGCTTGGCGACTGTGGATGACCAAAGGTAGTTTTAGTTCCCTTCCTATATTTATCTGTTGGCGAAATCTCTCCCGTTGGGTCTCTGGGGGGGAGAGGTTCCGGTAGAAATCGAGGCCAATTTCCCCCCATGCCTTTACCTTTTCATGGTGAGCCATGTCCTCCTTGATGTAGGCCAGATCGCCCTCCTGTACCTCAGCGGCGTGGTGGGGATGAACCCCCAAGATGGCAAAGATCTCTTTGTATGCCTCAGTGATCTCCAGGGTCCTTCGGCAGCTTTCTGGGTCGATCCCTACCGTCAGGATAGTAGTTACACCTTCATCTTTCGCCCGTTGGATCACTAGGGGTAGGTCCCTCTTGAATACAGGCATCTCTAGGTGGGCATGGGTATCCACCAATAGACTTTTTTCTTGGTTCTCCGTCAGCATACATCAATCTCCTGGGAGTAATCCATTGTTATATGGACCTTAATGCTCCCCTCCTGGGACGATTTTATAGATTTATATCAAATAGATGGAAGGATGTCAAAATATCCTGCTGGTGTTATCCATTTGGCCTTGACAAGAAGGTGGGTTTTAGGAGATTACTATAAACAAGGAGAAGGGTGTCCAAAGTAATGGATATATACGAAGAAATAAGGGGATGGCTTAGAAGGATGGTGGGGGAGAAGGGTCTCGGCCAAGAGGAGGTCCAGATCAAGGCCTTCCCCCTTACCCCACAAGAGGCAATAGGGAATCCCGAGGAGGATGATTATCCCCTGCTCAAGGGTAGGGAGCGACTGATGCAGGCTGAGTTTCGCGGCTCTGTTGGGCAGGCCTATACTGATATGTACGGCGACTTCTCAGGGCCCCTCTCAGAGGTTCTGGAGATGGAGTTGAAGAACAACTACCATCGAGCCATCCTCATTTCTACCTTGAATGCTGTGGCACGATATCTGGGGGTTGTGGAGGGGACGATACATTGCAAGGATGCTGATCCCCCTCACTGTGCTCGTGAACTATTGGACTATATCCGAAAGAATTACGGTTCCCCTAAGGTTGCCCTGGTGGGGATGCAGCCGCGCATGGCGGAGGTCTTGGCGAGGCACTTTGAGCTCAGGATTACCGATCTTGATGAGGAGAATATCGGGCAGGAGAGGTTTGGGGTGCTCGTCGAGGGTCATGAGAGGACAGGTGAGAACATCGCCTGGTGTGATCTGGCCGTGGTCACTGGCACTACCGTGGTAAACGGGACGCTGGACCAATTCCTCATTGACAAACCGGTAATCTTTTATGGCGTGACCATCGCTGCGGTGGCCGCGCTGATGGGGTTGCGGCGTTTTTGTGTCCTGGGGAGGTGAGGGAGAAGATAGGATGCCGCAGATCATTCGGTAAGGAGGATGTAATGAGAGAAATTTCTGTGGGTAGGAGATTTGCAGCCGCTATCTCCTTTCTCACCATCTTTCCTACAGCGAGGGAAGGGGTGTGGAAAGAAGAGCTGGGTAGCTCCATGGCCTTTTTTCCCCTGGTGGGTCTTTTGCTAGGTGCCCTTCTTTGGTCATGCGCCTATACCTTTGGGGCCGCCTTTACACCGCAGGTGAATGCCCTGTTTCTCCTATCGGTCCTGACCATAGTTACCCGTGGACTCCACTTGGATGGTCTTGCCGATACCTTCGATGGTCTGGGTGGGGGGAGGGATAAGGGGGAGATATTGAAGATCATGCGGGACAGTCACATAGGGACCTTCGGGGTGATAGGACTGGTACTAACCTTAATGGCCAAGTATCTTCTCATTGGTCAACTGATCGAGGGGGAAAGTTCGCTATCCCTCCTCCTTTTTCCGACCTTGGGGAGATGGTCCATGGTCTACTTAACTCATTTCTTCCCCTATGTCCGAGGGAGGGGGACAGGGGCGGTCTTTGCAACCTACCTTAGGCCAAGGGATTTTTGGTGGGCTACGGGTATAGCCCTGCTGATCTCCATCCTCACCCATGGGTTAGCAGGAGTGGGGACTATGGCGCTGGTGTGGATCTTTACCTACGCCCTTGGCCACTACTTCGTCAGGAGGATAGGGGGTATAACCGGTGATGTCATGGGGACAGCGGGAGAACTTACCGAAGTCGTTTCTTTAGCTACCTTAGTGGCCCTGTTGAGAGGTCTATGAGGCTATATCTATCAGGCATGGGGGGCCCCCACGGATTATGTTGGCCTTCACCCTGGGGCTGCTCCCTGAGTAGGTCTTACACTTGTAGCAAAATTATGGTTGTTTTAACGTCATCGACTTCTTCCCCTGAACAAATGTTTTAATTGCTAAATGGTATCCCATGCAATGTGCCTAAACAGTCCCTCTTCACAATAATTGATCCTACTTACCCATTTGACGACGTACAAAATATCGTGGTTGCCAGAGGCTGAGCCCATAACCGATTTCGCCCTTGACGGCCTCAGCACCATTATTCTGTCTTGGTTTAAAGGCAGCTTCCGATCAATTTTAAAAATTCATTATTTTTCTATTTATGAAGAGATGCCCCGCCCTGTGTGTGGGGGGGCGTACTCCCCCTGAGAATGGGTCTGCCTCTGTTTGATTTATACACCTAATTTTGATAAGCTAGGAGGCCTTTAAGGAGAGGGTAGATGGATAGACACAAGATGGCCATTTTAGGGACTGGCAATCTGGGGACGGCCTTGGCCTTGATGATGTGGGAGAAGGGGCACCATGTTACCCTATGGACGGTAGAGGAGGATGTGGCCGAGGCTATCAAGGAAGGGAGGGAAAACCCTAGATACCTGCCTGGGCACTACATTCCCGTCGAGATAAAGGTTTCTTTAGAGATCGCCGAGGCCATAAAAGGGGCGGAGACCGTTGCCCTAGCCATCCCCTCCCATGCCGCAAGAGAAGTAGCCAGACGCATGGCCCCCTACCTCTCCCCAGGGGTTATTATTGTCGACTTTGCCAAGGGGATGGAGGTAGAGACGGGGTTGCGGATGTCACAGGTCATTGAGAGTGAGCTTCCTCCAGTGGTGAGGAATGGTATCGTGGCCGTGTCAGGACCCTCCATCGCCTCAGAGTTGGTCCGCAAACTCCCCACAGCGGTGGAGATTTCCTCCAGGGAGCCCATCTATGCCCAGAAGGCCAAGGAGATCTTGGAGACCGCCTTCTTCAGGCTCTATGTCAATGAAGACCTGGCGGGGGTGGAATTAGGGGGGGTATTTAAGAATGTCTTCGCCATAGGGGCAGGGATCTGCGATGGCCTGAAGATGGGGGTGAATACCAAGGCTTCAGTCGTCACCAAGAGTTTAGAGGAGCTCTCGACCCTCGGAAGTGTCCTTGGGGCTCACCCTCTTACCTTTATGGGGCTTTCTGGGTTGGGAGACCTAATCGTCACTTGTACCAGTGAGTATAGCCGCAACAGGAGGTTTGGCGAGAAGATAGGAGAGGGGTTGTCCATAGAGGAGGCCCAAAAGGAGATAGGGCAGGTGATAGAGGGGATCAGGGCTACCAAGATCGCACACACAATGGGTGGAGAGTTTAAATTAGAACTCCCCATTGTGGAGGAAATTTACCGAGTTCTTTATCAGGGGGGGGATCCGCGCGAGGCTGTATATCGGTTCATGGTTTGATTATGGACAATAAAAATTTTTGGATAATATAATTTTGGGAAGATACCTTCGTGTATTTTCGTCAGTACTATTTAGTGTTTTGGATCCTGTAGGAGTCACACAACGGGATTGTTTTAGTTTCACTAGGGGGAAGATTGGGTGAATGCCTACAGAGGCTCAGGGTTTTAGAGGAGCGGATTAGGGGCTTGGAGGGTGAGGGGAAGGTAGCAAAGGAGGTGAATGTCCTAATAGGGGAGTTTAACCAGGTGCGGGAGAAGGCCCTAAAATACCTCCATTACCTCATCATCCATCGGGAAGTCATAGGGTTTTGCCGACACCCAAGCCTGGAGAAGATGTACAGGATTTCTACCAAGAAGAGATTTATGAGCGAGGAGGATGTACGAGAGGATCATCACACATAATGATATGGATGGGGTGGTGAGTGCCGCCATCTGCTCTTATGTCTTTCAAATAGAGGATGTTCAGTTTGCTGGGCCCAACACCATTATCAAAGGGGGTATCTCCATTTCAGAAAGGGATATAGTGTGCGACCTACCCTATCCTTTGCTCTGTGGCCTCTGGTTTGACCACCATGAGGGTAACCTGCAGGACTTGACATATAGAAATGTCACCGTGGAAGGGATTGAGGGGAGGTTTGCCCTCAGGGATAGTTGTAGCAGGGTAGTGTACGAATACTTCTCCGAGAAAGGGGTTGCTCTGCCCTCTTATTTTGAGCAGACAGTGGAGGAGACGGATGCCATAGACAGTTTTAACTATTGCAGCACAGAGGAGTGGCGCAGGGAAACTCCGGGGAAATTGGTGGACTATTCCCTTAAGGCAAGCAGCCCCACTCTGCGCGAGAAACATCGCTATATGAGTAAACTGGTCAAATGGGTACGAGATCTTCCTCTAAAAGAGGTAGCTATCCTTCCCAAGGTACAGGAGAGGATTGAAAGCTACAGAGGGGAAGAGGAGAAAATACTCAGACTTATTCAGGAGGATTCTTCCTTTTTCTCCTATGATCAGCAAGAGGAGATAATTGTCATTGACCTCACACGGCACAATCGCCGCCCCAAGGTCATCAAAAATCTCGCCTATCTTCTCTACCCTCAGGCCTTGGCTGTCCTGGAAATCCACAATCTCTATGACAGGGGAGTCAAAACCACAAATCTGGGGTTCAGCATGTCCCTCGGCATTAACTTGAACAATCAGGAGCACCAAAAGGACCTCGGGGAAATCATGCGGGAGCTGAACATTGGTGATGGCCATAAAGGGGCGGCTGCAGGAACCGTTTACACCAGCTCCAAGGCCCAGATGCTGAAGAAGAAGGAAGAGGTGCTGAAAAAGATCTACGAACTATGGATGTCCCAGGGTTAGAGGCCGCTCAAAAAAGCCCATATGAGCGTCGATAAACCAATGGCTATTATATATAATCGTTCCATCCAGACCCTAATCGCCTTGGGCCATATGTTGATGACCTTGGCCAGAGGAGGTGTATAGAGGGCGGTTTCTCAAGGGGCTCGGATGCAACATGGCTAAAGGGGTTTCCTTTGTTTAAATATTAGATGAGGGAGGAGTCTATGGAGATCAAAACGGTGAGGTTAGATATCCCTGAGGGGGCCAATATTATCTTAGGCCAGAGCCATTTTATCAAGACAGTGGAGGATCTCTATGAAGTAATGGTTACCGGGGTGCCGGAGGCACAGTTCGGCCTCGCCTTTTGTGAGGCCTCAGGACATTGTCTTATTAGATCAGCGGGGAGCGACCCCGACTTGATCAAGGTGGCTCAGAAGAACGCCTCCGAGGTAGCAGCCGGTCACACCTTTATCGTTTTAGTGAAAGGTGCCTTCCCCATAAACGTCTTGAACGCCATCAAGATGTGTCAGGAGGTGTGCACCATTTACTGTGCTACTGCCAACCCCGTAGAGGTGATCATCGCCCAGACAGATCAGGGAAGAGGGATTTTGGGGGTGATCGATGGCGTGCCTCCCAAAGGAATCGAAGATGAAGAGGGGATAAGGTGGAGGAAAAAGCTGCTACGGGATTTCAGCTATAAGTTATGATTGTTACTTGGAGGCCTTTTTCTTAGCGGGTTTTTTGCTCACCTTTTCTTCTTTTGCCTCTGCGGGTATCAGCTCGATTATGGCGAGGGCTGCCCCATCACCTGGGCGATTTCTGGTTTTGAAGATATGGGTATAACCCCCATTTCTCTCCTGAAAGCGGGGGGCTATTTCGTTAAAGAGCTTTTGGACTACCTTTTTGCTATTGATTATCATCAGGGCCTGACGACGGGCATGCAGGTCTCCCCTTTTTCCCAAGGTGATGAGGCGTTCGGCCAGTCTTCGCAACTCCTTGGCTTTGGCCTCAGTGGTTTCAATTCTCTCATGTTCAAAGAGGGAGGTGGTCATATTGCGCAGCATCATCAGGCGATGGCTTGTGGTGCGGTTGAGTTTCCTCCCCGCTTTTCGGTGTCGCATCTTTTTCCCTTATTCTTTTGCCTCGTTTTGTTCTTCAAGGGGTGTAAATTCCCCTATATTCATCCCCAGACTAAGTCCCATATTTGTTAGGACCTCTTTTATCTCGTTAAGGGATTTCCTGCCGAAGTTCTTGGTTTGGAGTATCTCCTGTTCGGTCTTCTGAACCAATTCCCCTATATGCTGGATGTTGGCGTTTTTCAAACAATTGGCCGATCTGACCGACAACTCGAGTTCATCCACGCCCTTGTCTAGTTTCTCTTTTAGTTCCTCTTGCTCCCTTTTTCTTTTTTCTTGATCATCCTCACTATAGAGATCTTCAGGGGGTTCCTCGAAGTTAATAAAGATGTTCAATTGATCTTTGATGATCTTAGCTGCTAGGGCTACGGCATCATCGGGTTTTATACTGCCATTGGTCCAGACTTCGAGAGTGAGTTTGTCGTAGTCGGTGATCTGCCCTACGCGCGCATTGGTTACCGTATAGTTCACCTTTTTTACAGGGGTGAAGATTGCATCTATGGGGATGGTTCCAATAGGCATGTCCTCCTCTTTATTTATCTCAGCAGGAGCATATCCCTTTCCCATCTTTACCGTTATCTCCATCTTCAACTTGGCCCCCTTATCGAGGGTGGCGATATGATGTTCGGGATTTACCACTTCCACGTCGGCATCGGCAATGATATCTCCTGCCTTGGCCTCCTTCTTTCCTTCCGCCTCTATTCTGACCGTCTTGGGACCAGGGGTGTGGAGCTTGAGGACTACTTCCTTCAGATTGAGGATGATCTCCGTTACATCTTCCCCTACCCCAGGTAATACGGAGAACTCATGCAGTTTTCCATCTATCCTTACCGCCGTGATGGCCGCCCCCTGGCCGGATGACAACAGGACCCTTCTTAAAGAGTTTCCCAGGGTCGTCCCAAAACCCCTTTCGAGGGGTTCGGCGTAGAATTTACCGTAATAATCGTTTAAGGTTTCCTCATCGACCTCAAGCTTTTTGGGTCTGATCAGGGCTTTCCAATTCTTTTCATTTATCTTCATAGTCCTTAAATCTCCTCCTGGGTCCTACAAATTAGCTATTTGGAGTATAGCTCCACGATGAGCTGTTCTTGGATGGGAGGGGTGGTCAATTCCTCTCGATTGGGCCATACCTTGACGGCCCCCCGGAAGTTATCCTTTTCCAACTCCAGCCATGATGGTACTTCCCTCCTAGCTACTCCCTCTAATGCCTCTTTGATTCTATCCATCTTCTTGCTCTTTTCCTTGACCTCGATAGCATCGCCGGGTTTCACAAGATAAGAGGGGATATTTACCTTGCGGCCGTTGACCAGAAAGTGGCCGTGTCCCACCAGCTGTCGTGCCTCCTGACGGGAGCTGGCAAAGCCCAACTTGTAAACCGTATTGTCAAGACGCCTCTCCAAGAGGATCAAGAGGTTTGTCCCCGTAATCCCTTTTTGTCTGTCGGCCTTTTCAAAGTAGTTGCGAAATTGCCTTTCCGATACGCCGTATATCCTTTTAACCTTTTGTTTCTCCCTTAGTTGGATACCGTAATCGGAGAACTTGATCCGTCGTTGGCCATGTTGTCCAGGTGGATAACCCCGGCGCTCAAAGGCGCACTTATCCGTATAGCATCTTTCCCCCTTCAAGAAGAGCTTCATTCCCTCCCGACGACACAGGCGGCAAACCGATTCCCCATATCTAGCCAATTTACACCCTCCTCTTCTTTGGAGGCCTGCAGCCATTATGTGGTATGGGGGTGACATCCTTGATCATATGTACATTGAACCCTGCGGCCTGCAGGGCACGCAAAGCCGCCTCCCTTCCTGACCCAGGCCCCTTTACATAGACATCCACCGTCTTCATCCCATATTCCATTGCTTTTTTTGCTGCAGCCTGTGCAGCCAATTGGGCGGCAAAAGGTGTTCCCTTGCGCGATCCCTTAAACCCTTGAGTGCCCGCACTTGCCCAGGCGATGGTATTGCCATGTTCATCGGTGATGGTTACGATGGTGTTATTAAAGGTAGCCTGGACATGGACGATTCCAGAAGGTATATTTACCTTCACCCTTTTTTTCCCACCTTTTTGCCCTCTTTTGGCCATAAATTCCCCCTATTTTTTCTTTTTCCCAACCACTCCCCTTCGAGGCCCCTTTCTCGTCCTGGCATTGGTATGGGTTCTCTGGCCCCTCACTGGGAGGGATCGGCGATGTCGCAGGCCTCGATAAGAGCCTAGGTCCATAAGGCCTTTAATGTTCATGGCCACTTCCCTTCTTAACTCTCCCTCCACCTTATAGGTGCGGTCAATGGTTTCCCTTATCTTGACCACTTCGGACTCAGTCAATTTCCCAGCACTTTTGTTCCAGTCAATATCAGCCTCCTTTAAGATCTTCTGGGAAGCGGAACGACCAATGCCGTAAATATAGGTGAGGGCAATCTCTACCCTCTTGTCCTTCGGTAGGTCAACTCCTGCGATCCTGGGCAATTTTTCCTCCTCTAACCTTGTCTCTGTTTATGTTTAGGGTTTACACAGATGACCCTTACGACACCTTTCCTCTTGATGATCTTGCACTTGTCGCAGATCTTCTTCACTGAGGATCTTACCTTCATCTCAACCCTCCCTTTTGGGCGCTTTTTTCCCTCGGTAGGTGATTCTACCTCTGCTGAGATCATAAGGGGAGAGTTCCACAGTAACCCTATCCCCAGGGAGTATCTTTATGTAGTGCATCCTCATCTTTCCAGATATGTGGGCCAATACCTTGTGCCCGTTTTCCAACTCCACCCTGAACATGGCGTTGGGAAGAGTTTCAGTCACCGTACCTTCTACAGATATGGCCTCTCCCTTTGGCATTAAGATTCTCTTAATTATAGCTCGATGGCCTTTGCTATTTTCTGAAAGATCTCCTTTATCTCCCCCATCCCATCAATAGAGCGCAAGGCCCCCCTTTTTCGATAGTACTCAATCAAAGGAGTGGTCTGCTTTTCGTAGACCTGTAGTCTGGCTTTAATGGTCTCTTCCTTATCGTCATCCCGTTGGTAAAGATCACCTCCACATTTATCACAGATTCCATCTTTTTTTGGGGGATCGAAGATGATATGATACATAACCCCACACCTTCGACACGTCCTCCTCCCTGTTAGGCGTTTTATCAACTCATCTTTGTCCATCTCTATGTTTACGACGTGGTCTATCCCCCTCTCCATTTCCTTCAACGTGGAGTCCAGGGCCTCGGCCTGTGGGAGGGTGCGGGGAAAGCCATCTAATATAAATCCACTATTGCAGTCTGAGACCTTGAGCCTATCCCTGACTATTCCCACCACTACCTCATCCGGGACCAATTTACCTTGGTCCATATATCTCTTTGCCTCTATCCCCAGAGGGGTTTTCTCCTTCACCGCCCCCCTGAGGATATCCCCGGTGGATATTTGGGGGACATGGTACCTCTCAATCATCATCTGGGCCTGAGTACCCTTACCGGAGCCGGGCGGACCTAACAGGATTAAGTTCATCCTCTTTACCTCCCATCTTTATCTGCGACGACCTCTTATTCTTCCTCCCTTTGTCAGCCCTTCATAGTGCCTGGTCAACATATGAGACTCTATCTGTTGGACGGTGTCCAGGGCTACCCCTACCACGATGAGGAGGGCCGTCCCCCCGAAGTAAAAGGGCACGTTGAACCTGGCGATCATGATGGAGGGCAAAACACACACTCCAGCCACATATATGGCCCCGCCTAGGGTGATCCTGGTGAGGACCCGGTCGATATAATCGGCTGTAGTCCTCCCTGGTCTGATGCCGGGGATGTACCCACCATACTTCTTCATGTTGTCAGCTACATCTACCGGGTTGAAGACCACGGCGGTGTAAAAGTAACAGAAGAATATAATGAAACCTACGTAGAGGAGGTTATAGATCAACTTGGTGGGTGAGAGGCTCTGGGCAATGGCCTGCATCCAGGGATGACCTACAAAGTTGGCGATGGTGGCGGGGAACATGATGATGGAAGAGGCGAAGATGGGTGGGATGACCCCCGCGGTGTTGATCTTCAGAGGGAGGTGGGTGCTTTGCCCCCCGTACATCCTCCTTCCTATGATCCTCTTGGCATACTGGACGGGTATCCTGCGATGGGCCGCCTCCATATAGACGATGAAGGCCACGACAGCGACCATCAGGACGATGATGGCCAACATGAAGATAGCCCCCAGTTCCCCTGTCCTCATCAGCCGAAAGGTGTTTCCCACCGCGGCAGGCATATTTGCCACAATCCCCGCGAAGATGATCAGGGAGATCCCGTTGCCGATTCCCCTCTCGGTGATCTGTTCCCCCAGCCACATCAGAAAGGCGGTACCGGCGCTCAAGGTGATCATCGTCATGAGGCGAAAAGACCAGCCTGGATGCAAAACCACCAGTTCTCCCCCTGCCCCCTTCATTCCCTCCAGTCCCACGGCGATGCCGAACCCTTGGATGATGCTCAGGACAACCGTTCCATACCGTGTGTACTGGGTTATCTTTCTCCTACCTATCTCCCCCTCTTTTTGCAGGCGTTCGAGATAGGGGATTACTACCGTTAGTAGTTGTAGGATAATGGAGGCGCTGATATAGGGCATGATGCCCAGGGCAAAGACGGAGAATCTACTCAGGGCTCCTCCGGCAAACATGTCGAAGAAGCCGAGCAAGGTACCTCCTGTCTGGAGGAAGAAGGAAGCGAGGGCCTCACGATCGATCCCCGGAGTGGGGATGAAGCATCCCACTCGATAGACTGCCAACAGTAGCAGAGTGACCATAATACGCTTCTTTAACTCTGGTATCTTGAAGATATTGCCGATGGCCCCCACCATTAGATCACCTCGACCTTTCCCGAAGTTGCCTCGATCTTTTTTTGAGCCGACTCGGTAAACTTATGGGCCCTGACCGTTAGGGCGACCTTGAGTTCACCATCTCCCAATATCTTTACCCCATCATAGACCTTCTTGACCAGCCCAGCTTTTCGCAAGGCGTCAACATCTACTACTTCACCTTGTGGAAAACGGTTGAGATCTTTGATATGGACCAAAGCAAATCTCTTTTTGAATATGTTCTTGAAGCCCCTTTTGGGCAGACGTCGCTGTAGGGGCATCTGCCCACCTTCAAAACCGAGAGGGACACCACCACCGCTGCGTGCCTTCTGCCCATTTGTTCCTCGGCATGCCGTCTTTCCGTGACCGGAACCGGGACCCCTTCCCACACGTTTTGGTCTTTTTCTCGCCCCAGGGGGGGGGCTTAGTTTCCCCAGCATCTTATTCTATCACCTCCACGAGGTGGGAGACCTTTTTTATCATCCCCCATGACTCTGGTGCGTCCTTCAATACCACCACCTTGTTCAGTTTAGTCAAACCCATTCCCCTCAGGATCTCCCGTTGTTTTTGGGGACGTCCTATGCTACTGCGGACCAATTTTACCTTTAGATATTTCTTGGCCATTCTTACCTCAGAATCTCTGCTACTGCTTTACCCCTTTTTTTAGCAATCTCCTCAGGTGTCTTGAGCTGTCTTAGGCCTTCAAAGGTTGCATTGACCAAGTTTTGGGGATTATTGGAGCCCAAGGACTTAGTCAGGATGTTTTGTATTCCCGCTACCTCTACCACTGCCCGTAGTGCTGCGCAAGCGATTACCCCTGTTCCCTCTGAGGCCGGTCTCAAGATGACCTTGCCTGCACCGAACCTTCCGATGACCGTGTAGGGTATGGTTCCATTGATAATGGGGACTCTCATGAGGTTCTTTTTAGCCAACTCGATGCCCTTGCGGATGGCCTCAGGGACTTCATGGGCCTTTCCCAAGCCGTTACCCACGATCCCTTTGCCATCTCCCACGACCACCAAGGCGCTGAAGCGAAATCTTCGCCCCCCCTTCACTACCTTGGCTACCCTGTTGATATGCACAACCTTATCTGTCAAATCCAATTCACTGGGATCTATAATCTCCAATATATCCTCCCTTACCATGAAAATAGATAGTATGCAGAAAAACCGAATATGGTTTCAGCCCCCAAAATCCCTTTCACTCCTTCAGGGGCTTTGCGCCTTGGATCCCCTCAATAGGCAATTTCCTTTTTCTGGGGGGGGGCGCTTTCCTAGCAGAGGCGAGGCAGATCGAAGCCCCATCTCAAAACTCTAGGCCTTTTTGGCGTGCAGCCTCTGCCAATGCTTTTATCCTGCCGTGGTAGAGGAATCCATTGCGATCAAAGACCACCTTTTTGATCCCTTTCTCCAAGGCCTTTTGGGCCACTAGTTCACCTACGGCCTGGGCCGTCTTTATGTTGCCCGTAGTTTTCAATTTCCCTTTTAACTCTTTACTGAATGTGGAAGTTGCCACCAAGGTTTCCCCTGTGGCATCGACGATGACTTGGGCGTAGATGTGCTTCAAGCTACGATATACAGTGAGGCGAGGGCGCTCCTCGGTTCCCCTCACCTTTTTTCTGACACTTAGCTTCCTCCTCAACCTCCCTGTTGCTCTCTTTTTGGCCACTACCCTTCTCCCTTAGCCTTTGGCCTTACCTGCCTTTCGACGGACCTGCTCTCCTGCATACCGGATTCCCTTTCCTTTATAAGGCTCAGGTTTTCTAAAACCTCTTATTTCAGCGGCCGCTTGTCCGACCTTTTGTTTATCAATTCCTTTCACTATGATTTTGGTCTGTCCCTCTACCACCGCCTCTATGCCATCGGGAAGAGGATAGATCACCGGATGTGAATACCCCAAACTCAATTGGAGGGTTCTTCCCTGAAGGTTTGCCCTGTATCCTACCCCCACTATCTCTAGTCTTTTCTCAAACCCTTGCGTTACCCCTGTTACCATATTGGCGATCAGTGTTCTGGTCAATCCATGGAGAGAACGTGCCCTTTTAGCGTCGCCGTTTCGTTTTACATAGATCATTCCATCTTCGATTTGCGAGAAGATGCCTTCCGGTATGGTATGGTACAATATCCCTTTAGGGCCTTTCACCTCCACGATAGATCCCTCCAGCTTTACCTCTGCCCCCTGGGATATGGGTATGGGAACCTTTCCTATCCTGGACATCTATCCTTCCCTTTGGCAACTACCATACGTAGCAGACGACCTCCCCTCCAACACCCGCCTTACGGGCATCGCGGTCAGTCATTACGCCCCTAGAAGTGAAGAGGATAGCTATTCCCAGTCCGTTCAACACGGAAGGGACTTTATCTTTGGCCACGTAGACCCTCCGACTGGGCTTGCTTACCCGTTGCAAGTTGGCGATTACACCCTCCTTATTAGCGTCGTATTTAGGGTATATCTTGAGGATACCCTGTTTATTATCAGGGATAACCTCATAATTTTTGATATAGCCTTCCTCTTTGAGTATTTCAGCCATTCTTGTCTTCAATTTTGAAGAAGGTACCTCTAAGTCCGGTTTTTTGGCCATGATGGCGTTGCGCATCTTGGTTAACATGTGAGCTATGGGGTCAGTCATGCTCATAAATTTCCTCCTAGAACGCTACCAGCTGGACTTGATAATCCCTGGAATATCCCCTTGGAGGGCAAATTTCCTCAGGCATATGCGGCACATATTGAATTTTCTATAAAAGGCCCGGGCCCTACCGCAAATAGGGCATCTGTTATATTCTCTTACCTTAAATTTTTTGGGTTGCCGGGCTTTAACAATTAAAGCCTTTCTCGCCATGGTGAAACCTCCTTAACTCCTAAAAGGCATACCCATAAGCTTGAGGAGTTCCCATCCCTCCTCATCCGTCCTAGCTGTGGTTACGATAACTATGTTCATACCCTTGATCTTATCTATTTTATCATAATTTATCTCGGGGAAGATAATCTGCTCTTTGACCCCCAAGGCGTAGTTACCCCTTCCATCAAAGGCATTTGAGGAGAATCCGCGGAAATCCCTTACCCTAGGAAGGGCTACATTGATAAACCTATTGAAAAACTCATACATTCTTCCCTTCCTCAGGGTTACCATGCAGCCTATGGGCATACCGACCCTCAGTTTGAACTGGGCAATAGACCTTTTGGCCTTGGTGATAACCGGTTTCTGTCCAGTAATGGCGGCTATCTCCTCCACGGCGGAGTCAAGGATCTTGATGTTTTGAATGGCTTCCCCTAGCCCCATGTTGACGACGATCTTGTCCAACTTGGGTACCTGCATGATGTTTTTGTAGTTAAACCGCTTTGTCAAAGCTGGAACTACTTCCTTTTGATAAAATTCTCTCATCTTTGACATCACCACCTACCCCATGAATATCCTATTCGTCAATGGCCTCCCCACACTTCTTGCAGATCCGGATCTTTCTCCCATCTTCTAGGATCTTCTTCCCTATTTTGGTGGGGAGGTTGCATTTGCCGCAGAGCAGTTGGACAGTGGAGATATGGATGGGAGCTTCCTTTTCCACAATTCCTCCCTTCCCATGGCTCGCACCAGGCCGGAGGTGTCGCTTGACGAAGTTGAGACGCTCAATGATCACGGCATTCTTTTTGGGGAGGACCTTGAGCACCTTTCCCGACTTACCCCCCTCTTTGCCCGCGATCACCATTACCGCGTCATTTTTCTTAATCGATATCTTACCCATACCTTTTTCTCAAATGACCTCCGGGGCCAGAGAGATAATCTTCATGAACTTCTTTGCTCGTAATTCCCTGGCCACCGGGCCGAAAATACGCGTACCAATGGGTTCATTTTGTTGATTAATAAGTACAGCAGAATTATCGTCAAATTTTATATAAGAGCCGTCAAGTCTCCTTAATCCCTTTTTGGTTCTTACGACCACGGCCTTCACCACATCGCCCTTTTTTATCTTGGAGTTAGGTACGGCGTCCTTTACGGAGACGACGATAATATCACCCAATGAGGCGTACTTCTTTTTTGAGCTCCCCAAGACCTTTATACAGCCAACCTTTCGCGCCCCCGAGTTGTCGGCCACATCCAAAATGGTCATCATCTGGATCATAACTGTCCCTTAGATCTCCGGCGCCTTTTCGATGATTTCTTTTACCCGCCACCTTTTGGTCTTGCTGAAAGGGCGGGTCTCCACGATGAAGACCTTGTCACCAACATTACATTGATTCTCCTCATCATGGGCCTTGTAAGTGGTGTAACGTTTAACATATTTCTTGTAGAGGGAATGTTGAACCAGACGTTTCACCCTTACCGCCACCGTCTTGTTCATTTTATTACTGATCACTATCCCCATTTCCCTCTTGCTCACCCCCCGTTTTTTCATTTTTCTCCATTACCCCTTTTCTCGCGCAGGATGGTCTTGACCCTGGCGCTATCACGCTTGACCTGAGACAACCGCATCACATTCTCGAGTTGGCCTGTGGCGTACTGGAACCTGAGGTTAAAGAGCTCTTCCTTCAAGTCCTTTCCCTTTTGCACGAGCTCATCAATGCTTAATTCCCGCAGTTCCCTTGCCCTCATCATACCTCCTCCCGGACTACAAACTTAGTGGCGATGGGGAGTTTATGCGAAGCGAGCCTAAAGGCCTCCTTTGCCTTCTCTTCAGGAACGCCCTCCATCTCGTAGAGGATGTGACCTGGTTTCACCACGGCCACCCATCCCTCTATGTTCCCCTTCCCTTTTCCCATCCTGGTCTCGGCTGGTTTTTTGGTGATGGGCTTATCAGGGAAGATGCGGATCCAGATTCTCCCTGTCCTCTTTATAAAGCGGGTCATGGCGATGCGGGCCGCTTCGATCTGGCGGTTGGTTATCCAGCCGCCCTCTAGGGCCTGCAGCCCGAAATCGCCGAAATTGAGTTCTATTCCTGCCCAGGCCCTTCCTTTTATTCTTCCCTTCTGTTGTTTACGGTATTTGGTCTTCTTGGGCGCTAGCATCTTATTGCAACGTTAAGAGGCAACATCCTCTTGAGATGATAGTACCTCTCCTTTAAATACCCAGGCCTTTACCCCTATTACACCGTAGGTGGTTTTGGCCTCGGCAAAGCCATAGTCGATATCCGCGCGAATGGTATGTAAGGGAACTCTTCCATCTCTGTACCACTCCCGGCGGGCCATCTCATGTCCCCCTAATCTCCCCGCACAGGCGATCTTTATCCCCTGTGCTCCCATTTTGAGGGCAGATGTGACACTGCGCTTCATTGCCCTTCTAAAGGCCACCCTTCTTTCCAGCTGGAAGGCCACGTTCTCGGCCACCAGTTGGGCATCTATCTCGGCCTTTCTGATCTCCTTGATGTTGATGATAATCTCCTTTTTCGTTAAGGCCTGAAGCTCATTTTTTAAGTTTTCAACCTCCGCTCCCTTCTTGCCGATGATGATTCCGGGCCTAGCAGTATAGATATTTACCTTTACCTTGCTCGCCTTATTCGTCACCCTCTCTATTTCTACCTTAGAGATCCCTGCATGGTAGAGCTTGGTGTTGGTATAGTTCCTAATGGTCAGGTCTTCATGCAATAAGGCGGCATAATCCTTTTCCGCGAACCACTTGGAATTCCAACTTTTAATGATACCCAATCTGAACCCGGTGGGATGGACCTTTTGTCCCAAAGCCGTTACCTCCTATTTTTTATTTCTCATCCAAGACCACCGTTATGTGGCTGGTCCTCTTTCTGATCATGGTGGTCCTGCCCATAGCCCTGGGCATATATCTCTTGAGTACAGGACCCCCATCAACATAGATCCTCTTGATCCAAAGGGTGTCCGCATCCATGTTGGTGTTATGTTGAGCATTGGCCACGGCGGAATTGATCAGTTTGGTCAGTTTTTGAGCGAATGTCTTATTGGTAAACGCCAATATATTTAAGGCTTCCTCTACCTTTTCGCCCCTAACCAAATCTACCACCAATCTGGCCTTTCGAGGGGAAATCCTTACATATCTCGCTTTAGCCGTGATCTCCATTTCCTTTCAAGCCTTTATTACTTTCCCTTGACCCTAGTTCTCCTGTCCCCTGTATGGCCGTAAAAGGTACGGGTAGGGGCAAACTCTCCTAGCTTATAGCCCACCATCTCCTCGGTGATGAAGATGGGGATAAATTTTTTACCGTTATGGATCGCTATAGTCAATCCCACCAGTTCAGGGGTGATGGTGGACTTGCGGGACCAGGTTTTGATTACCTTGTCACTTTTGCCCTCTTTGGTCTTTTCGACCTTTCTCAAAAAGCTTGGCTCGATATATGGACCTTTTTTTAGAGAACGTGCCACAGAACCCCCTGCTTATCCAATGAAGATAAACTCACTTTATTTTCTCTTTTTAATTATATACTTGTCGGTGGTCTTGTTTCTCCTGGTCTTATATCCCTTGGTAGGGAGTCCCCAAGGACTTACTGGGTGTCTCCCCCCTGAGCTTTTTCCCTCTCCCCCTCCCAGGGGGTGATCTACCGGGTTCATAGCCACGCCCCTCACATGGGGCCGCCTACCCAGCCATCTTGACCTACCGGCTTTTCCAAGGGAGATGTTTTCGTGATCTATGTTGCTCAACTGTCCGATGGTAGCATAACATTCTTGGTGCACGAGCCTCACCTCCCCTGATGGGAGCCTAACATGAGCATATTTTCTCTCTTTGGCCATGATCTGTCCGTATCCACCTGCACTTCTGACCAACTGTCCCCCTTTTCCTATTTTTAGTTCAAGATTATGGATGAGGGTACCCAAAGGTATATTTTTCAGGGGGAGGGCGTTTCCGGGCCTGATGTCCACATCCTCCCCCGCCACGACTTCATCAGCTACCTTTATGTCCAAGGGGGCGAGGATATATCTTTTTTCCCCATCGGCATAGTGCAACAGGGCGATCCTAGTAGAGCGGTTTGGGTCATATTCGATGTTGGCCACTTTAGCGGGTACCCCAACCTTGTCCCTTCTCACGAAGTCGATTACCCGGTACATCCTCTTGTGCCCACCCCCCCTGTGCCTTACGGTCATTCTTCCGTAAGAGTTTCTACCGCCACTCTTTTTTAAAGGACGAAGGAGGTTGCGCTCTGGTTCAGCACGGTCAATCTCCTCAAAGGTGGAGACCGTCTGAAATCTCCTACTCGAGGATGTGGGCTGATATTTTTTTATGCCCATGGGTTAGCTATTCTCCGTTTAAGTCCCTTCAAAGAAGTCAATGCGTTCCCCAGACCTCAAGGTAACCACCGCCTTTTTCCGATCTGGGCGCTTGCCGGTGCTACGTCCAATCCTTCTGGGTTTCCCCTTCATATTAGAGACGTTAATCTTTAGAACCTTCACTTTAAAGAGGCGCTCCACCGCCTCCTTTATCTCCACCTTGTTGGCTTCTCTATCTACGATGAAGGCGACCTTGTTCTCCTTTTCCTTGAGTATATTTGCCTTCTCAGTGATCAGGGGTTTCTTAATCACCTGATAGATATCTTTCATTCCCTCAACCTCTCTTCGATCTTCTCGATGGCCGGTTTCAGGATGATAAGGTGTTCATACTTGAGGATATCAAATACATTGAGGCCCTCATACCTTAAGACCTTGACCCAGGGTACGTTTCTGGCGGACCTCTCGAGGTTGAGATTTTCCCCATCGGTCACGATCAAGGCGTTTTTGATCTTCAAATCCTCCATCATGTTTATAAAGACCTTTGTTTTTATTTCGGGGAGGGAGATATCCTCGAGGAGGAGGAGTTTGCCCTCTTGGTAGCGGAGGCTTAAGGCCGAGCGCAGGGCAGCCCAGCGGACCTTTTTGGGGAGGGGGTAGCTGTAATCTCTGGGGTGGGGGCCAAAGACAACACCACCACCACGCCACAAAGGAGACCTGATGGTTCCAACTCGCGCTCTGCCCGTTCCCTTCTGCCTCCAGGGCTTCCGTCCCCCACCTCTTACCGCCGAGCGATTCTTGGTGGAGGCGGTTCCTTGACGTCTCTTGGCCAATTGCCACCTGACCACCTCATAGAAGAGAGGGCGCTTGATCGGAGCCTTAAATATATGGTCTTTTAACTCTAGCTCCCCTACCTTTTTCTTTGCCCGATTGTAGATCTGACAGGTAGCCATCACCTCTTCCCCTAATTAGTTCTTTTCAGCTTCCACTTGTTCTTCTTTCCTTACCTTCTTCTTTTTTGCCTCCCTGATAACTACAACAGAGTTGACCGGACCAGGGATGGCTCCTTTTACCAAGAGGAGGTTCCTCTCCGATTTTATATCCACGATTTTTAGATTTTGTACAGTAACTTTACCGTTGCCAAAGTGTCCAGGCATTTTTTTCCCTTTAAAGGTCTTGGATGGGGTAGCCGAAGCACCGATGGAACCGCCATGCCTGAAGTGTTCATGGGTTCCATGGGAGCTGTGGGCACCGCTGAAGCCATGGCGCTTCATAACCCCGGCAAAACCCCTCCCCTTGCTGGTGCCTGTTACATCGACGAATTCCCCTATCTTGAAGACGTCCAGGGTTATCTCCTGCCCCAATTTATACTCTCCCGTCTCATCCACCCGGAACTCCTTGAGGACATAAAAGGGACCCTTGCCGCTCTTTTGAAAATGCCCTGATAAGGGGCGATTGACCCGTTGGGGCTTTTTCTCCATGAAGCCGAGCTGAATGGTGTTATACCCCTCTTTTCCCTTGGTTTTGATCTGGACGACAGCACAAGGGCCTGCCTCTATGACGGTTACAGGTATAAGATAAGCATTTTCGGCGAAGACCTGTGTCGTCCCCAGTTTTCGTCCAATGATGCCCTTTAACACGGTACAGACTCCATTACAGCTTGATCTCCACATCGACTCCTGCCGCAAGCTCCAACCTCATGAGTGCATCCACTGTCTGCTGGGTTGGCTCGAGGATATCGAGGAGTCTCTTATGGGTCCTGATCTCAAACTGTTCTCTCGACTTCTTGTCTACATTAGGTGACCTGAGGACGCAGAACTTGCTGATCTTAGTGGGAAGTGGGATGGGGCCTGCCACCCATGCCCCCGTCCTCTTCACTGCATCCACGATTTCTTTGACCGATTGATCAAGCAGTCTGTGGTCGTATGCCTTGAGACAAACCCTTATCCTGTCGTTTGCCATCCTCAGTTTCCTCTTACTCTATGATCTCGGTGACCACGCCTGCCCCTACTGTCCGGCCACCCTCCCGGATGGCAAACCTCAATTCCTTCTCCAGGGCAATAGGGGTGATCAACTCCACCTGCAAATTCACATTGTCTCCGGGCATCACCAT
>DAOVGN010000071.1 GCA_030672385.1 Deltaproteobacteria bacterium | reverse complement strand
TCCTGAGGCTCTATGCCTTCTCCCAGATCTATTTGATCGCACTCGATGGGGCCTTTCAGTACATACCTGTGGCCAGGCTCTTTTATAACGGTGATTATCTTCAGGCCTTGCTCCAGCCCCAGCTTCCCCTGTACCCCCTTTTGATCTCCATCATGTCCCATATAACAGGGGATTTTGAGCTGGCAGGCCAGCTCATCTCCATCATCTTCAGCCTCCTGGCCGTATTCCCCCTCTATTTCATCGGAAGGTCCCTATTCGGCCCAAAGGCCGCCTTCTGGGCCACGATATTGTATCTCATCCACCCTTTAATGCTACGAAGCTCTGTTGATGTATTGAAGGAGGGGGTGTTGGTCTTTTTCTTCTTTTCCTCGGTATATTGCTCCCTGAGGTTTTTGAGAGAGGGGAAAAGGAGATGGCTGATCTGGACGGTGGTCTTTGCCGTAACAGGGGCCCTGGCCCGCATGATCGCCCTGGAGGTGTTATTGGTATTCGGGCTGTGGCTGGGATATGGGGTCTTACGCGAAAGGTTGAGGGAGAGGAGGTTTGCATATCGTTATCTCTGGGTGGCCTTATTGATCCTTGGTGTCATCGTGGCCTTTGTTATCCCTGGGATCTGGGGCTGGGAATTTTGGACGACAAAGAAGCCTTATGCCGCTACAGAACGGATTCTTAATCGATGGTTTATATATCAGTGGCCAAGCCTGTCCCATATTTGGGAGACATCTTTTCACATTGTCAGCAGGTTCGTAGAAAAGGCGCACCCTCTGCCCTTTCTCCTCGCCCTGTTCGGTCTGGGGTGGAGGGTGAAGGCCAAGGAGTTTGGTACTGAAGAGAGGTACCTCGCCCTTTTGATAGCGGTGCTTATCGTCATCTTTTTCCCTCTGTTGTATGCCTCGGGGAGATATCTCCTACCCGCTATCTTCCTTCTCTATCTCTGGGCCGGGTTTGGTTTCGTGAAAATAAGGGAGCTTATCGATACTAGGTTCAAGAAATATCCCAGGCTCAATGCCGTCATATTTGTTATGCTCATCCTGCTGGCGATCCTGCCCATTTCCCTTCAGCCCCAGAGATTGGACAAGATCGGACGCAAAGAGGTGGGACTTTGGTTGCGGGAACAGTCGTTATCATCACCCCTGATCTTGACCAACATTCCCCGGGTAGCCTACTATGCTGGGGGGAGGTACTTATCTATCCCCCCAAAGATCCCCGCTGAGAAGATCGTCAACAGAGGCAGGAGGGTAAAAGCAGACTATCTGGTCATAGAGGAGAAGAGGAGTAGTATCTCAAAGTCTTTAACCCCTTTTGAGCAAAAAGGGAAACTGGAGCTCATCCTTCGTCATCACTATGGAAGGAAGGGGAGGATTATCTATGTCTATAAATTAGGGAAGCAGGTGAACCGTCCTAAGAAAACCTCTTAAGCTACTGCAGAGCTCTACACGCTCCCGAACACGAGGCAGACGTTGTTACCTCCGAATGCAAAGGAGTTGGAGAGGGCGATGTTGATATCTCTTTTCCTGGCCTCATTTGGAGTATAGTCGAGGTCGCACTCCGGATCCGGAGTGGAGTAGTTGATGGTGGGTGGAATGATCCCCTCCTGGAGGGAGAGGAGGGTAGCGATCGCCTCGATTCCCCCTGCCGAACCTAAGCAATGTCCGATCATTGACTTGATGGAACTTAACGGTATCTCATAGGCCCTCTTTCCGAAGGCCATCTTTATCCCCCTGGTCTCCACCAGATCGTTCAGGGGGGTCCCTGTCCCATGGGCGTTGATATAATCTACCTTTTCAGGTGATATCCCCGCATCTTCCAGGGCCAGCCTGATGGCCCTGGCGATCCCTTCTCCTGAGGGTTCGGGGGCTGTAAGGTGGTGGGCCTCGGCGCAGATCCCGTAACCCAAGACCTCCCCCCATATCCGGGCACCACGCTCCCTGGCATATTCCAGCTCCTCCAGGATCAGGATGCCCGCTCCCTCTCCCAGGGAGAGTCCCTGTCTGTTTTTATCGAAGGGACGCCCCCCCTCAGGGTCTACGGCCCTGAGGCTGTTGAAGCCGGCATAGGTCACCTCGCAGAGGGAATCGCTTCCTCCTGTAATCATCAGCTCCACCTTCCCATAGGCGATGGCGTCATAGGCGAAGGCGATGGCTGCAGAGCTGGAGGAACAGACGGTGGCCGTGGTGGTTCTGGGGCCTCTCAGATCGAACTCCTGCGCTATATGATCCGTGGTGGTGGCTAGGGCAAAGGAGACCAGCAGATTAGGGAAAGGCCTTTTAGGGGCATGGGTGTAGATGGCCCGGAAGTACTTTTCCACCGAGAAGATTCCCCCGGAATCCGCTCCCAAGATGATCCCAAACCTCTCCCGGTCTACCTTGTCCAGTTCGATGCCTGAGGAGCTCATCGCCTCCTGGGCAGCGACGATCCCGAACTGATCGCAGCGGGACAGCCTACGCAACTCCTTGGGTGTGAAATGCCTCTCTGGAAATAACCCATCCACTTCACCACCATTGTGGATGCGATATCCGGAGGTGTCGAAGATGGTGATGGGCTTGATCCCATTGCGCCCCTCCTTTAAGGACTGCCAGAAGGTGGTGAGGTCGTTTCCCACCGCGTTCACCACCCCCATGCCGGTTACTGCCACTCGCCTCTTTTGCAAGGTTCAAACCTCCAACAGGACCGCCCGCAGGGGGAGACCATTGCTCCGCTTGATACGCCTCTCTACCTCGACCACCTGGGCCATCTTCATAAACCCCTCCAGGGGGAGGGAGATATCGATGATCTTCTTATACTTAACCTTGATGGTTTCGTAAAAAGCCAAAAAATCTGAATTTTTCCAAGATGATCAACCATGGAAGTATTAGCGCCTCATTGGCTCTATTATCTCAACATCAGGGGAGAGATGTAGTTCAAAGGAGGAATCTGGGATCCCGGAATTTATCCGGATATGGCGATAGGTGATGGTGGTGCGGTCACCATTCTTTTCCACCAGCTCAATCCTCTTTGGCATCCAGTTTGAGGTATCGATCCATAGCCTTATTTCTTGGAAGATGGCAAGGTCCTCCGCGGGGTCTATTCGCAATACTACCTCCGTCTCCTTTTCTTCTTGGAGTGATATTTTCTCTCCCATGGTTTCGATGGGGTTTTGGAAAAAGAGGAGCCATTTTGCCAGCAGGGGGTTGCCGGCCACGTGATAGCGCTGGGCCACCTTTTCCTCCGGAAAATAGATCCAGAGGACACCCTTGGTCAGGACTGTGATGCTGGGATACGGGGGGTACATTTCCACCCATATCTGGTTGGCCCGCTTAAATCTCATCTTTCCTTTAGAGATCATCGTTTCCTTGAAGATAGGGGAACTTTTTACCTGGGTGATATCTGCTGCAAAGTCCTCTATGGACTCTTGTGCCCTTTTGAGTTGATCCAGTATGCAGGCCAGCTTTTCTCCCCCTTGTTGGGCCCAAGGAAGGGTCCCGAAGGAGATAAGGGAGAGGAACAGGACGAAGAGAATATAGAAGGCCTTTTTTCTCAACTTACCACCTTTCTGGCGATGGTCGTCTTGCTTACCCCAGGCAGCATGATGTTTCCCCATGATAATTGGTGAAGGATCTCCGCCAAGTTGCCGAAGAAGAGGCCCCCCAATTTGCCCGCCAGATTGGGGGGGGAGGTGAAGCCGCCGACGAAGGTCTTGATATTGTTAAACCCAACCTTTTTCAAGGCCCTGCTCATGGTCTCGGGGGAAAAGTCGCTGAGATGGAAGGGGAGGTGGTAACGTTGGTTCTTTATTCTCAAGAGGGAGAGGATATCTTTTAGAGGGGTGGTGTGGGGGTAGCGCAGCAAGACCATTCCCCCAGGTCGCAATGTCCTGTGGATCTCTTGGAGGAAGCCCAGGGGATCGGTAATATGTTCTATCACATAAAAGGCGGTGACCACGTCAAACTCTCCCTTTTTAAAAGAGGTCTTCTCCCAGGGCAGAGGGAGGATGGTAAGACCCCATCTCTCCCGGCCATATCGCACTCCTATGGGGGAAATCTCAACCCCCGTGACATCCCACCCCCTTGCCTGCATTAAGGCGAGGAAAAAGCCGTACCCCGCCCCCACGTCTAAGATCTTCCCCCGCGGGGTATATCGCTCGATAAGATCCGCCCCTTTTCTGAAGACCCGTTCCATCATTTCCCCCCAGGCCTCGATCTTGTCTTTTTCCTTGGGGAGGTATGTTTGGTAGCCGTTCAGGAGGTCTTCCTGGGAGGGGCGGGGGTTTTGATAGACAAAGCCACACCCTCGGCAGCGGATCATGACATAGTTACCCTCCTGGTGGAGTCTCTTTCCTCCGTCAGTACCGCAGAGGGGACAGGAGATCCACTCCACCCCTAGCTCCTTCTGAGATTATAGCATGTCATAGGCGTACATTGAGCAACACTGATACTCGTTCTCCCTGCAAAGATGATCCCCTCAACTCTCGATATATGTAAAGGGCGTCGAAAAAAGCATT
>DAOVGN010000035.1 GCA_030672385.1 Deltaproteobacteria bacterium | reverse complement strand
GGGGGGCAAACTCATCTACAAATCCACCTTAGATAAACCTGCAAGGAGGTCAAAGGTGTGATCGACATCAATAACAGTCTTATCATCCAGGTTATCCTTCTCATTACCCTGATGCTTATCTTGAACAAAATCTTATTCCAGCCGATTCTCAAGTTTCTGGAGGAACGCCAGGCCAAGATCAAGGGGGATGAGGAGGAGGCCAACAGGCTTCATGAGGAGGCGCAGCACCGTCGCCTCCAATTTGAGGAAGGGCTGAATAAGGGTCGGCTCCAAGCCCTAGAGGAGAAGGGGCGAATCCAAGACGCAGGGGCGCAAGAGGGGAAACTGATGCTGGAGAGAATCCAAAAGGAGATAGAAGGAGAAACCCCCAAGATGAAAGCCCAGCTTGAGGAGGAGAGCAAGCGGATACTCACCGAATTGGAAAGGAGACGTGAGGATCTGGCTAAGGAGATCGCCGAAAAGGTTTTAGGCAGAAGCCTTCAGTAGAAGGGGGGAGGTCTGCAGGATATGTGGTGGGATCTGTTGTGGAAGATGGTCAACTTTGCGGTACTGGTCTTCCTCCTTTACAAGGTGCTCAAAAAGCCCTTGGGTTCCTATTTAAAGAGCAGACAGGAGTCGATCAAAGGAGCCCTGGAGGAGGCCGAAAGGGCTAAAGAGGAAGGGGAGAGGAAATATCGGGAGTATGAGGAGAGGTTAAAAAAATTGGATCAGGAGATCGAAAAGATTCGTCAGGACCTGATAAGGGATGGAAAGAAGGAGAAGGAGCGGATCATCACAGAGGCCAAGATAATGGCCGAGAAGGTCAAGGAGCAGGCACGCCTTAGCGCTGAGCAAGAGCTGAAGATGGCCAAATTGAGATTGAAAGAGGAAACGGCTGCCATGACGGTGCAGGTGGCCGAAGACATGTTGAAAAAGCACCTAAAACCGATTGACCATGAGCGGCTGGTGGACGAGTATATCGAGCGGGTAAGGAGGCTACATTGATCAACAGAAAGATTGCCCGAAGGTATGCCAAGGCCCTTATAAACATAGGAAAGCAGGACGGCAACTATGATAAATATTGGGAGGAACTCGATGCCTTCACCTCCCTCTTCCAGCGGGAGGAGGAGTTGAGGGAGGTCTTGTTCAATCCTGCCTTCGCCATTCCACGACGTCAGGCCATCATCAAAGAGATAGGAAAGAGGTTGGGTTTGAGCCCGATCGTCACCAATTTTCTCCACATACTGGTGGACAAGAACCGGATACGATACCTGTCGGACATCACCTCCATATACCAAGAGCTGGTGGACGAGACAGCCGGCAGGGCACGGGTCCTTCTGGTCACCGCTTACGACCTCTCCGATGATAAGTTACAGGAGTTGACTCATGGGTTGGAGGGGTTAGTGGGGAAAAAGGTGATCATGGAAGTGGAGAAGGATCCCTCACTCATCGGTGGGGTGGTGGCGGAGATTGGTGGAATGGTATATGATGGAAGTATCAAGACCCAATTGGAGAGGTTTAGAGAAATCTTAGCAAAGGGGTGACGGGAGATGCAAATACGGGCAGAAGAGATAAGCGAGATTATAGAGAAGCAGATCAAGGACTATGACAAGAAAGTGGAGGTGAGCGAGACGGGGATGGTCCTCTCAGTGGGGGACGGAATCGCCAGGATCTACGGCTTGGAGCAGGCCATGGCCGGGGAGCTCCTCGAATTCCCCCACGGGATTATGGGGATGGTCCTCAACTTGGAGGAGGATAATGTGGGGGCTGCCCTCTTGGGAGAGGACCGTCATATCAAGGAAGGGGACGTGGTGAAGAGGACAGGCCGGATCGTGCAGGTCCCCGTGGGTGAATCCCTGGTCGGCAGGGTGGTGAGTCCCTTGGGCCAGCCCCTCGATGGCAAGGGGCCCATTGAGGCCAAAGAGTATCGCAATATTGAGGAGAAGGCCCCTGGGGTGGTATGGAGACTCCCGGTGAAAGAACCCATACAGACGGGGATAAAGGCTATAGACTCCATGATCCCCATCGGGAGGGGACAGAGGGAGCTCATCATTGGTGACCGTCAGACAGGCAAAACCGCCCTGGCCACGGACACCATCATCAACCAGAAGGGGAAGGATGTTTTTTGCTTCTATGTGGCCATCGGTCAGAAACAGTCCACGGTGGCCCAGGTGGTTGATAAACTCAGGCACTATGGGGCCATGGAGTACACCACCGTGGTTTCGGCCACCGCCAGCGAGCCAGCACCAATGCAGTACATCGCCCCCTATGCCGGCTGCACCATGGGAGAGTACTTTCGCGATACCGGCAGACACGCCCTCTGTATCTATGACGACCTCTCCAAGCACGCCGCTGCCTATCGACAGATGTCTCTGCTGCTGCGCCGACCCCCTGGCCGTGAGGCCTATCCAGGCGATATCTTCTATTTGCACTCCCGTCTGTTGGAACGGGCGGCCAAGCTCAACGACAAATTGGGGGAGGGCTCCCTTACAGCTCTGCCCATCATCGAGACACAAGCCGGGGATGTATCCGCCTACATCCCAACCAACGTCATCTCCATCACCGACGGCCAGATCTACCTGGAGACCGACCTCTTCTATTCCGGCATCAGGCCCGCCGTCAATGTGGGGCTTTCTGTCTCCCGAGTCGGCGGAAATGCCCAGATCAAGGCGATGAAGCAGGTGGCCGGCTCCCTGCGGTTGGACCTGGCCCAATACCGGGAGATGGCCGCCTTCGCCCAGTTCGGGAGCGATCTCGATAAGGCGACCCAAGCACAACTGGCTAAGGGTGAGCGCTTGGTGGAGGTCTTGAAGCAGGGTCAATATCAACCGCTGCCGGTGGAAAATCAGATCTTGGTCATTTATGCTGGGGTGAACGGCTTTTTGGACGATTATCCGGTGCATGTGTTGCAAAAGTATGAGAAGGAGCTGTACAAGTTCATTGAAGACAGGCATCCGGCGATCTTTAAGGAGATCGAGGAGAAGAAGGAACTGGATGATGAGTTGGACAAAGAGATCAGGCACGCCCTGGAGGAGTTCAAGGGGGTATTTGTCCCCTAAAAAGGAGTTACCGTAGATGCTCAGTCTCAAGGCTCTACGCAGAAGGATTGTCAGTATCAAAAGCACCCAACAGATCACCCGAGCCATGAAGATGGTCGCCGCCGCAAGGTTGAGGAGGGCCCAGGAGAGGATTATCGAGGCCCGCCCCTATGCCGACAAAATTAGGGAGGTCTTACAGGACTTGAGCCTCAGGACCGATCCTGATGTTCACCCCTTGCTGGCCCGCCGGGAAATGAAGAAGGTAGAGTTGGTGGTTATCACCACCAACCGTGGGCTGTGTGGGAGTTTTAACCAGAATATTTTCCGGAGGGTGGAGAGGTTTGTCCGGGAGAACCGCCGGGTGTATGATGATATTTCCCTCACTATTGCAGGGCGAAAGGGGCTGGACTACTTCCACAGGAGGGGGGTCTCAATCATCAGGGACTACGTGAACAGGTTTCGGGAGATCGATTACCAGGCGGCCGCGACCATCGGCAAGGATGTGGTGGAGGATTATATCGGTGAAGCCGTTGATGGGGTCTTTCTGGTCTACAACGAGTTTCGCTCCCCCCTGATCCAGCGTGTGATGGTCAAGGACCTTTTCCCCATAGAGCCCCTGGAAGCAGAACCTGATTATTACCCGGTGGAATATATCTACGAACCCTCGGCAGACGCCATCCTCTCCGAGCTCTTGCCCAGGTACGTGGAGGTTCAGGTATATCGAGCCTTGCTGGAATCGGTGGCAGGGGAACACGGAGCGAGGATGACGGCCATGGACGCTGCCACGGAGAACGCCCAAGAGATGATCGAAAAGCTTACCCTTATTTATAACAAGGCGCGCCAAAGCGCCATCACCAAGGAGATGATGGAGATCGTGGGCGGGGCAGAGGCCTTGAAATAGCAAGAGAGTAAGGAGGACAACGGGGTGAAGACGAGAGAAGGGAAAATTGTGCAGGTAATCGGGCCGGTAATCGATATCGAATTCGAGGAAGGGGATCTCCCCACCATCTATAACGCCATCAAAATCACCAACCCCAGGATAAGCGACAAGGAGTGGAACTTAGTGGTGGAGGTGGCCCAACACATCGGAGAGAACACGGTCAGGTGTGTTGCCATGGACACCACCGACGGTTTGGTCAGGGGGAAGAAGGCCATCGACACCGGCGCCCCCATCGCGATGCCGGTGGGGAGGGAGGTCCTGGGTCGGATCCTCAATGTGATCGGGGAACCCGTGGACGAGGGGGGACCAGTGACTACCGAGAAAAGCTATCCTATCCATCGTCCCGCCCCCTCCTTTGTGGATCAGAACGTCAATGTGGGACTCTTTGAGACAGGGATCAAGGTCATCGATCTCTTAGAGCCGTACCCCCGGGGTGGCAAGGTCGGACTCTTCGGTGGGGCCGGGGTCGGCAAGACGGTGATCATCATGGAACTCATCCACAACATCGCCATCGAGCACGGCGGATTCTCTGTATTCGGAGGTGTGGGTGAGAGGACGAGGGAGGGGAACGACCTCTGGTTGGAGATGAAGGAATCAGGGGTTCTGGATAAAGCGGCGCTGGTCTTCGGTCAGATGACCGAGACCCCTGGAGCCAGGGCACGGGTGGGGTTGTCGGCCCTGACTGCCGCTGAATACTTCCGCGATGAGGAAGGGCAGGACGTTCTTTTGTTCATCGACAATATCTTCCGCTTTACCCAGGCCAATTCAGAAGTCTCGGCCCTGCTGGGGAGGATGCCATCTGCGGTGGGCTATCAACCCACCTTGGCCACGGATCTGGGGGAACTGGAGGAGAGGATCACCTCCACCACCAAAGGTTCCATCACCTCGGTCCAAGCCATCTATGTGCCGGCGGATGACCTGACCGACCCTGCCCCTGCAACTACCTTTGCTCACCTCGACGCCACCACCGTATTGTCCCGTCAGATCGTAGAGCTGGGGATCTATCCGGCGGTGGACCCCCTGGACTCTACCTCCAAGATTTTCGACCCCCAGGTGGTGGGAGAAGAGCACTATCGGGTGGCCAGGGAGGTTCAGATGGTCCTGCAAAAGTATAAGGACCTCCAGGATATTATCGCCATCCTCGGCATGGATGAACTCTCCGAGGAAGACAAGCTGATCGTGACGCGTGCCAGAAAGATCCAGAGGTTCCTCTCTCAACCCTTCTTTGTGGCAGAGGAGTTCACCGGTACCTCCGGTCGATATGTGAAGCTGGAAGATTCTATTAAGGGTTTTAAAGAGTTGGTGGAGGGGAAGCACGACGATGTTCCCGAGCAGGCCTTCTACATGGTGGGGACCATTGATGAGGCCTTGGAAAAGGCAGAAAGGATGAAGGCTGCGGAGTAGGAGGACGTATGACAGCGAGTTTTCTGCTGGAGGTGGTGACCCCTAATCGGCTGGTCTTGAGCCAGGACATAGAGGAGATCACGGCCCCCGGGGTAGAGGGGGAGTTCGGGGTCCTGCCCGGACACAGCCCCTTCTTTACCACCCTTAAGGTAGGAGAGCTAATGTACCGCGCGGGGAAGGAGCAGTGGTATATGACCGTAACCTGGGGGTTCGTGGAGGTCCTCCCCGAGAGGGTTACCATCTTGGCCGAGGCCGCAGAGCTGGAACAAGAGATAGACGTAGAGCGGGCCCAAAGGGCCAAGGAGAGGGCCGAGGAGCGGTTGAAACAACTCAGCCCCGAAGAGAGGGAGTTCTATGCGGCCATGGGGGCCTTGGAAAGGGCCATAAACAGGTTAACGGTGGCAAGCCGGAGGAGCTGAAAAAGGGTTCCAGTCCCGCCCCGCTATATAGATTTACGGAAGCGGGATGCCGCTGGCGGCAGGCGGCGAGGATTCTAAGGGTCGAGTAAAGAGGAAAGTACCTCATAAATAAATATCTCTTTTCCCCTGTCGAAGATCCCGCCGTCTTTGTGGCGGGGGTGGGAGAGGATAGAGTCCCGTTCCGCTGTGCATAAATCAGAAAAGACGGGATGCCGCAAGGCGGCAGTGAGGGGGAAGATATTCTTATTCCCCCTTTTTTATATACTCTCACCTGCTCGATTTTTAAAGGATTTTTTCTTTTCACCATGCTAACATATGCTATAATGTATTTACGTCGAGAGCAAACCGGAATTTCGTATATTAATTGTTAGCTATGGATAAATATGACTTGTCGATTTTGCAACCAACACAAGAAACTCATTAAAGCCCACATAATTCCGGAAGGCTTCTTCCGTAGGCTACGAGATGGAAGAGATCCACCGCGACTATTGACAAACAAGAAGGGGGAATATCCAAAGAAGGCGCCGCTCGGGGTCTACGACAACAATATTCTTTGCAGAGAATGTGAGGCCCTTTT
>DAOVGN010000009.1 GCA_030672385.1 Deltaproteobacteria bacterium | reverse complement strand
CAACGTATATTGCGGTATTCAAATATCCGACCCCAATTGCGCTAAGTGATAAGATGAGGCAAGATTAAAGGATATTGTGAGGGGAAAAGGGGATGTTGTTGAAAATTATAGCTTTTCTTATTGGACACCAGGTCTTGAATGACCTTTGTAATCGCCGATGTACAAACCCACACACATGTCCTGCTATCTCTACAGTATCCCCAAAAACAAATAAAAAAGGGGCTGACGCCCCTCTTTTTGACGACGCATCTCACCTATTCCCATACATCCGCTCATAATATTCCATATATTCCCCTGTCTTTATCCGCTGCCACCAATCCTGGTTGTCTATATACCAAGTTACAGTTTGTTTTATACCCTCTTCAAAGGTTACCTTTGGCTGCCAATCCAGCTCCCCCTGTAACTTGGAAAAGTCCATGGCATACCTTCGGTCATGCCCTGGCCGATCCTTGTCAAATTGGATCAGGGACTCTGGATTGCCCACAATCTCTAAGATGGTCTTGACCACATCCAGGTTGGTCCGCTCGCAGGCCCCGCCGATATTGTATATCTCCCCACTGACGCCATGATGGAGGATGACATCGAGGGCCCGGCAGTGATCCTCCACATATATCCAGTCCCTGACGTTTGATCCATCACCGTAGATCGGAAGCTCCTTGTCCTCCATGGCGTTGCTGATCATCAGGGGGATCAGCTTTTCCGGAAACTGATACGGCCCGTAGTTGTTGGAACAACGGGTGATGATAGCATCTATACCGTAGGTCTTGGTATATGCCCTGACCATAAGATCGGCAGCGGCCTTGCTCGCTGCATAGGGGCTGTTGGGTCTCAGGGGGGTGGTCTCGGTAAAGAGACCGCTGGACCCCAAAGAGCCATATACCTCGTCCGTGGATATCTGGACAAAGAGGGGGATTTCCATCTCCCGTGCCCCCTCCAATAAGACCTGCGTCCCCAAGATATTTGTCCGCAGAAATAGATCGGGGTCTTCTATGCTTCTGTCCACGTGGGATTCGGCGGCAAAGTTTACGATGACATCGACCCTCTCATCTTGGAAAATTCCCCTTACCTTCTCACTATCCGCGATATCCCCCTTGACAAATGAATAGTGAGGATAATCGACCAGTTCACAAAGGTTGTCCAGGTTGCCACAGTAGGTCAATTTGTCCAGGTTTATGATTCGATAATTCGGGTATTTCCCCACCATGTAGTGGATAAAGTTGCTTCCGATAAAGCCACATCCACCGGTTACCAGGATGGTCTTTTCCTCAGCCATCTTTTCTCGTCCAATCATAGGGGATATCATTCTCATGGGGATGGACGCGGTATTCATCTGGTTCTTCCCGGTTGTAGGCCTCGGTGGGGGTGTTGATCGCTATCGCCTCCGTCTCGCTGATGCACATCCATCCATGGTAGACCCCTTTTGGTATCTGCACCAAGAGGGGGTTGTGCTCGCCGACAAAGAACTCGTTTATCTCCCCTTTGGTAGGTGAGTCCTCACGCGGATCATAGAGGACCAGTTTGAGCATCCCCTTCACTACCGTTACATTATCGGTCTGGATCTTGTGGCAGTGCCATGCCTTGACCACATTGGGATAGGTGGTGGTCATATAGACCTGACCAAACTTATGGAAGATCTCGTCATCACTGCGCAAGATCTCCATCAACCTACCCCTCTCATCAGGAATGACCTTAAGTCTCTCGACCTTTACCCCAGCGATCATGATCATCCTCAACCCAATTTGTTAGCCCCTGTCTCGGCCACCAGTTGGCTGGCCCTCAGCAGGGAGTCGAAGGTCCCTGCATCCGTCCACCATCCATCCAAGATCTCCCAGGTCAACTGCCCCCTCTCAATATAGGCGTTGTTTACGTCGGTTATCTCTAATTCCCCCCTGCCCGAGGGTTTAAGTGTCTTGACGATGTCAAAGACCGTATTGTCGTACATATAGATCCCCGTTACCGCATATTTTGACTTTGGGACCTTAGGCTTTTCTTCTATCTTGACTATCTTATCCCCCTCTAAGACAGGGACGCCAAACCTCTGGGGATCGGGAACCTCCTTTATCATGATCTTAGCCCCTTCCTTTTGTCGCTCAAAGGCCTCGACAGCCTTTCTGATGGTCTTCTCAATGATGTTGTCCCCAAGGATAACGCATATCTTATCCTTTTCAGCGAAGAATTCCGCCAGGCTGAGGGCCGCCGCAATACCCCCCTCCCCTTCCTGATAGGTATAGTTGATATGTTTGAGCCCGAATTCATTGCCATTTCCGAGGAGCCTGAGGAAATCCCCGGCATTGTTTCCTCCGGTGACGAGGAGGATATCCTCTATCCCGGCGCTGACGAGTGTCTGTAGAGGATAATAAATCATCGGTCTGTTGTATACAGGCAAGAGGTGTTTGTTGGTGATCTTGGTCAAGGGATACATGCGCGTCCCCAGGCCACCAGCCAAAACAATCCCTTTCATTCGTCCACCTCCTTATTTGACCCTAAACCTCCCTATCCCCGAGAGGGTAACGTAAACCATCACCTTCAGCTCACCATCCCGCAACCTATCAGGGGAACGGTTTATATCATGCAATCGGACTGCTATCCCCCAACACTGGTGACGGTAGTCAAAACCATAGACCGTCTCTATCCTGACCTCATCATGAAGATTATGCCGATACGAGAAGAAAAGATCAATGGGATCTATGACACGAAACAAAAGCTCCGCATTGAGTTCTTCTACCTCGTACTTGGTGAACCTGTACTCCACCCCCAAACGATCGCCCCTCTTATCATTGATGTTGACACCTGCATTGAAGATGTCCAGGCGATGGCGGCGGAAATTGTATTCGGCATCCATCGTCCCGTATGCCCATGAAATTGGGGTAAAGCGCATCTCTGTCGTAAGGTTGGAGAGGCGCTCCTCAGATGTAAGATGGGGGGAGACATCATAGCCTTGATGCAGCCTCAGATAGAGGTACTCAGGGTACGTAACTTCTCCTCCTTCGTCCACTACCTTGCCTATCAGACGATTGGTGATGTACCAAGTAAACGTATTTTGGGGGGGGATATAGTCCAGGTCGTCAAACTCGGGGTTGTCCGTCTGATCTACTCTAGGGATGTAGTTATAGACCACCTTAGGTTCTATGGTGTGCCGCAGCTTCTTACCCCCTTTCCTGCCAAGGGAATATACCTTACTGATGGTGGTGGCGAGGGATGCCCCTACATCGTATATTTCTCTACTCGTGACATCGTCATTTATCCCCAGCGGAGCGTTGTCAGGGAAATAAACGGTCTCCCGGTAGCCTATCCATGGCTCAAATCGCAAGATATCAAAGGGCCTTAGAGGAACCGAGAACTTGGGATAGATATCTATCCTTCCTCCCCTTATCCCCTCCTTGCGCCAGAAGTGGGTGCCTTGGGCCTCCAACTCATAGAAGAGGAAGGTGTCAAGGAACTGATCTTGAAAGAGCTGGAAGGTTGCTTGGGGAAGCCTCTGCAAGGTAGCGCGGTTGCTCTCCTTCGTGAGGTCACGGAAATAAGAAAACTCCGCCCCCAGCGTTCCCCACTCCCACTCCTTGCCCAAGCAAAAGATGGATTCCAGTTGGTTTCTCGACCTGGAATCTATCAGGGCCTCATCGGGGATGTCATCATCGAAATCGACAGGATATTCATTGTCGCTCACCCAGTTTACATCCGCCTTCAGGTAATATCCCTTGGGGAAGGTCTGATCATGATCATAGAAGACGCACCAGCGATTATCGAACTCTCGTTCATGCTCCCGTTCATCCCGGATGTAAAATCCCTTAATCTCTCCTCGTGCCCTACTGCTTAGGACATATCTGTACTCCATTCCCTCCTTAAAGCCCCTCCCCCTGGCATCTCCGATGCGCTGGAGATAAAAGGTAGCATCTTGATTGGGGGCAATAGCCCAGTAAAAGGGGATTGTGATCTCTGGTCCCCATTTGCTTGAGCTGCCAAATTCGGGGAATAGAAAACCAGTCTGCCTCTCCTCTTTGAGCGGAAAGATGGCCCAGGGAAAATAGAGGAGGGGGACATTCTTCACGTGGAACCCTGGCCACCACCCCTTGGCACTACCATCAACCTCCACATCCAATTGTTTAGCCGTGAATTTCCATGAGGGTATCCTCGCATCACAGGAGGTAAGGCTGGCATCATATACTCGGTACTGCATTTCCCCCAATTTCTCGGCCTTGCTACCAGTAATGTGAAAGTTCTTTTTCTTGAGAAAGAGCCTGCCTTCATATACCACGCCCTTTTTCGTCTCTATGTTAAATTCCAATCGATCACAGCGCAGGACATCTTCCCCTTCCTTCAAGATTACACCCCCTTCAGCCACCACATCCTTGGTCTCGGTATAAAATATCACCTTATCAGCCCTCAGGGAGATACCTTTTTGTATGATCCTCACCTCCCCTTCCAAGGTGATAAAATCCCCTTTTCGGTCGTACGTGAGCCTGTCCGCCTCCATCTGGATGGGGCCCTCGCCCTTAGCCCTATAGTTGAGCTCAAAACCGATGGTCTTCTGGGGAATTAGTGAAAGGGAGAGAATAATGGCGATGAAGGCCAATCGAATAAAGGAGTAACGTGAAGATCCTCTCATCCCACCCCCTTGCTCAACAGGCATTCTCTCGCTTCTCCCACCGTAAATAAGGAGCCGGTAACCAAGATCAGATCGTCTTCTTGGGCCACCTCTTTTTTTAAATAGTCCACTGCATCCTTTACCTCCTCAATCACCTTTACCTCTTTACAATAGGGCTGGGCAATTTCGGCTATCCTTTGGGGAGACATCGCACGGGAATTGTGAGGCCTAGAGGCGACCAGCACATCAGCCAAAGGTGCCAATTCCGCCAAGATGGCGGGGATCTCTTTGTCCTCCATGATCCCCACTATCATAGAGAGATGGCCATAGTCAAACTCTTCCTGCAGGGCCTCCCTCAACGACTTGGCTGCTGCAGTGTTATGGGCCCCATCGAGGAGGATCCGAGGTGACATTTGGACGAGCTCCAGTCTCCCAGGCCAGGTGATCTTTCCCAGACCCTCACAAATGGACCCCTCGTTTATCCCATATCCTCTCTCCTCCAATACCTCTAAGGCCCCCAGGGCCACCGTTGCGTTGTCGATCTGATAAGAACCTGCTACCCCCAGTCTTACCTCCTCTAATCTCCATCTGCGACCAAGGAAGTTGAGAGTCATGGGGGCAACCCTTTCTCCAAAAAAATCCCTTCTCACCAATCTCAAGGTAGCCTCGTTTCTCCTGCATTTCTCTTCCAAAACCTCTATGACCTCAGGCTGGGTAGCCCCACTTATCAATGGAACCCCTTTTTTCACAATTCCTGACTTCTCTCTTGCGATATCCTCAATCCTCTCCCCTAGGATTTGAAAATGATCTCTGGCCACATTGGTGATCACCACGATAAGGGGGTTAACAATATTAGTGGAGTCCAATCTCCCCCCCAGACCTACCTCCAGGATAGCCACGTCTACCTCTTGTATGAAGAAATAATAGATGGCCAGGGCGGTGGTGAAGTCAAAGAAGGTAAATTGTTGGGTGATGCCCTCCTCTTCGACCCTGCTACGCAGCAGGTCCGTCAGCCTCACCACTTCATCCCAGGATATCTCGGTTCCATTTATTCGTATCCTCTCAGTGAAATCGACAAGATGGGGAGAGGTATAAAGACCCACCTTATAACCATCCTCCTGAAGGATAGAGGCCATCATTGCGCTTACCGATCCTTTTCCATTGGTCCCCCCAACATGGATCACCTTCAAATCACGGTGGGGATTCCCGAGGACCTGCACGAGAGAGGAGATGTTTTCGAGGCCAAAGACCATCCCGAATCTCTCCAGGCCATAAAGATATGCCAGTGTCTCCTGATAATTCATAGGCGACAAAATAGGGGAGCCTTGTTCAGTGGGAAAATAGATCCAATAACCTTCCCAATGTCTCTTTTAATTTCCTTCTCTCCACGATGAGATCTATCATCCCATGTTGGAGAAGGTGCTCCGCCCTTTGGAACCCAGGGGGAAGGTCGGTCTTGATGGTCTCCTTGATGACCCGAGGACCAGCGAAACATATCAAGGCCCTTGGTTCTGCCATAATTATATCCCCCAACATCCCAAAGCTAGCGGTAACTCCCCCAGTAGTGGGGTCTGTCAGGACAGAAATATATGGCAATTTCTCCCTCCTTAACAGGGATAAGGCTGCACTGGTCTTGGCCATCTGCATGAGTGAAAAGATCCCCTCCTGCATCCTTGCCCCCCCGGAGGAGGTGAAAATTATCACCCCTACTCTTTCCCCCATGGCCCTTTCAACCATCCTGGCGATCTTCTCACCCACCACTGAACCCAAACTCCCTCCTAAAAAGCCAAAGTCAAAAACCCCTATAATCGCCGGGCAGCCGTGGATCTCTCCCTTCCCGGCGATGAAGGCATCATTTAAACCCGTCTTTTTTTGTGCCTCCTCCAACCGTTCTGAATACCTCTTTATGTCTCGAAAGGAAATGGGATCTACAGGGGTTAACCCCCGGTCCACCTCACTAAAACTACCCTCGTCCACCACGATGGCGAGCCTCTTCTGGGCGGAGATGGGAAAGTGATAGCTGCACTTAGGACAAACATTGAGGTTGCGCTCAAGCTCCTTCTTGTAGATTATCTCATTGCAGACATTGCATTTTGACCATAAGGCATCTACTGCCTTGCGCTCCTCGGAAGTAACCTCCTTTTTCTTAAACCACACCATTTACCCTCCCCTTTAGAGGTCGATCTCCTCTCCCTGGGCGAGGATGGATATCCTGTCGTCATTCAGGGCGCTGATCTCTTCCTCGATGGTCTTAAGATATTGAGGTTTCATGTGGAAGACGAAGACCGGATAATCCTTCTCCTTCAGCTTATCCAACTCCTTAGCCATGGTCTGTGGGGTAAGGTGACCGGAGAGAACTGCCATCTCATGAAGCCCATTCGGGAAGGAACATTCTATGAAGACGGCCAACAAGTTGCTTAATTTATTACAAACCTTCCATATATGCCCTGTAGGCCCTGTATCCCCGGTATAGACGACGTAACCATGGTCACAACTTATGATATAACCAACCGCCTCTACGTTATGGTTTACATTTTCGGCCCGGAGGCTTAACCCTTGTGGTAAGGGGTAAAATTCACCCTCCTTTATCGCCTTAAAGCTTATAACGGAGCTCCTTTTTTGAGGGATGGAGGTAAAATCAGGACATATGACCCCATTTATAAAGTGCCTTTTAAGCCCTTTCAGTATTTCTTTGGTACCATATATCTTCACCCCACTTCCCTTTTCTTCAAAGAGATTGTTGGCCAAAAAGAAGATATCCTTTATATGATCGAGATGGGAATGAGTAATGAATATCTCCCTAATCCCCCTCTGCGCCTCCAAGTCCAAAGGAGACACAATGGTACCTGCATCTAACATTACAGAGTTATCTATCAAAAAGCCGCAGCTTTTAAATCGAAGGAATTCGGCACCATAACAACCTAAGACTTCTATACGCATACAATTTCTCCCCTTAAGGGGCTTCACATTGGTAAGACTAAGAAAATAACAAAATTAGTGGATATGTCAACAAATTTCTACTAGGATAAAGGCGCTCGAGATTTAGCCAAGGCGTATTGGACAACCTCACGAGCTTTATGATATAAGAAAAAATATCATATTGAACAAATGAGAACTGCGGGGGTCTAACAGATTGAGAAAGGAAGGGAGCGTATTTGTTATGAAAAAAGTCTGTATTCTCATAATTGGCCTCTTTTTTTTGACCGGCTGTGCCGTCAACCCGGTCACCCAAAAGAAGGAAATTATGTTCTTCAGCGATCAATACGAGATAGAGATGGGAAAGAACGGACATGATGCCGTTCTAATACAGTTTGGTAAATATGACGACACATCTCTACAAAGATATATCGATCAGGTGGGACAGGGGATTGCGGGGGTCTCTCACCGAAACAACATACCACATCATTATATGGTGGTTGATTCCGCCGTCATCAACGCCTTCGCCTTGCCTGGTGGCTACATCTACATAAACAGGGGGTTACTGGCCTATCTCAACAACGAGGCGCAACTTGCCGGTATCTTGGGTCATGAAAGCGGTCATGTGGCTGCAAGACATGGGGTCAAGAAGTACCAGAAGGCCATCGGAGCACAATTCATCATCTTGGGAGTAGCAGTTGCCACAGAATCGGAAGGCCTGGTATTGGGCTCCAATCTCGTCCTTACTGCCATCCTTCAGGGCTACAGCAGAAAAGACGAACATCAGGCGGATCAATTGGGGACACTGTATATGTACAAGGCAGGATATAACCCCATGGAGATAGCGGAGTTCTTCAAGATCTTGGAGAGGATGGAAAAAAGTACCCCTAACCTACTAGAGCAGCTGTTCGCCTCCCCTCCCCCCACCCCCCAACGGAGAGCGAAGACCAAGGCCTATGCCCAGGAGCTAACAAAGGGGAAGACTGCAGGCATGACAGTGGGCCACAACCGCTACATCTCTAAGCTCAGGGGACTTGTCTTCGGCCCTGGTGCAAGGGATGGAGTGATAAAAGGAACTGGTTATAAGAACAGATATTTTCGTTTTAGGATAAAGATGCCGGAGGGTTGGAAGGTCCAAAGGGGGGATACAACGGGTTCATTAGTGGCACAGGGCCCTTCCAAAAGATACCTTTCTCAGGTCATACCCATAGAGTTGAAAAAGGAACTCACCCCCAGTCAATTGGCCGCCATGGTGGAAAAGGATTCGGGCCTGCAACGCTTGGGCGCGTCGCGGATCACCATCGATGGGAAAAGGGCCTATCTTGCCGATTACCGAGCCCAATCCGATGGAGGGGGCTGGCTGGGGTTGCGCATCGCCTATCTGACGAGGGGAAAGATGGGATTTGTCATGGCCAATATCTCCCGATTGCAGGAATTCGCCAGGGGGAAAAGGACTTTTAATAAGGTGATCTTCAGTTTTCACTCCCTTTCCCGTCAGGAGGCGTCGAAGATACCCCTGCACAGACTGCGGGTGTATATGGTAAGGAGGGGGGATACATTTTCCTCTATCTCCGGGAAATTTTACCGGACTGCCAAGTATGCAGATGATATAAAGCAATTTAATGGGATGGACGAGCTAAAAACACCCCCACTGGGAATGTTCATCAAGATAAAGCCCCTCCTTCCTAAGACCCTATAGCTGGGGTAGAGGTCTTGAAGAAAAACCTTAAGGGAAAATGGGGATCTGTTCCAAACCCATGGTCTCGGGGAAGCCGCACATAATGTTCATGTTTTGTACTGCCTGCCCAGAGCCACCCTTTACCAGGTTGTCAATGGCAGAGATAACGATAAGTTGACCCGAGGCCTCATCCACCATCACCCCCAAGTCACAATAATTGGATCCCCGGACCTCTACGGTGGAGGGAAAGGTAGTCGGAGGACATAGGCGTATAAAGGGTTCATTTTGATATCGCCTACGGTACAAATCGCAGACCTTCTCAGTCGAGAGCTCTCCCTTCACACGGGCGTAAATGGTGGAAAGAATACCCCTGTTTATGGGGATGAGATGGGGTACAAAGAGGATGGTGACGGGATCTCCCACTCGGAAGCTGAGTTCCTGCTCCATTTCTGGGGCATGACGGTGTCCTGCTACATTATAGGCCTTCAACCCTTCCTCCACCTCACAAAAGAGATTTGTCAAAGAGGGGTTTCTTCCCGCCCCACTTGCCCCTGACTTGGCATCGACCACGATACCTGAGGTGGATATGGCCTTTTCTTCCAGGAGGGGGGTCAAGGCGAGGATGGTCCCTGTTGGATAACACCCGGGGTTGGCCACTAGTTTCCCCTCCTTTATCTCATCCCGGTAGATTTCAGGCAGTCCATATACCGCCTCCTGCAATAAATATGGACAAGAGTGTTTCCCATACCACCTCTCATAAAGACCTAGGTCCTTCAGCCTGAAATCGGCGCTTAGGTCCACAACTCGCTTTCCCCTTTTAATAAATTCCTCCACCACCCCCATAGATGTTCCATGGGGTAGGGCCGTAAAGATAAAGTCCGCCTCTCGGGCTATTTTCTGAACTGACAGCTCACTGAATCGCAGATCGATAAACCCCTTTAAGGAAGGGAATACCTCATCTATAGCTAAACCTGCGAACCTTTCGGAGGTCAAAGAGGAGATCTCGACCTTCGGATGTCCAGCCAAGATCCTCACCAACTCCAGGCCTGTATAGCCACTAGCCCCTATTATCCCTACTTTCACTGCTCCCCCTTTTTGACAGGGAAAAAATTAAAAAGGGGAGGTTGACCTCCCCTGTAAGGATCAACCTATCTCTTTGAGTACTGGAACCTGGCCCTGGCCCCTTTCTGCCCGTATTTCTTCCTCTCTTTTGCCCGCGGATCGCGGGTGATAAAACCTGCTTTCTTCAATATATCCCTAAAATTTTCATTATATGATAAAAGGGCCTTGGAGATACCATGTCTTACAGCCCCTGCTTGCCCAGAGCCCCCTCCTCCTTTCACATTGACGTAGACATTGAATTGCCCCAAGGTATTGGTCAATTCAAAAGGTTGCAAGATGGTCATTCTTAAGGTCTCCCTGGGAAAGTAATCATCCAATGCCTTTTTATTTACCTCGATCCTTCCCTCCCCAGGCCTCAACCACACCCGGGCCACCGATGTCTTCCTCTTTCCCGTAGCGTAAAATCTCTCCTCAGCCATGTACTCTCCTTAAAACGGTCTATTTAGGCCTCAAGACGTTCTGGTTGTTGGGCTTCATGAGGATGATCGGGACCAGCATAAACCTTTAGTTTTTTGAATATCTTCCTCCCCAACCTATTTTTCGGCAACATCCCCTTCACTGCCCTTCTTATCAACTCCTCCGGTTTTCTGACCAGCAATTTTTCGGCAGTGATAGCCTTAAGTCCTCCTGGATAGCCAGAGTAACGGTAATAGATTTTTCCCTTCAATTTATTACCCGTAAGCCGAATCTTTTCCGCATTTACCACTACAACAAAGTCCCCTGTATCCACGTGGGGGCTGAAGATCGGCTTATGTTTGCCACGTAAGATCTTCGCTATATTAGTGGCCAATCTCCCCAAGACCTTACCTTCAGCATCGACCAAATACCACGTCTTTTTTACATCTTCTTTTCTCGCATGAAAGGTCTTCATCTATTTATTCTCTCTCTCAGGATATGGGAATGTAATATTTAATATATCGAACCCCTTTTGTCAACCTCAAAACTTCTGCTGAAACATGTGGCGTGAGTAAGGGCGATCCTTCACGGAGGTTTATTCGTCACATATCAAGGCCTCACCCTTCTAATCAGGGCATGGCCGATAAGGCCCATCCCTAACAGAAAGCAGATGATGGCGAAGAGGTCTCCATACTTGGTGTAGAAGGTCATCTTCCCCCGCTTAATGCTTATCTCTTCTGTTAATACCTCGCGCGTAAAGAGTCCGCTGGCCTTGTGAATCCTCCCCCAGGGATCGATAAAGGCGCTTATGCCGCTGTTGGCCGCCCTGACCAACCATAACCTGTTCTCTATAGATCTGAAAGTCGCCAGGGCGAGGTGTTGGTAAGACGCTGATGTCCTTCCAAACCAGGCATCATTGGTGACGGTCACCATGAAATCGGCCTCCTTGCGGACAAACTCCCTACAGAGCTCAGGGAAGATCACCTCGAAACAGATTAAGGTCCCAAACGTACCTTCAGGGAGATGAAAAATCACCGCCTCTTTGCCCGGGGATATGTTTCCTATGCCCACCAGCGCGTTGAAAAAGGGGAAAAACTGGGAGAGTGGGATATATTCGCCAAAGGGGACCAAGTGGATCTTGTCGTAACGGCCTAGGATTTGGGAGGTGGGGGAGAGGAGAAAGGTACTATTGTAGACTTCTATCCCCTCTTCCCCTTGTCTGCAGGAGAGACTACCGAAAAGAAGGTGTGTCTTCAGCCGCTTAGGGATGGCTCCCACCTCTCCGTCCAGCTCCGTACCCGAGGGGAAATAGGATGGGATGGCCGTTTCAGGCCAAACGATGAGTTGAGGAGAGGCATCCTTGAGGCCGAAGGTGAGCTTCTGGTAGATCTCCAAAGTCTCCCACTGAAATCCTCTATCCCACTTTACATCCTGCGCTATATTGCCCTGAATTACTCCGATCATAAAAGGCTTCCCGTTGGTCAATGGCAAATGGATCTTCCAAGCTCCATAGGCAAGGCTCAGAGCTACTAAAACCATGGCGACAATCGTGCCCTTGAGGGGCATACGTCTTCCATCCCGCCAGTTGATACACCACAGGAAAAGAATAGTATTGATCAAGATTATGAGAAAGGAGATCCCATAGACACCGGTCACATCGGCTATCTGGACGAGGGGGGTGTTTAAATATTGAGAGTAACCGAGCAGAGCCCAGGGAAAACCGGTGAGTAGAAAGGAACGCAGGTACTCCAGACCCACCCATAGAGCGGGAAAGGCCAGGATCGAGATCCATCCTGCTCTTTCTTTAAAGTATAAACAAAGATAGCTGAAGGCTCCCCAGTAGAGGCTGAGGTAGAGGACCAAGAGGAGAAGGACGGGGATGGCCAAGGGAAGTGGGATGTTGCCATACCTGTGGACGGCCACCACAATCCAGTAAAGGATGCCGAGATAGGCAATTACCCCGGCAAAGGTCCCCAGAAGAAAGGCACCTTTGCCACCCTTCCCACGGATGCAAAGCAAGAGGGGGACGAGAAAGAACCAAGCTAAGGGCCATAGATCAAAGACGGGAAAACTCAGGGACAAAAGGCCCCCTGAAAGGGCGGCCAAGAAGAAGTCCTGCCTTTTCAGATGTGTAAATATCATGGAACGAAAGAGTGGAAGAATTCACCTATCTTGGAAACCACATATTCCTGTTGCTCCTTGGTGAGTTCAGGATAAATAGGGAGGGCCAGGGTCTCTCTTGCTGCACCCTCGGCATGTGGAAAGTCCCCTTCCCCATATCCGAGATCTCTATAGCATTCCTGCAGGTGTAGGGGGAGGGGATAATAGATATCGGTCACTATCCCCTCACGGGAGAGAAACTTCCGGAGCTCATCCCTTTTGGAAACTTTGATGACGTATTGGTTATATATATGGCGGTTTCTATATTGCACATAGGGGGTCTCTATATCGAGAGCTTGATGATCTATTCCCTCGAAGAGGTGGTTGTAATAGTCGGCATTTTCTCGCCTCTTCTCTGTCCATTCCTCCAAATAGTGGAATTTCACCAAGAGGACAGCGGCCTGGAGGGCATCCAACCTGCTATTGACGCCTACGATTTGATAGTAGTATTTTCTAGAGGCACCATGCACCCTGAGAAGCCTGACGCGGTCAGCCAATTCGTCGTCATTGGCGGTCACCATCCCCCCATCACCAAAACCACCCAAATTCTTGGAAGGGTAGAAGGAGAAACACCCCAAATCCCCTATGCTCCCCGCCCGCTGAGTGGTATGTGAGTCCTTTATATAATCTGACCCAATAGCCTGGGCGGCGTCCTCAACGAGCCAGAGGTCATACCTTCGCGCTAACTCCTTTATCGGCTCCATATCTGCACACTGACCGAAGAGGTGAACGGGGATGATGGCCTTGGTCTTGGGGGTAATCCGCTCGCTTATCTGAGAGGGATCTACGTTATAGGTCTTGGGATCTATATCCACGAATACAGGTGTAGCCCCTACCTTCGTGATGGAACCGGCCGTGGCGAAAAAGGTAAAGGGAGAGGTGATAACCTCGTCGCCCACCCTGATACCTACCGCCATCAGAGAAAGCATCAGGGCGTCGCTACCTGACGCGACCCCTATCCCATGGCGTGCAGAGGAATATGACGCTATGACCTCCTCCAAGGCCTCCACCTTAGGACCTAAGATAAAGTATTGCTCCGATATCACCTCTGCGACGGCCTGATCAACCTCTTTTTTGATCTTTTGATATTGAGCCTTCAAGTCCAGAAAAGGAACATTCATACTCAAACCCCTTTCACTCCTTAATCATTTTTCTTGCAACATCCCTTCATTGTCCACCTGAAAGACCTGCCAATGGTTGGTAATGCCGAACTTCTTCTGCCACAACATGGACATACGACGACCGATCTGCCTCGCATTTGTCTGTGTGAGGGCGATGATGGAGGAACCAGCTCCACTGAGAAAACACCCCAGGGCACCCATAAGGTATCCTTCGTCGAAGACCTCGTAGAGTCCGGGAAGAAGCCCTGCGCGATACGGTTGGTGTAACCTGTCTTGTAGCCCTTCCATCAAGACCCCTGGGTTTCCTGTAGCGAATCCTGCCACTAAGAGGGCGACCCTGTTAATATTGAACTGGGCATCTTCGAAGGAGATCTGAGAGGCCAAAACCTTCCTTGAGTCTTGGGTAGATAGTTCCAGTTCAGGGACGATTGCCACGACCTTAAAGGAAAAGGTTGGCGGGATCTTCACAAAAAACACCCTCCCCTGAACTACGCACGAGACGGTGAAGCCCCCCATCAAAGAAGGAGTAATGTTGTCCGGATGCCTTTCAAACTGAAGGGCTATCCTTAGGATTAGATGAGGGGTCAGCTTGAGACCTGCTAAGAGGAAGGCCGCCGCTATGCTCCCTACACACACGGCACCACTACTGCCCAGTCCGCGACCGAGTGGGATGTTATTGATAAGGGAAACCTTGAGACCACGGGGGGAGTGTCCTACAAGCTGAAAGACCTCTTTGGCGGCCCGATAGGGGAGGCTCTCTTCGGGCGGTATCTCACCCAGTCTCTCTGCCCCCTCTCCCTCATAGTGGACAACTATCCCCTCAGCAGTCTCCTCCATCTCCAGGTAGTTATAAAGATTCAGGGCCAACCCCAATGTATCGAAGCCCGGACCGATATTTGAAGTTGAGGCGGGTATCCTCAGCCTGACTTTCTTCATTAGTTGTTCAAACCCTGCAGGGGAGCAGGAATTCTCCCACCTCTTTTGATGAACTCATCCGCCGATCCGCCTTTAATGGGAAGAACGGGTGCCTCTCCTAAAAGCCCTCCGAACGTGACCCAATCACCAGGTCCTTTGTTGGGGGCGGGTATTATTCTAACCCCCGTGGTCTTACAATTAATCACCCCTATAGCCATTTCATCAGCGATGATTGCCGAGATAGTCTCAGGGGTTGTATCTCCGGGGATGGCAATCATGTCAAGGCCAACGGAACATACCGAAGTCATCGCCTCTAATTTCTCCAGGGTAAGCCATCCTTCAGCGGCCGCCCTCGCCATCCCTGCATCTTCACTTACAGGAATAAAGGCCCCGCTCAGTCCTCCTACATACGAAGAGGCAAAAGCGCCTCCCTTCTTTACCGCATCGTTTAACATGGCCAGGGCTGCGGTGCTCCCTGGACCTCCAACCTTTCCTATCCCTATCTTTTCGAGGATTTCGGCCACGCTATCCCCCACCGTTGGTGTGGGGGCCAAGGAGATGTCCAATATGCCAAAGGTCACCCCCAACTTCTTCGATAGCTCCCTGCCTACCATCTCACCAACTCTGGTAATCTTGAAGGCGGCTTTTTTGATGGCCTCCGCTACTTCCCCTAAACTGGCCCCATCCATTCGCTCCAAGACGTTGCGGATCACCCCTGGGCCACTTACACCAACATTGATGACTGCCTCCGGCTCTCCTGGGCCATGGAAGGCACCAGCCATAAAGGGATTGTCTTCCACTGCGTTTGCGAAGACCACCAGCTTGGCACACCCTATTCCATCCCTCTCGGCTGTGAGATGAGCTGTTTCCTTTATAATTTTTCCCATGAGGGCGACGGCATCCATATTGATGCCGGCCTTGGTGGACGCCACATTGACCGAGGCACAAACCCTCTCTGTCTGGGACAGAGCAGAGGGAATGGAGTCGATGAGGGCCCTCTCCGCTGGAGTGAATCCCTTTTGTACCAAGGCGGAGTATCCCCCCAAAAAGTCGATGTCCATCTCCGCCGCTGCGCTGTCGAGGACCTGGGCGAGGTAGAGAAAAGCATCTAACGAGGCCTTGCCAAGGAGGTTGGCGACAGGGGTTACGGCAATCCTGACATTTACAATGGGGATCCCATATTTCAGCTCTATATCTTTGGCGTCTTGTCGCAGGTGTGCAGCAAGTTGGATGATCTTTCCCCTGATCTTTTCGCCCGTTTTTTTAGCATCTGAACGGGCACAGTCTTGAAGATTAATCCCCATGGTGACGGTACGCACGTCGAGGTTGAAGGCCTCAATCATCTCCACCGTCTCCAAGATCTCTTCCGAGCTAAACTCCAGGGTCACTTTTATATCCTATGCATGAACTTAAAGATGTCCTCGTGCTGGGCCATGACCTTTAGCTCCATCTCTTCGCCTTTCTTTTCCAATTGCTCCTTTAACTCAGCAAAACTGACCTTGCTGAGGGAGATGTCGACCAGCATGGTCATTGCAAAGATCTCCTCACCCATGACTTTTTGGTTTATGTCCAATATATTCACGTTGTTTTGGTAGAGGACCCCAGATATCTCTGCTACGATCCCCACCCTGTCTTTCCCCAGGACGGTGATTACCACCTTTTCAGCCATGTAACTCCCTTTTTGAAAAGGATATTTGTGAGGTTAAATGATATAACTTTTTGAGGCGAAAAATCAACTCCTAAAGTGTGGCTTTAGTCTCGGCGGGTATAGTCCTCTGTTCGGTGGCGGATGATCTCACCCTCGATCATATAGACCACGTCCTCGGCGATGTTGGTTGCCAAATCAGCAATACGCTCCAGATGGCGGGAGGCAAGGAGCAGATGAATAAGGGGTTTTACTTCGTGGGGGTTTTGTTCGATGTGATCTTGGATCAGGTCGAGCATCTCCTTATTAATTTTATCCACCCCGTCATCGGCAGCACAGACACCCCGGGCCATTTGTGGGTCCATCTTGACAAGGGCATCTAAGGCCCCTTTCACCATAGCTCTGGTCTTTTCCCACATATTGGTAAAGTCGAGAAAAAGCTCCGTCCCTCTCTGATTGGCCAGATAGGTGACCCGCTCGGCGATGTTTACGGACAGATCCCCCATTCGTTCCAGATCATTGTTCATCTTTAAGATCCCCACCACATATCTCAGATCGATAGCTGCTGGTTGATAAAGAGCGAGGATCTTGAGGCAGTCTTCCTCTATCTCCACCTCCAGGTGATCTATCTCATGATCCCTTTCAATGACCTCTCTGGCCAGTTTGAGGTCATAGCGCATGAGGGATATTATGGCCTTCCCTATACTCCCCTCCACCATCGCCCCCAAGGTGAGGACCTTTTTCCTCAATTTGTCTAGTTCCCTTTCCAGATGTCTTTTCACTGCGTATCCTCCTCTTAACCGAAACGACCCGTTATATAATCTTCAGTCTGTTTTTCGCTCGGCCTAGTAAAGACCTCTTCGGTCACGTTAAATTCTATCAGCTTTCCGAGATAAAAGAGGGCGGTGTAGTCGGATACCCGGGCCGCCTGCTGCATATTGTGGGTGACGATGACGATCGTGTAATGCTCCTTAAACTCCCGGATCAGCTCTTCTATCTTAGCAGTGGATATGGGGTCGAGGGCGCTGGCCGGTTCGTCCATGAGCAGGATCTCGGGCCCGGTAGCCAAAGCCCTGGCGATGCACAGACGCTGCTGCTGTCCTCCTGAGAGTTCCATGGCCGAGCGCTTGAGATCGTCCTTCACCTCGTCCCAGAGGGCGGCCCTTTTCAAGCTCTCCTCCACGATCTCAGCGAGTATTACCCTATCTTTGCTCCCATGGATTCTGAGACCGTAGGCCACATTATCGAAGATGGACTTGGGAAAGGGGTTGGATTTCTGAAAGACCATCCCTATCTTTTTTCTGAGCTCTACTACATCGATATTGTCGGCATAGATGTCATGCCCATCAATTAAGACCTTCCCCTCCAGTCTCGTCCCAGGAATGAGGTCGTTCATCCTGTTGAGGACCCGCAAAAAGGTGGATTTGCCACAGCCAGAGGGGCCGATGAGGGCTGTGACTTTCCTCTCTGGGATCTGAATGTTCACCCCATCCAGGGCCTTGAGGCCGCCGTAGAAAAAGTCCAGGTCCTCGACAATTATTTTCAGGTCTTCCTTTACCATTTCTTTTTCCTTCTCAATCTCGCCCTCCAGACGATCGCTACCAGGTTTATCCCCAGGACCAGGCCCAGCAGGACCAAGGCGGTCCCGTACTGGATGGGAAGGGTCTTCTCAAGGTGGGTCCCTTCTGTGGCCAGGACATAGAGGTGAAAGGGAAGTGCCATTACCGGGTCGAAGATGGAACGGGGAAGATGAGGTGTGTAAAAGGTGGCCGCCGTAAAGATGATAGGAGCCGTCTCGCCCGCTGCCCTCCCTATACCCAGAATAGAACCCGTCAGTACCCCTGGGAGGGCCTGAGGTAAGACCACCTTGTAAATGGTCTGCCATCGGGTGGCCCCGAGGGCGAAGGAGGCCTCACGAAAGGTCTGGGGGACGGCCAGAATGGCCTCCTCCGAGGCCCTGATGATGGTGGGAAGGATCATGAAGGCAAGGGTCAGAGAACCTGAGAGGATGCTCACCCCAAAACCGAGGTATATCACGAAGAAGGTAAGACCGAAGAGACCGAAGACCACCGAGGGGACCCCGGCCAAGTTGTTTATCCCCAACCTGATCACCCTGATCACCTTCCCCTGCCGGGTGTATTCGGTAAGATAGATGGCCGCGAGGACCCCTAGAGGGAGTGCCCAGATGATAGCCCCGAAGACCAGATAACAGGTACCCACCAAGGCAGGAAATATCCCCCCCTCGGTCATCCCCTCTCTGGGAGGCTCGGTGAGGAACTCCCAGGAAAGGATGGAGAGGCCGTTCTTGCCGAGGAACCAGATGATGGACCCCAGGGCGGCGAGTATGATAACGATGGCCATTCTCAAACACCAAAAGGCGATCAATTCTTGTATCCGTCCCCTCTTCATGGCTTATAAGGTCCCTGACCCCGTCTCCTTAAACCTATGAGTGAGGAAGTCCGCCAAGAGATTCAAACCCAGGGTGATGAAGAAGAGGACCACCCCGATGGCGAAAAGGGCGTGAAAGTGAGGGCTACCGTGGATCGCCTCGCCCATCTCGGCGATGATGGTAGCTGTGAGGGGACGCACGGGCTGTAGAAAACTGGTGGGGATCAGGGTGGCACCACCGGCAACCATCAGTACCGCCATGGTCTCCTCAATGGCCCGGGCCATCCCCAGGATACATGCTGTGGATATACCCGAGAGGGCTGCAGGGACCACTACCCTGATGGTGGTCTGCCATCGTGTGGCCCCCAAAGCTAGGGACGCCTCCCTGTAAGATCCGGGGACCGAATTGAGGGCATCCTCGGAGATGCTGATGACCGTTGGGGTCGCCATGATCCCTAAGAGGAGAGAGGCAGTGAGGGCCGTAAGCCCCGTGGGAAGATTAAAGAGGTCCTGTATAAAGGGGGCAAGGACCAGGAGGCCGAAGAAGCCGTAGATCACCGAGGGGACCCCGGCCAGAAGCTCTATGGCCGGCTTCACCCATTCTCTTATCCTTGGGTGGGCGATCTCAGCGAGGTATATAGCGCTGGCCAGCCCTAGGGGGATAGCCACCACGATGGCACCTACGGTAATAAATAACGAGCCCATGATCAGGGGGAGGATCCCGAACTCAGGAGGTTCATACGTAGGATACCAGGACTTCCCGAAGAGAAACTCAAGTGGCCCTATTACCCGGAAGATGGGCAGCCCTTCCCGGAAGAGGAAGAGCATGATGAATAAAAGGACCACGAGGGAGATTGAGGCGAATGAAAGAAAGACTCCCTCGATGGCCCTTTCTTTATACTTGCGCGGTATCACTTCTCCTATTTAACGGGCCTTATCGGTACAAAGCCCTCCTTTTGGGCGATCCTCTGCCCCTCGGGGGAGAGGACAAAATTGATGAAGACGGCCACCACCCCTTGGGGCTTCCCTCTGGTATACATAAAGAGGGGCCGGGAAATAGGATAGGTCTCCTTGCGTACGACCTCAGAGGTGGGGTATACCCCGTTGACCTTTAGGGCCTTCACCTTCCCGGTGATGTACCCCAGGCCAATGTAGCCAATGGCCCCCTCTGTCTGGGCAACCGTGTTCACAACACCGGCATTGGCAGCCTGTAAGATGGCCGCTGGGGTGATCTTCTCCTTCTTCATCACTATCTTGTGAAAGCACTCATAGGTCCCCGAGGCGCTCTCACGACTCACCACCACTATCTTGCGGCCAGGGCCGCCCAGTTGGGACCAATTATCCATCCGGCCTGCATATATGTCCTTGATCTGGGCCATGGTGAGCTCGGATATGGGGTTTGTGGGGTGGACGATGACCGCAATCCCATCCTTGGCAATGACCTGCTCATGGGGCTTTATCCCCTTCGTTTCAGCAATCTTCCACTCTTTGTCCTTCATGGGGCGTGAGGCACTGGCGATATCCACCATCCCGTCCAGAAGGGCCTTAATCCCCACACCTGATCCCCCCCCTGAGACCGAGATGCCCACCTCGGGGTGGAGCTGGTAGTATTTTTCCGCCAGCCTCTGGGCGATGGGCAAGACGGTTGTGGAACCCCTTATGGTGATGCTCTTCCCCTTAGAGAGACCTAAAGAGGGAGAACATAGGAGCATTACGAAAATTGCCACCAATGTCACCCCTGCCTTTGCCCAAGCATTGTTTCTACCCATAATAGATACCTCCTTTTTGAATTTTTTTAATTTTGAAAGGAGATATCTAGTTTGGTATGAGAATATGGTTAGGATTTTGTTGGGAAATTGTTAGATTTTTGTTAGCTTATTTTCGGCAGGTGGATGGTAAAGGTACTCCCCTTCCCCAGGGTGCTCTCCACGGTGACTCTTCCCTCGTGGGCCTGGACGATGTGTTTGACAATGGCAAGGCCCAGTCCTGTACCGCCGAGTTCTCGGCTCCTCCCCTTGTCAACCCGATAGAAGCGTTCGAAGAGCCGTGGAAGGTGTTCAGGGGCTATGCCACCTCCATGATCTCGAACCTTTATGGCAACTTCGCCTTCATCTTTGACA
>DAOVGN010000056.1 GCA_030672385.1 Deltaproteobacteria bacterium | reverse complement strand
CAGGAAGAGGATGGAGTGCCAGGTTTTTGCAGCAAAAAAAGGGGAAATTCTAACCACAAAAATCTTGATTTTTTTTCTCTAGTGGGATAATTTGTATTCAAATTATTGATTAAGAGGGGCGTTCCCATGATTGTTCAATGTGAGAACTGTGGTGCAAAGTATAATCTTGATGACTCCAGGATAGGGGCCGAGGGAATTAAGGTCAGATGTGCTAAATGCCAACACGTGTTCACGGTATTTCACCCCCTCCTACTGGATGAGGGGGAGATCTTCGGCGAAAAGCAGGAGAGGGCTGAGGGGCCATCTTTTAAAGAATTGGAGAAAGACCTTACCACACAACCTCCTCCGGAACAAAGAAAAACCAGGCCTCCAACACCAGAAGAGGGTCCTCCACCCAGGGCCTTTGTCCCTCCTGCCCCAGAGGAAAGGGCCTTTGGTAAAGAGGGGGTAGCAGAGGAAAAACCGAGCTTAGAAGAGGAGCTGTTCCCCTTCCGGGCCCCACCCACACAAGAGGCCCCGGCAAAAAAGGAGCGTAAGATATCCAGAACTTTTCTCCTGTCCATCCTCTTGATCGTGGTGATCTTTGCTGCCTTTTATTACTGGACCCAAAATGAGGTCTCCATCCCTTTGTTTGAGTCTATTTACGAACGGGTCTTCCACTTGATCGAAGGAAAAAAGGAGCAAAAACTCTTCTTCCTCTACCTGAGGGGCTCTGAACAAAAATTGGAGGGGGGAAAGGTCTTCGCAATCCAAGGTAAGGTGGCCAATCGTTCTAATGAGACGAAAAGGTACATAAAGTTGGAGGGTCTTCTCTTCGACAAAGAAGGTAAGATCGTGGCTAGCAGCATAGGATATTGTGGCCGAACTATCACCACGAAGGAGATCAAAGATTCTAATTATACCTCTTTGAGGTCAGCCTTCGGTTCTATAGATCTGGGCAACGTCCCTCCTGTTCCCTCTCAGCGGGATCTCCCATTTACCATCATCTTCTTCTCACCCCCTGCAGGGTCCACAGAGTTCAAGGCGGAGATAGTCGCCGCCCCCTCGTTAATAAGCACAGAAGAGCAACAACCGCTCTCCCCCCGCTAACGTAAGGGCACCCCCTTGCGGATACTTACGTTTGTGACTCAGGAAGGGAGGGGGTTCCTCTTATTCTTATATATGCATCCACCACTGAGTAGATCCACAGTACAAAGAAGAAAATGAGGTACCCCAGAATCCACCCTCTGTTGTCTTGATAGACCTTCTCCGCCAAGAGGAAGATGGATTCCCAAGAGGGGGGGTACGTACCCCCGGTAGGGAGAAGGGTGACGATTTCCCTGGACAACCTGATCAATAGTACAGCGGTGGCGCAGAGGACGGAAAATATGATGATCCCGCCCTTCCGATAATGCCGATTGTAAAGCTGCCCAACCCCTGGCAAGGCAAAGGCCGATAATAGGGCGGCAAGAATCTTCTCTTTCATCTCGGGTCTCCTCACCTGCGGATGTTGTAAAAGGCCTCCTTGCCCGGAAATACCCCTTGCCCTCCCAGCTCCTCCTCTATCCTGAGGAGCTGATTGTATTTGGCCACCCGGTCAGTACGGGAGGCAGAACCCGTCTTGATCTGCCCAGCGTTGGCCGCCACCGCTACATCGGCGATGGTGGTATCCTCTGTCTCACCCGATCGATGGGAGATCACCGCCGTATAGCCAGCTCTTTTCGCCATCTCTATTGCCGAGAGGGTCTCGGTGAGGGTCCCAATCTGATTCAGTTTGATCAGGATGGAGTTGGCCACCCCCTCCTTGATCCCCCTGGCCAAGCGTTCTCTATTGGTCACAAAGATGTCATCGCCCACGATCTGGACCCTCTCCCCCAACCTTGCGGTCAACTCTTGCCACCCCTCCCAATCGTCCTCGGCCAGACCATCCTCTATGGAGATAATGGGATATCTGCCAACGAGGCCCTCGTAAAACGCCACCATCTCCGAGGAAGTCCTCTCCTGTTTCTGCTCCGCCTGCAGGATGTACCTCCCCCCTTGAAAAAACTCGCTGGCCGCTGGATCCAGGGCGATGGCCACCTCCTCCCCAGGGGTATACCCTGCCTTTTCTATGGCCTCCATTATCACCACCAGCGCCTCCTCGTTTGAGCGCAGATCAGGAGCAAACCCCCCTTCATCACCTACAGCGGTATTGTACCCTTTCTCCTTTAAGATGGCCTTGAGGAAATGGAATACCTCCGTCCCCATCCTGAGGGCCTCACTGAAGGAGAGGACCCCCAAGGGGACGATCATAAATTCCTGTAGGTCCACGTTGTTGTCGGCATGTTTCCCCCCGTTCATGATGTTCATCATGGGGACGGGTAGCTGATGGGCGTAGACCCCTCCCAGATATCGGTATAGGGGGAGGGATAGATAGACCGCTGCTACCTTGGCGCAGGCCAAAGAGACTCCCAAGATGGCATTGGCCCCTAAGACGGACTTATTGGGGGTCCCGTCCAAGTCAATAAGTGTCTGATCGATGCCCATTTGGTCTAAGGCATCCATGCCGATGAGCTCAGGGGCGATCCGCTCATTCACGTTGGCCACCGCCTGCTGGACTCCTTTGCCCAGATATCTATCTGGGTCTCTATCCCTTAGCTCTATGGCCTCGTGCTCCCCTGTAGAAGCCCCTGAGGGGACGGCTGCCCTGCCCCAAAAACCACTCTCCAAAGTTACATCGACCTCCACCGTTGGGTTCCCTCGGGAATCGAGGATCTCCCGGGCCACGACATCGAGGATTGCGGACATGATCAACCTCCCTTCTCGTTAAAAAGTTTACTTCCGATATATATATAGTGAAACCCAGAGGCACAGGTCAATAAGGTGGTCACCCAGATGAGAAAAGACAAGAGTCCTCTAACAATAGCCATGTGGGGCATGAGGAGGGCACAGATTATGGTCACGAGCTGAAATGTGGTGGTAGATTTGCTGATAAAGGTGGGGTTCATCTCAACCCTATGGGAGGTAAGGACCAAGATAAGAATGCCCATCAGGATGATAATATCCCTGGTGATAACTATCACCGTAAGCCAACTGGGGATGATCCCCAATATTGCCAGCCCTATGAAGGCAGCGGTGAGCAACAGCTTATCGGCAATGGGATCGAGATATGACCCTAAGATCGTCTTCTGGTTGAATACCCTCGCTATGAACCCATCTAAGGCGTCGGTAACCCCTGCGCCCACAAAGAGAAGCAGTGCGCTCAAGGAATAGCCATAGAGCAGGCAGATGACAAAGGCAGGTATGGAGAGAATGCGCAGTATGGTAATGGTGTTGGGCAGGTTCAGCACCTTCTAACCCTCCATATCTAACCCATCACGGTCACCGCGATAGAGGTCCTTAAAGGTAGTATGCTCAGAGATAAAGGAGAGTTCCACCTTCCCCGTAGGACCGTTCCTCTGCTTCGCGATGTTAACTTCGGCCAACCCTTTGCTGTCTGAGTCGGGATTGTAGACCTCATCTCGATAGATAAAGATGATGACATCGGCATCCTGCTCGATGGCCCCCGACTCCCGGAGGTCGGAGAGTTGAGGACGCCTACCAGGTCTATCCTCGGCCTTTCTGCTCAATTGAGATATGGCGACCACTGGGACATTTAGCTCCTTGGCCAAGGCCTTCAGAGAACGGGATATCTCTGAGATCTCCTGTTCCCTCCTCTCCACCCCGCTCCTGCCCCTCATCAATTGGAGATAGTCGACGACGACCAGACCCAGGCCGCGATCTGACTTCAACCTCCTCGCCTTGGCCCTCAGCTCTAATACAGATATAGCTGGGGCATCATCGACAAATATCGGGGCGTCGGAGAGGGCACCTGCGGCCATGGTTAGCTTAGGCCAATCGCTTTCGCTCAAAAAACCGCTGCGCAGCCGGGCGCTATCCACCCTCGCCTCAGAGCACAACATGCGAATTGCCAACTGCTCCTTGGACATCTCCAAGGAAAATATGGCCGTAGGGACCCGTGCATTGATGGCAGCGCCCTGGGCGATGTTCAGACAAAGGGCGGTCTTTCCCATGCTCGGCCTACCAGCCACGATGATGAGGTCAGCAGGTTGAAAGCCAGCAGTCTTCCTGTCCAGGTCTTTAAAGCCTGAAGGGACACCAGTGATCAGTTCTTTCTTCTCATAGAGTCTCTCAATGAGCTTAAAGCTCTCCTTGACGATCTCTTTAATGGGATAAAAGGCGGGTTTAATTCGGTGTTCCGATATACGAAAGATGGCCTGTTCCGCCTCATCCAGAAAGTCCTCGAGATCCCTTCCCTCCTGGTAGCTTTGGGTGATGATCTCCGTAGACGTGCTGATCAACTTTCTAAGGATGGATTTTTCTTTAACGATCTTGGCGTAATAGGCGATATTGGCGGCCGTGGGGACAGAATCCACCAGGCTGGCCAGATAGGAGGCCCCACCTACCTCCTCCAGCTCCTTCCTCTTTTTCAACTCGTTGGTGAGAGTGATCAGATCGAGGGGGTCATTCCTTTCGTAAAGGGCGATCATACAATTGAAGAGCTTTTGGTGGGGCTCCCGGTAGAAGTCCTTGTCCTCCAAGACCTCTAAGACCCTGTTGAGGGCGTCATTTTCGATGAGGATACCGCCCAGGATCGATTGCTCCGCCTCGATGTTCTGTGGGGGGAGCTTGAAGAAAGCTAAATCTACGTCGCCCTTCATCCCCTTCCCCTCACCTTCTACTCCTTCACCACCCAGAGCTTTAGCTGGGCCATCACCTGGGGGTGAAGCCGTATGGGAACGGTATAGATACCCAAATTCTTTATGGGCTCCTCTAGCTCTATCTTTTTGCGATCCACAAGCACTCCCTGCTCACGCAGGGCCCCCTCGATGTCCGCAGAGGTGACCGCTCCAAAGAGCTTGCCACCCTCCCCTACTGATTTGGCAACGGTACAGGAAATCTCATCAATCCTTTGGGCCAGCCTTTGGGCCTCCCTCTCCAACTTATTCAGCTTGTGCTGCAAGAGGCGTCTTTCATGCTCCAAGTTCCTCAGGCTATTGGCTGTAGCTGTCACCGCCTTCCTGCGGGGTAGGAGGTAGTTTCGAGCGTAACCATCGGACACCTTCACCAAATCCCCCACCTTCCCCAAAGAGGGGACATCCTCCATCAAGATAACCTCCATAGCTGTCCTCCAGATTTGAGTATTCGGGGCCAAATAGTAAATAAGTTATTTTGGCAAGGCGGTAAATGGAAGAAGGGCTACATGCCTGGCCCTCTTAATGGCCCCGGTAAGCTCCCTTTGGTGCTTGGCGCAATTTCCCGAAATCCGTCGGGGAAGAATCTTTCCCCTTTCTGTGATGAAATATCTCAACAAGCGATAATTTTTATAATCAATCCTCAGGGAACTGTCGGAACAAAAACGACAGACCTTTTTCCTTGTATACTCCCTTCTTCGCCTAGTATCCTGCGGCCTTCTCATCAAACCTCCTTCTCACCTAACATCTCTAACCCTGTGGGCGATGACCCCTATCTCTCTCATCATCCTCCCCTCCTCTGTCTCCCACCGGCGCTGGACGAGGCCACCTTCTACAAGGACATTCTCGCCTCTCTTCACCTCCTGTTGTGCCCAGAGATCCGACTCTTCACCTACAAGCATAACCCTTATGGAGACATCCTCGAAAGGGAGGAATTCGTACTCCAGCCCCTCTGAGGGGAGACTAAGGGTAAAAAAGGTCACCGCCTTTCCTTTAGGGGTGTACCTAATCTCAGGTTTGTCCTTCAGCCTCCCTGCCAAGATGACGTGATTCAGGTACAACACTACGTCTCCCCGTCAACGGTCACTTCCTGATCCTCGGCCGTCTCCTTCTCGGGCTCTTCTTCCTTCTTAAGAGGAGCAGAGATCTCCCCTTCCCACTTGACGGTAAGATAGCGCAAAACCTCTTCCATCAAACGAAGGTTCCTCTCCAGCTCTGCGACCAATTCAGCTCCCCCTTTAAAATAGAGGAGGAGGTAGTACCCTGTTGTCTTCTTCCTGATCACATAGGCCAGTGTATTCAGACCCCACTCATCGATCTTGAGCACCTCACCTCCGCGCTCGTCCAAGAGCTTCTTCACCCTCTCCATAAACCCATCCACCTGCTCCTTGGACATATCAGGGTCCAAAACGAGCATGGTCTCGTATGTACGCATCGTGCCCTCCTTTTGGCCTCCACGGCCCTAAACCTTAGGCTAAGGGCAAGGAAGGATCTTTACTCTGGTCGGACCAAGGCGGAGATGGAGTTTCTTCCCACCTTGACCTTCACCTTATCGGCGATCTCCAGCGTGGCCACCGTATCCGTCAGATTGACAATGGTTCCGTGGATGCCACCGCCGGTGATTACCCTATCTCCCTTCCTCAGGTTTTGCAAGAGCTGTTTGTGCTCCCTCTGCCGTTTTTGCTGCGGCCGGATCAGGATAAAGTAGAATACGGCAAAGATCAGGATCAAGGGTATAAAGGCGGCAAAGCCCCCACCTCCCCCTTGCCCTCCACCAGGTGCCATGGCATAGGCGATATCACCTAACATACGATTTCACCTCCTTCCTCTTCTGAATCTCCGCCATTACCCTTCCCTCTTTGGGAGAAAAATTCCCGTTCAAACTGGTCCATCGTATCCTGGGAAATGGCCTGGCGAATATCTCTCATCAACGAATGATAGTAAAACAGGTTATGGATGGCATTGAGTCGGTACGCCAATAGCTCCCGGGAAAGAAAGAGATGCCGGAGATAGGCCCGGGAAAAATTGCAACAGGTATAACAGCCACATTGGGGATCTACAGGGTCTTCATCCCTGCTATAGCGGGCATTCTTGATATTGAGCTTGCCGAAGCTGGTAAAAAGGATACCTGTACGGGCACACCTGGTGGGCAGGACACAATCGAACATGTCCACCCCTGTCCTCACCCCCACGAGGATATCCTCAGGGGTCCCCATCCCCATCAGATATCTAGGGAAATCATTGGGGAGTATAGAGGTGGTCATCTCTGTCATCTCAAAGGTAATCTCCTTCTCCTCCCCCACGCTCAGACCACCGATGGCATAACCATCAAACCCTATCTCCATCAAATCATGGGCGCTTTGCCGGCGAAGTTCTGAATATATGCCCCCCTGGACGATACCAAAGAGGGCATGTGCATCCCCGCTTTTCGCCCGTTTTGCTCGTTTTGCCCACTGAGTAGTCAACTCCTCAGCAGCCTTGGCCTCACCATAGGAGATGGGATGGGGCGGGCAGTCGTCCAAGACCATCATGATATCAGCACCCAGTTCCTCCTGAATCCGCACGACCTTTTCCGGGGTGAGGAAATGGAGAGAGCCATCGAGATGGGAGCGAAACCGTACCCCTTCGGACTCTACCTCCCTTAAGGCACACAAGCTCAAGATCTGAAAGCCTCCGCTATCCGTCAATATAGGACCATCCCATCCCATAAACCTGTGCAATCCCCCAAGCCTTTTCACCACCTCCGTCCCAGGCCTGAGGTAGAGGTGGTAGGCATTACAGAGGAAGATCTCGGTTCCGATCTCCATCAGGTCTGCAGGGTCTAGGGACTTCACGCTTCCCTGACTGCCCACAGGCATAAATGCCGGCGTGGAAAACGAACCATGGGGGGTTGCTATCCTCCCCAACCTCCCTTCACCCTCCACCCCCTTCAGCAGTTGAAAAGAGAATCCTCCCTTCACATGAGCAACATCCCATCACCATAGCTATAAAATCTGTAACCCTCCCTAATCGCCTCCTGATATGCCCTTATGATGGGCTCCTTGCCCCCAAAGGCAAACACCAGCAAAAGAAGGGTGGAGCGGGGGAGGTGAAAGTTCGTTATCAGGGCGTCAACCGCCTTGAAGCGAAACCCAGGGTATATGTAGAGACCGGTCATACCCCTTTGGGGATGGACCTCTCCCTTCTCATCGACAGCAGACTCCAGGGCCCTGACCACTGTGGTACCCACTGCACATATCCGTGCCCCTGTTTTGCGGGCCTCGTTAATGGTCTCAGCCGAGGAAGGGGGTATATGGTAAAATTCCGACTCTAAAGGATGGTCCTCCACGTCCGCTTTACGGATGGGATGAAAGGAGCCGAGACCGACATGAAGGGTAAGGGAAACCACCTTTGCGCCCTTGCCCTCTATATCCTTCACCAACTCAGGGGTGAAATGCAGACCTGCTGTTGGGGCAGCCACCGCCCCCTCATGACGGGCAAAGATGGTCTGATACCCTTCCCTGTCGATCTCCTCTGCCCCCCGTCTGATATAGGGAGGCAAAGGTATCTGCCCCATCCTGTTGATCACCTCCCAAAAGTTTCCATCGGCCTCAAAAGAGATCCTCTTTTTCCCCTCAGATCCATTGCCTACCACCTCACCCGTGAGCTCAGGGGAAAAATATATCCTTGCCCCTTCCTTTAATCTCTTGCCCCTCCTGGCCAAACACTCCCAGGTCTCACCATCCCCGGGTATCTTCCTCAACAACAGGACTTCCACCCTCCCCTGGGTCTCCTTGCGCCCAAACAACCTGGCCGGAATCACCTTGGAACTATTTACCACCAATACATCACCTTTATGCAAAAAACTCCCCACGTCGGAGAAGGTGGTGTGAACTATCTCTTCTTCCCTCCTCTTCAGGACCAACAAACGGGCCTTGTCCCTTGGTTCAAGGGGGTACTGGGCAATGAGTCCTTCGGGAAGGTGGTAATCAAGTTCATCGATCCGCATAGCTTTTAAACAGCTAACTAAAACACAAAATCCTCACCCTGTCAATCCTCTGGATCCGCTAAGATCCATCTTTCCAATTCAACAGGGACAAATAGCAAATTAAAAAACAAAAGAGGGGCAAAGGACAACTGGTTCTTTGAAGACCATACTGTTTTACGAGACCTTTATCACATCTGGAGGGTATTACAAGATCCCTCATGCCCTGGGACTGCCCTCACCCACCAGCCTCCGGTAGTGCCTCAAGAGGGCAAGACATCCCTCATCCTCACAGAGGAGCCTGGCCTCCATCTCCACCTCATCATCGTGCCGTATGATCCCCACAAGCCAGTAATAATAGATGCTCAAGACCTCATGGGCCCATGTCCTGTCCTCCTCCTCAGGCGGGAGATTGCGATCAAAAAAGATCTTCTTTTCATCGAAGCGCACAAATCCCCCAATCCCCCTCTCTTTATACGGCCTATATTCCTCTGAGTCAAAATCCACGTATACGATGGAAAAGGCATTCACGATCTTCCTTAATACATTATCGAGAAACGGAGCATCCATAAAGACTCACGGGTCCTTTATACTCAAAACTACCCTCAGGACATGCCCTCCATCGTGATGTGGCCTTGATTAGAAGAATCGGAAGCGCCTTTTCATCCGCTTATCCACCTCACGTTTAAATTGTTCCACGTCGTCCTTGACCCCATCCATGATCTCAGCATAGCGGTAGAATTCCAGTACCTTGATGTTTGTCAGCTCCGGTTTAATATAGATGTCGGGTCTGGATATCCTCTTTTTATTCTCCACGATAGATGCCTGCATGATCTGAAAAGTAGACATGATGCTTTCGAGCATAGACGGCATGGGGCCTTGTTCTGGAGGGGGCTTTTCACCAGAGACATCTATGGCAATAAGAATATTGCATTCCTTCCGGATGATGTCGTAGGGGAGGGGATTGACAGCGCCCCCATCCACCAGCACTGTATCACCGATTGTGACGGGTTTAAAGATGGCAGGCATGGACATGCTGGCCCGAATCGCGGGAACGAGTTCTCCCGATTCTAGAATAACTTCTTTACGTCTCCAGAAATCGGTCGCCACTACTTTCAGGGGAATCTTCAGTTCTTCAAATTTCCGGGCAGGGATATTTTTATAAAAGAAGTCCTCCACACCCTTCCCTTTCAGTATAGCTGAACTCCTGAGACTGGAGAGATCAACCATTTTATTGATATCCATAAACCCCACTTTCCCGAGGATGTCCTCCATTTGTACGCCAGATATGCCGGCAGCATAGAATCCCCCCACGATAGCCCCAATACTGGTTCCGGCTATAATAGAGGGTTTTAAACCCATTTCATCCAGGGCCTTCAGAAAAGCAATATGGCAGAGTCCTTTGGCTCCCCCACCGCCTAATGCCAATCCGATCTTCTTCATCGTTGCCCTTCAAACTTGCGTCAGTGTTTCCTCAGGTTCTTATGAAACTTTAAAGCTTGTTCGTAATCAATACGATGACTGTAATGATAGGTAACATACTCAATTGTGGCTCTGCGGTTGAAATGAGGATTTTCCCCTTTTATTATCACACTTATCCATTTCAGGCAATAAAAAGGCCCCTTGGGACTAAGATAAGAGGTTTATAAAAAGACTTGAGAAAATTCTTGAGCGTGATATTTTACCAAAGAAGGTAAGAGGGCCACCAAAGGAAAGTAAAAAATACGGGAAGTGTCCCTACTATGTCCAGGTGATCCAAATCGTTAGGCATCTCGTTGGGGATATGAAAATTCAGTATTTGGTCATTGTTGCGGTTGTTTGCTTAAGTTGCCTTACATGGGCTCAGGATGTGGGTAGCGAGAATGAATTTCTCTATGAATTCTTGCAAGGCACATATGAACTAATAGGAAGAGCCCCGGATTCTAATAGAACCTACACTGGAAAAGTCGTCCTAAGGAAATCAGGCGATTATTTCGAAGTTACCAGTAGGATTGAAGGTAAGGAAATAAAAGGCACCGGTAAGATCGAGACCGCAACAGCGGACAAAATAAAAGTCTTACGAGTTCGCTTTGTAGAAGAAAACAAAAGCTACGAGGCCACATACCTTATCGGTTCTGATTTGGACAACTATGGTAGGCTGACAGGCTACCTATATTTGAAAGAAGGGGGCACGAAGGTACCTGGTTTAGAGGCCTTGTTTATTGACCATCAAGCACTTGAGCAAAATTTGGTGCCTAACAAACCCATCAACCCGATTCAGTGACCGCTCGCGGCTTAGGGGTAACGTAAGACGGCGCAAAGCGCCGTGGACGTCCATAACAATCATATCCTCTCATATAGAGTAACCGAACCATCCCGTTTCCCCCACCAAGATCACTTGTGCGTTGCACGCACAACGGCCAAGTTCTCCTTGACACCGATGGCAAAAAACAAGATTATGATGATCGAAAATCGAGGGTAAGACTGTGAAGGATACTTCTGTCTTTCTTAGGGCCTGCCGGCAAGAGCAAACAGAATACACCCCGGTATGGCTGATGCGCCAGGCGGGTCGTTTCCTGAAGGAATACCGGTCCCTGCGACGGCGTTACTCTTTTCTCACCCTGTGCAAGACACCAGAGCTGGCGGCCGAGGTAACCCTCCTGCCCATAGAGAGGCTGAAGGTGGACGCCGCCATCATCTTCGCCGATATCCTTCTCCCCCTTGAGCCCATGGGGATCGATCTGGAGTTCACCAAAGGAGATGGGCCGGTGATCCACAACCCCCCCCGCAGCCGTGCCGAGGTGGAAGGACTCAAGGCCATCAAGGCCGAAGAGGGGCTCCGCTTTGTGATGGAGGCGATAAGGATGGTCTGCCGAGAGCTCAAGGGGGAGATCCCTCTGATCGGTTTCTCAGGCGCCCCCTTCACCCTGGCGAGCTACCTCATAGAGGGGAGAGGCACCAGGGACTTCACCCTAACCAAGACACTCATGTATCAGGATGCCGCCTGCTGGCACCTCCTGATGGAAAAGCTCAGCGAGGTGGTTATTACCTACCTCAATGCCCAGGTCCGTGCGGGGGCCCAGGCCGTACAGGTCTTCGACAGCTGGGCTGGGGCCCTCTCTCCCAGGGACTATGAGGAGTTCGTCCTCCCCCACAACCGAAGGGTCTTTCAAGAGTTGACCTCCGATGTCCCGGCCATCCACTTCGCCACCGGCACCTCGGGCCTTCTCGAGCTGATGGAGGAGGCTGGAGGTGATGTCATCGGGATCGACTGGCGCATCGACCTGGGCGAGGCCTGGAGGAGACTGGGCTACAAGGTGGGGATCCAGGGAAACCTGGACCCAGCGGCCCTTCTTGGCCTACCGGAGAGGATCGAGAGATGCGCAAAGGAGATCCTGGATGCGGCCGGAGGCAGGCCTGGGCACATCTTCAACCTGGGGCATGGGGTCTTACCCCAGACACCGCAGGGTAATGTGATCGCCATGGTGGAGGCGGTGCACCACCTCAGCAGGAAATAGATGAAAGAAGCGGTTACCCTTCCACACACCGCTGTCTTGCTGCTGACCTTTGGCGGCCCACGCTCATTGGATGAAGTGGGGTGGTTTCTGGAGAGGCTCTTGGGGAAGAGGCCTTCGCCGGCACAGGTCGAAGGGCTCAAAAGGCGCTACCAGGCCATCGGCAGCGCTTCGCCCCATGCCGAGATTACTGAGCGCCAGGCCAGGGCCCTGGAAGAGAGGCTGCAAAAAAGGGAACAGCCCCTACAGGTTTACGTGGGTATGCGCTACGGACGCCCCCTGATCGCCGAAATCCTGGAGAAGATCAGGGAAAAAGAGATCTCCCGGCTCATCCTCCTCAGCCTCTCCCCCTATTGTTCCCCCTTCACCTCGGAGGGGTATTACGATGAGGTGAAGCGGGTAATCGCCACCTGGGACGAAGAAATGGAGCTGATCCAGGTCGATGACTGGTATGCCCACCCCTGCCTTTGCGCAGCCTGGGCCAAGAGGATTGACAAGACCTTAAAGGAGATATCCGAGAGAGGAAAAGGGGTACCCGTAATCTTCACCGCCCACAGCCTCCCCCTGGAGGTGGCCTCCCGCACCCCCTATGTCGAGCAACTGGAGGAAACGGCCAAGGGGATTATTAAGATCACCGGACCCTTGCGCTGGCAACTCGCCTTTCAAAGCCGGGCAAGGGGAGAAGGAGAATGGTTGGGACCTGAGCCGGAAACCATCCTGGAAGAGATCTTGCAAAAGGGGTATCGAGAGACCCTGATCGTCCCCGTGGGATTTATCTCAGACCACCTGGAGACCCTCTACGATCTTGACATCTCTCTGAAAAAGTGGGGGAACTCACGGGGAATAGAGATCATCCGGGTCTCCTGCCTGAACGACTCACCAGGGTTGATCAAGACCCTCGCACATCTGGTGGAAGGGGCACTGAAAGGGAAATGAAGCGGGTCGCTATCATCGGTGCCGGCATCGCCGGCCTCAGCACGGCCTATTATCTTTACAAGCTCTCCCACCAAAGGGGAAAGCCGCTGGAAATCGTCCTCATTGAAAAAGAGGGGCGGCTGGGTGGCTCCATCCTTACCGAGAGAGCAGAAGGTTTCCTCATGGAGGGAGGACCTGACTGCTTCCTCTCAGAAAAACCCTGGGCCCTGCAACTATGTCGGGAACTGGGTCTGGAGGGGGAGGTGGTCGGCACTAATCAAGCGGTCCGCCGTACCTTCATCATCTGGAGGGGGGGACTTCATGAGATACCCGAGGGCTTCATGCTGCTGGCCCCCACCAGTCTGTGGCCCTTTGTCAAGAGTTCTCTCTTCAGTCTGCCAGGTAAGCTGCGCATGGGCCTGGATCTGATCATACCCCGAAAAAAACCGGATAAGGAGGAGAGCCTGGCCGCCTTTGTCCGCCGCCGCCTGGGAAGAGAAGCCCTGGAACGGATCGCTGAACCCCTGATCGCCGGGATCCACGCCGGGGACCCAGAGGCCATGAGCCTGCAGAGCACCTTTCCCCGCTTTATTGACCTGGAGAGGGATCATCGCAGCCTCATCTGGGGGATGTATCAGAGAAAGAGGAGATTTCTCTCGCATCTTAATTCCCCCTATATCATGTTCGTCACCATGAAGAAAGGGATGGGACAGATGGTCTCGGCCCTGGAGGAGACCCTCTCACCAAAAACCATCTTCATGAAGCATGAGGTAATGGGGGTGGAAAGAGTCGAGGGGGATGCTGCGGGCAGACCGCGATACCATCTGCGGATAAGGGGGGAGGAAAGGGGTCTGGAGGCGGACGCCCTGGTCCTGGCCACCCCTGCCTTTATAACGGCAAGGCTCCTGCAAGGGATTGACGCCGATATCGTCGATCAACTCCACACTATACCCTATTGCTCCACAGCCACCATCAATCTGGCCTATCGGCGCTCGCAGATAGGCCATCCCCTCGACGGATATGGGTTCGTAGTACCCCGCTTAGAGGGGCTCAAGATCATGGCCGCAACCTTTAGCTCCGTAAAGTTCCCCGGGCGGGCCCCAAAGGGGATGGTCCTGCTGCGATGTTTTGTGGGCGGGGCAAAGGACGAGGAGATGGTGGCATGGGGGAATGAGAAATTGCTCGCTGCAGTTAAAGAAGATATCGCTGAAATCCTGAGGATAGAGGGCGCGCCCTTCCTTGTGCGAATCTTTCGCTGGGCAAAGGCCATGCCCCAGTACACCCTTGGGCATGAAAAGAGGCTCTCCCTCATCGAGAGAGGTCTATCGAGACATCCGGGCCTCTTTCTGACCGGGAGCGCCTACAGGGGGATCGGGATCAGCGACTGTGTCCATCAAGGGGAATTGACCGCCCAAGAGGTTCTAAAGTTTATTAAAAATTAAGAATCTCTAGTCTCTGATTATTTCAAGCATAAATAGACAAAATGGGGAATCGGTAAAAACCTTTATATCAGGATATCTCCTGTCTTAGAAAGAAAAGAAAGAAAGGGGGAAAGAAAGGGGACGTCCATAAAATTATGCAATTCTAATTTTTGAATTTAAAAAATATTATATTTTTATGAACGTTCCTTAAAGCTCCCTTATAGGATGGGTTTGAAATACTTTATCCACCCTGATTACCTTTCCTCTATACTCAGGATTTTGGCCTCTCTTCCTCTTTTTGGTCCCTGAATTCATCACTTTTAGCAACGTCCGTTATTAAGGTTTGCAACCTACCATTAAGTATAACTAACTGGGAAACAAGATCTTTAATTGCAATTTGAAACCTACTATTAATTGTGCCCAATTGGGAGACAAGATCGTTGACTGCACACGCTGCCTTTCCTTTCGGGCGACCCGATCGAGCCTGCCTCCACCATGTACACTTTTCTCTTTTACAATCAACCATATCTCCCCCTTGCGACATCAAAGGACAATATCCGATGATTTCTACTTTTTTCCACTCCTCCTCGTTAATGCTATCGTCCATGATAAACCTCCCTTTCTTCTTTTAAATTTGAAGACTTATGGATAAAAGGAGGGACGTCCATTTGTAAATAAGTAATTCATTCTAGCAATCGGTAGTTTCTCTCTCTGACTATTTTTTCCCCCCT
>DAOVGN010000061.1 GCA_030672385.1 Deltaproteobacteria bacterium | reverse complement strand
GGCCAGAGGACCTGGGTCCGACCGTCTATCTCGATTGTCTCAAGGGGCTTCTTGCCGGGGTGATTGGTGTAAAAGGATATATGATCCCCTGGATGCCAATCCTGGACGGCGAAGATGGGAAATCCTGACTCATACAAAAATCTGGTGACCTCCTCTACCTCTTTGATGAAATCCCCACCTGTACCGGGGACAGCAAGAGACCCCTTTTTCCATTCAGTGAAATCACCCTGGATATCCCCCACAATGACCCCTATCTTTTCTCTTGCGGGGGTTCCTTCTTGTAAAGCAGACGACGTAGTTTTCATCCTTAAAGCTCCTTTTTTAATTTCACTCGATAAAGGTTTCAATCTTTCCAAGTCTTGCCATCTAGATGTAAATGCTTGCTTTAAGGGTTAAATAAAATTTCTCTTAGGAAGTTCTTCCTTTAGATAACCTATAAATTCCTCTGCCTTTTGAACTGGAGCTTTAGTTAACAAACTGACGATTACGTAGAGGCCAATACAAACTATGAATCCCCAGACACCGGGCCACCATCCCAGAGGTTTGATTCCTGTCAGTTGAAGTATCAAAACCAGCACGGCGCCGACGACCATGCTGATTAAGGCCCCAGTTGCGGTGGCCCGTTTCCAGAAGAAAGCACCTACTATCGCTGGAACAACCATTAAAAGTCCGGCAGAAGCAGCTACTGAAAGAGGCACTATCATGAAGGCCAGCCCCTTCTTTCCCGCTGCCCAATAGGCAAAGGTAAAGAATATGGCGGCTATAATGGGGATGACCACTTTACCAATCTTGAGTTCCAGGCTCTCCGAAGCCTTTGGATTGATACCGGTCTTATAGATGTCACGAGCGACCATTGAAGACAGGGTCAACAGAATAGAATCAATTGTCGAAATAGCTGCCGCTAGGATGCCGATCATGACGATTATGGCTATAGCCCGTGGAATGGTTGGGTGTGCCAGGAGCAAAGGAGTTGCCAGATCCGCTTTTTCCAGTCCAGGAAGCAACAATCTGGCACCAAAACCCCACAAAACAGAAACGACGGTGTAGATGAATCCGAAGATGAGGAATCCTCCGATCATCTGTTTGAAGGCGGTAACGGATTTTGGGATGAAAAGCCTCTGAGTCACCTGGGGATTGGAAAGGGAGAAGAAAATCCAAGGCAACGCGAGCCCAAAAAATACGTTGAATTTGAATAACCCCGGACCTGCAAGAAGTTGTGGAATTTCCTTGTTCATCTTGTCAAGGAAGCCTCCAAAGCCGCCAAATCCCCTATAAGCCAAGTACCATACAGCCGCAATGGATACCACGAGCATGATAAGTGCCTGCAAAGCATCAGTCCACGCCACGGAACGCAGGCCGGCAATGTTTGCCCAGACTATGGCCAATACAATGGCGATTATCATTCCGACAAGGAGTGGGATTGCGCCCTTAGAAACGCCTGCCAAAAGATAACCAATGCCCATCACCTGTATAGCAGCATAAGGGATAAGGAAGATGAGGCATAGTATGGTAGCCGCAATGCCTACAGCCCGACTTTGGTAGCGGTCCGCAAGGAGTTGGGCATGGGTTAGGTAATCGAACTTTCGCCCCACTAGCCAGAACCGAGGGCCGAAGAAGACCACCAATACGAGACCACAAAGATAGGTAAGCTCGAACCCAAGAGCTCCGACTCCCAGCTTATACGTTAAACCGGCAAGCCCCACCATCATAAAGGCACTGTATGTAGTTGCAGCATATGTCAAGGCTGAGACAAAGCCGCCGATCTGGCGGTTCCCTAGAAAGAACTCGTTCATCCCAAAGCCCAGCTTTCGTCTGGCAAAAATCGCAACAGTGATTCCTACAACTATGTAAATAACGATACCTAACCACGTATAAAAGCTTTCGGTCATTGCTGCCTCCTTTAGCTACCTAGGCTTGTTTACTCTCTTACGCCCCTTGAGAATCTGTGGTTTGGACCTAATGGGTCTCTTCTCTCCATCTGAGGAAGATAATGAACATGCTGACGATGGCTACCACTATCCATATGATCCAAAAAAGGAGACTTCCTGTAACCTTCTGTACACCTTTGAGCGTATGAAATGGAATGGAAAAATCTAATATAAAAAGGAATGTGAACCAACTTACCCACCACCAAAAAGCTTTTCCCATTTTTTATCCTCCCGATGGTTTAATTACGATAGGCCTCCCTCAATTTTTCCATAAAGGCCCTTTTCCTCTCGCCTATCAGCAAAACTTCCCAAAGATTTGTCATCTGTTTGTTATCACTTGCATGCCGCCATCAATTGTATCTTCATCCATCGGATGGTTGAACTTGAAGACTTTATACTTTACCATGCAAAGAAGTGTATATCAACGGTTTTTGTCCCAGGGAAAGAAGTGTGTGTGGCTTTCCATAAGGATCATCTCCCTCATCACAGCTTCGAATGAATTTTTCGAAGATTTTTATGTTTTAATCATCAAAAGGTCATCAAAGGTCTTGACAAATTACTAATTCTTTAGTATATGGCTTATTTGTCGGTAAGGTAGGGAGAATGGCGTAAAAGAGGGCCTAAATCTTTCAATAGGGGGGGGATCAATGATGAAGAAGGGGTTATATACGATATGGATCTTCCGCAACGGAGCTTTCAAGCCATATAAGATCAAACTTTCCGGGCTCAGTGCCAAAATCCTTCTGTCGATTTTTCTTGCCATCATCATTTCTTTTCCCTTCATCACCTTTAGTTACGTCTCAAAGAGTTTAAAATTAGCCAGAATAGAGAAGGAAAGGGATGAGCAAGGGGCTCAAATTGTTTCCTTAAACAAGAAGGTGGGGGAATTCCACCAACTGATGCAGGAGTTGAAGGAGTTCGATGTAAAACTACGCATCATCGCCAATCTCAAAAATGCCGATGAAACCGGTCCTTTTCTGGGAGTAGGGGGGCTTTCCCATTCCTATCAAGAACCATGGCAAAAATCGGAATCCGGTCTGCAAAGAATGAATGTGGAATTGGACCGTTTGTGTACAGAGGCGAAGTTTCGTGAAAAGAGCTTTGGGGAACTTTATTCCTTTTTAGAGGGAAAGAAGAGGCAGCTGGTTTGTACGCCTTCTGTCTGGCCTGCCCGAGGTTGGTTGACGTCGCGCTTCGGCTATCGCATTGACCCCTTTACCGGGTTAAGGCAGTTTCATCATGGGATCGATATAGCCAATAAGATCGGTACCCCCATTATCGCCCCCGCGGATGGGGTGGTATCCCGTGTTTTCAAAGACATTGGCTTAGGATTAACGTTGGATATCCAACATGGTTACGGCATCGCTACCCGCTATGGTCATCTCTCCAAGGTGCATGTGAAGGTAGGCGAAAAGGTCAAAAGGGGTGAGCGGATTGCTGCCATTGGTAACACTGGAAGATCTACCGGTCCCCATCTGCACTACGAGGTGAAGTTGGACGGAGTCGTTTTAAACCCTCTGCGCTATATCTTGAATTAAGATCCTTCCTTTTTTCTTCGTTTGGAGGTAAAATATTCCCAGAAAACGTCCCCAAGGGGATGTCCCCTTGAGGCACGTTTGTGCGGAGGAAGGAAGAGATGCTGGGTGATATTGTAAAGAAGGTTGTAGGGAGCAAAAATGAGAGGGAACTCAAGAGGATCCAACCTTTCGTCGAGAGGATAAGCTCTCTAGAGCCCTCAATCCACCCTCTAAGTGACCATCGACTGGCCGCCAAGACGGGTGAGTTTAAAGAGAGGTTGACTAAGGGGGAGCCTCTGGATGATCTCTTGTACGAGGCCTTCGCAGTGGTCAGAGAGGTGGCGAGGCGTACCTTGGGGGAGCGCCATTTTGATGTTCAACTCATTGGTGGGGTAGTCCTGCACGAAGGCAAAATAGCTGAGATGGCCACAGGGGAGGGGAAGACCCTGGTTTCTACCCTGCCGGCATACCTCAATGCCCTCGTGGGCAAAGGTGTCCATATCATCACCGTGAATGACTATTTGGCCAATAGGGACAGTGAGTGGATGGGTGTCATCTACCATTTTTTGGGGCTCTCGGTGGGTGTAACCTTGCACGAGATGGACGATGACGCCAAGAGGGAGGCCTACCAAGCCGATATCACCTATGGGACCAATAATGAGTTTGGCTTCGATTACCTGAGGGACAATATGAAGTTCAACCTGGACGGCTATGTCCAGCGAGAGCCCCACTACGCCATAGTGGATGAGGTGGACAGTATCCTTGTTGATGAGGCGAGGACCCCCCTGATCATCTCAGGGCCTTCCGAGGAGTCCACTGATAAATATTATAAGATCAACCGGATCATTCCCCAACTGAGGAAAGAGCGGGATTATACCGTGGATGAGAAGAGCAACACCGTGGTCCTCACGGAGGAGGGAGTAGCCCGGGGAGAGAGGCTTCTGAATGTAGAGAACCTCTACGACCCCAGGTATATCGATATCCTCCATCACGCAAACCAGGCCCTCAGGGCCCACACCCTCTTCAAGAGGGATACTGACTATGTGGTTAAGGACGGCAAGGTGATCATCGTTGATGAGTTCACCGGCAGGCTTATGCCCGGGAGGCGCTGGAGCGATGGACTCCACCAGGCCGTGGAGGCAAAAGAGGGGGTCAGGATAGAGAGTGAGAACCAGACCTTGGCCACCATCACCTTTCAGAACTACTTCAGGATGTACGAGAAATTGGCGGGGATGACGGGGACCGCCGACACCGAGGCCGTGGAGTTCAAGAAGATTTACAACCTGGACGTGATGGTGATTCCCACCAATCAGCCACTGATCAGGACGAACTATCCGGATATGATCTATAAGACGGAGCGAGAGAAGTTCAATGCAGTGGTGAGAGAGATAGAGGAGCTGTTCCAAATGGGACGTCCTGTCCTCGTGGGGACGATCTCCATTGACAGATCAGAGCGATTGAGCAGGTTCTTGAAGAAGAGGGGGATCCTCCACCACGTGCTCAACGCCAAGCACCATGAGAAAGAGGCTGAGATCATCGCCCAGGCGGGCCGTTTCAAGGGGGTGACCATCTCCACCAATATGGCTGGCCGCGGGACCGACATCCTCTTGGGAGGAAACCCCAAAATGATCGCCCTCCAGATGGTGGAGAAGGAGGGGGGCGATGGTGAGATGGAGGCCGCCGCCTATCAGAAGGCCTCGGCCCTCACCTCCAAGGAGAAAAAGGATGTGGTCAAGCTGGGTGGGTTACACATCATCGGGACAGAGCGACATGAGAGTCGTCGCATTGACAATCAATTGAGGGGGAGGGCTGGTCGGCAGGGAGACCCTGGCTCATCCCGCTTCTATTTATCCCTGGAAGATGACCTGTTGCGGATCTTCGGCTCCGAAAGGGTAGCGGGGATCATGGGTAAGCTGGGGGTAGAGGACGATCAACCCATCGAACACACCTTGGTTACCAAGGCCGTCGAGAACGCCCAAAGGAGGGTGGAAGGCCACAATTTTGAGATCAGGAAGCACCTTTTGGAATATGATGACGTAATGAATCAACAGCGAGAGGTGACCTACTCCCAGCGCAAGGAGGTCTTAAAGGGGGAGAGGTTGAGGGAGATGGTCCTCGATATGATGGGGGAGGTGGCGGAGGAGATCGTTGAAGAGCACACCGACGAAAAGCGTTACCCCGAGGAATGGGATCTGGAGGGGTTACAGGATGCCTTTTACCAAAGTTTCTTCTTTAGATCAGAGCTGGACAGAGAGACCTTTGAGGAAATGAGGCAGGAAGACCTCCGGAACTTAATTGTGGACAAGGCCCAAACCTTTTATGGGGAGAAGGAGAGGGCCTTTGGTGAGGAGGTGATGCGCGATCTGGAACGCTTCATCCTCCTACAGACCCTGGATAGCCACTGGAAAGACCACCTTTTGAACATCGATCACCTGAAGGAAGGGATAGGACTGCGGGGTTATGGCCAGAAGAATCCCCTGTTGGAGTACAAGAGGGAGGCTTATGAGCTTTTTGTCGATATGCTGGCCAGCGTGAGGGAGGATGCGGTGCAAAAGCTATTTGCAGTGCAGATCGCCGAGGAGGAAGAGGTGCCGACGCTGCAAGATGCCCTAGGGCCGAGGTTGTTTTTGATAAGAGGTGGACTCGAAGCACCTCCGCCACCTCCCCCTCCAGAGATGCAGGGTGATGAGGTGAAGGCCGTGCCCGTGCGTCGCGAGGGGGAAAAGATCGGCCGAAATGATCCCTGCCCATGTGGCAGCGGGAAAAAATACAAAAAGTGCTGTGGGAAGTAACAAGCTGGGGCCCAAAGGTTTTCAGGCGGCGGGGATCGCCTCTGGTATAAAGGCTGTAGAGGGGGCCAAGGATCTGGCCCTCATTTATTCAGAGGTACCGGCGAGGGTGGCTGGCCTCTTCACCAGAAACAGGGTCAAGGCAGCACCCGTCCTCTATACCAGGAGGAGGGTGCGGGGGGGGATCTGTCGTGCCCTCCTCGTCAACAGCGGTAATGCCAACGCCTGCACAGGCAAGAAGGGTTTGATGGACGCAGAGGCCATGGCGAGGTTGACTGCTAGCGCCCTTCGTATTCCCCACCAACATGTTACGGTCTCCTCAACGGGGGTGATTGGTCACCCCCTTCCTATGAAAAATATAGAAAGGGGAATTCCATCCTTGGTCGCCAAGCTCTCCCCGTATGGCTTCCCGGATGTCGCCGAGGCCATTATGACCACCGACACCCACCCCACGGTGGCCACGGAGAAGGTGGCAATCGATGGGGGAGAAATCACCATCCTCGGGATGGCCAAGGGGGCGGGGATGATTCATCCTCAGCTTGCCACCATGTTGGCCTTTATCCTGACCGATGCTGAGATGGAGGAAGGGGCATTGTCCCTTCTTCTGCGGGAGGGGGTTCGTTCCACCTTCAATAGGATCACGGTCGATGGAGATACCAGCACCAACGACACAATCCTCTTGGTGGCCAACGGTGCGGAGGGGAACAGTCCTCTGTATCCTGGTGATGGGCGGTTTGGCCCCTTGAGGGATGCCCTCTTCGGGGTCATGGATCGGTTGGCCCAGGCCATAGTCAGGGATGGGGAAGGAAGGACGAAGGTGGTGGAGATCGTCGTACGGGGAGCTAGAAGCAGCAAAGAGGCCGAGAAACTGGCCTTCAGGGTGGCCCATTCCCCCTTGGTGAAGGTGGCCTTTTTCGGCCAAGATGCCAACTGGGGGAGGATCATGGCAGCAATGGGAGATGCAGGGGTCCCCTTTGATCCTCAAAAGGTGGCTATTTACTTTGATGATACCCTTGTAGTAAAGGAGGGGATGCAAGCCGAAGGTACCGGAGAGAATAAGGTAAGGGAAGTGCTAAAAAAGGAGGAGTTCAAGGTGATCATCGATCTGCATGAAGGGACTTCTCAGGTTTCTGTCCTTACTACTGATCTCTCATACGATTACATCAGGATAAACGCCTCATACCGCACCTGAGGAACTCTTTGCTCCGCCGTTTTTTTGTCCTCTTCCATTTCCCCTGAGGATTCTATCATCGCCAACCCTAATGGTGACCTTGATGGCATCGAAGTATTCTGCCAAGGGTATGGTGTACTTTCTGGAGACACCGGTGAGGGATTTAAAGTCTTGGGTGGATATCTTCACCCTCTCCTTGAGAAAGGAGACCAACCTTTCTCTGAGTTCATTCAAGGGGTCTCGATGAAAGTATATCCCCTCTTTTAATTTGATCAGCTTGCCCTGATTAGAGAGCAGTGAAAGGATTTCTTTTAACTCTTTTTCGCTGGCACCGAGGCGTTCGCACAACTCCTTCACCGAAGGGGGGGTGAGGCCACCCTGGTGCATGATCTCCTTAATCTCCTCTTCCAACTCCCGCTGCCTTCCCTGGAGGGCAACTTGATGTCCGGACAGCCTTAATTTGTCCTTCTCCTGGACCAAGGTTTTTCTTTCCATAAGGCCTGACAGAAGGTCATTGAAGAGCTTCCCGTCCACCTCTGGGGGGAGTTTGGACTTGAGTTCCTCCTTGGGTATACCAGGTTTGAGGGGATTTTCGGCGTGATACCTTTCCAGGGCCATTACAATCTTTTCTTTAAGGTGGTCATATAGTTCTCCATCGATGACTTGCTTGGCCTCCCTGTCGAATTCGATCGCTTTTTGTCGGGAGAGGAGTTCAGCCACGGTTGCGGATAAGGCAGTTGGAGGGATGTTGGCGTACCCGGAGAGCTTCCTTAATGCCAATCCTCTAACCCCCCCCTTTTTGATGTGGAAGCTGAGGATAAAGGAGGAGTCTCCTCTCCTCAGTTGTTCCAGTTGGGTAATGATCTCACCCTTAAACCTTCTGTGCCTCTGTGGATGGGCATCTAAGACCACGCCACCGCCGATGGTCTGGATGAGGGAGGAGCCGCGCAGCACGAAACGATCGTTGGGCAGGACCACCAAGGGACACTCCAGTCTTATCTGGGCGTATCCCCGGTCTCCTGGTTTCAGCTCATTTGTGCCCAACAAGAGTATTTTGGCCATGCGGTGGGATGTCCCCGTGTGGAAGCGTAGCGTAACTCCATTTTTTAAAGGGGAGGAGGAGTGGAATAGGTGGATGATTTCCACGTCGAGAATGTCCGTTTGCTCCACTGTACCCGGGTGAAGGAGCACCTCACCTCTTTCCACCGACGACTTTTCGATCCCCTGCAGGTTGACAGCGGTCCTTTGACCCGCTACAGCCTGTTTGACCTTTTCATTGTGGACCTGGAGACCCCTGACCTTTGCCTTGAGTCCTTTTGGGAGGATCTCAACGGCCTCCCCTATTGTCACCTTCCCAGACACGAGGGTTCCGGTAACCACTGTACCAAATCCCTTTATTGTGAAGACCCTGTCGATGGGGAGACGAAAGAGACCACCTGAGGGTCTCTCCCCTACCTGTTCTACTAATTTCTCTAGGGCCAGGATGAGTTCTTCTATTCCTTCACCGGTGACTGCGGAAACGGGGATGATGCGGGATCCTTCGAGGAAAGTCCCTTTAGTAAAATCCTTTATGTCCTCCATGGACAGTTCTTTTAGCTCTTGATCCACCAAATCGATCTTTGTCAAGACCACCAATCCCCTTTTGACCCCTAACAGAGTGCAGATGTCCAGGTGTTCTCTGGTCTGGGGCATAACCCCCTCATCGGCCGCGATAATGAGGGCCACGATGTCTATCCCCCCTGCCCCGGCTACCATGTGTTTGACAAATCTTTCATGTCCTGGCACATCCACAATCCCGATCCGTTGTCCATTGGGCAAATCTAGATATGCAAACCCTAACTCTATGGTGATTCCACGCTCCTTCTCCTCTTTCAGTCTATCGGTGTCTATTCCGGTGAGGGCCGTCACCAGGAGCGTCTTCCCGTGATCTATATGGCCAGCCGTCCCCAAGATGATCTGCTTCATCCCATTCCCCCTTCTGGCAAAGTGTATGTCAGTTCTATGAGCTATGTCAACAAAAGCGTTGCGTGGGAGATTTATAAGAAAATAACCATTTACAATTTCCTCTCCCCAGCGGGGAGAGGATAAAGGTGAGGGGGAAAACCATCCGAGACCATATCCACCCTCACCCCGACCCTCTCCCGCCAGCGGGAGAGGGAGAAAAGGAGAAAGCATATTTTCATCATTAGTGGCTGACGAAACAGTTATGGGAAATTATGTGGGAGAACAGGAAGGTATTAGGAAGGGATTTTTTAATTGTCTCAGATTTTTAGAAAGATCAAGTCCCGACCAGATTCCCGATGCGAAGCCAAATCTGCTTAAAATATTTGTTAGGCAGTCCAATACCTGCCTATTATTAATCTTCCGTCACTAATTAAGTGCGATAAAACGAAATCGATCTATCAGAATATTTTCGCAAAAGCCGACGCCGCTACTTTCGTAGTTCGTTAACATCTCTATTAAGTCATTATCAACAATAGGTATGACTACGCCTCTATCATCCTTGAAGGTATCAGAGCATCGCTTGAAGAATATCTCCATATCATCTATTGTACGGCACACTACGATACCGAACTTGCCCCTGTTAGGGCTAAACCTTCCCGAAATTTGATCAAGTTCTGGATTTGCGACGTCCCGGCTGTAGTTCTTACATTCAACGAAAATGAAACGGCTTGGAATATTATGGGTCGTAGACAATCTAAAAAAGAAGCCCTCTTCTGCACTATTGTCAAAAGTAATATCAATTCGCTTTCTACCCTCATGAATTTCCTTTTCTATTTGCGGCGCAGTGAGACGCGGATAAAACAGTAGCTCAAGTATGCCAGTTATCGTACGGTGATAAAACGTAGCTTCCTCGCCACCGGGTTTGATTGTTTGCAGAGTTGCGATTAAATGCCGCACAACAGCCTGTAACAATTCTGTGGTCAATTCTTCGTTATCGAGTACTCTCAGACTCTTTGCGGTTCGTGATTTGAAGTCCCTGAATACTTCCGGGTGCCGTGAAGTAAATTCCGCAAGATAATCTTTGGTGATATGTCCTATGTCCTGCTTTATGCTTTTCTTTGTGACAAATCTCTTTACAACTCTTCCTCTCTTATCCCGTCTTACTTGTACAAGCGAAGAGTTCCTTGCCAAATGATCTTCTTGAAGGTAGTTGAGCACAAAATGCTGAAGGTACTTTTGTGGAGTATAATCTCTGGAATAAGACACGATCCTTTTTGGAACTAACAGCAGCATCCTATTCTCCACAACCAACATGTCGGTAAGTAGATTCTCCCATTCATTTGTGTCCCTATTCCACATGAATCCAGATTGAACCTGAGATTGTAAAGGTATATTCCAAAGTAGGCACTGCTGTTGTGTATATTCTACAAGGTGCTTTCTTATTACATTCGTTGTCATATCTGACATTTTATCTTTATCGATACCGGCAACAAAGAGCCTAAAATCCTCGAGGTCTTCTACAAGGCCAGTCTCCATAGCCCGGCTGAGTAAAAGAGCGTCGAATATATTATCTGTATTTATCT
>DAOVGN010000080.1 GCA_030672385.1 Deltaproteobacteria bacterium | reverse complement strand
GGCGTGGTATAGAGGCAACTCAAAAGGACGCACCCATTCCGTGGGTCTGAAGAGGTCCAATGGCCTTGGTATATACGACATGTCGGGCAATGTATGGGAGTGGTGCCTGGACATTTCCGACAGGGACGCCTACAACAAGGCTGGGGCTATTTTAAAGAATCCCGTGTATATGGGTGACAAGTATGCAGATATATACAGCAGAGGGTACCGACGTATACTGGGCATCCTGAAGGGTGCTTCGGGCCACCGGATCGTGCGGGGCGGTAGCTGGAAAAATTACTCCATTCGCATGCGTTGCTCCGGTCGGATCAGAGGCAAACCGGCCAGCAGGCGCGACTGGCTAGGGTTTAGACTCGTCAGGTTGATCAGGAAGAAATGATGGATTCGTCATCCACGAACGATGAAAATTTACATATATATCTCTCCCCCTCACCTTTATCCTCTCCCCCGTGGGGAGAGGAAGTGTTGAAAGTTTATTTGCTGCATAAGTAAAAAGGGGTTAGCTAAGACTGGCTAACCCCTTTATGTTTTCTGGCGGGAGCGCTCTTCCCATCAATCCTGACGGGACGTTCTAACCAGGGATTCAATGAATTGCCTGCTCCCGCGTTTCTTGATCGCGTATTCTTTCTTCATAGCGCTGGATCTATCAGGGTATTCCTCTTTATAGACTAATTCCCAGGGTCTCTTTTGTTTTGTGTATTGGGTTCCTCTTTGGTTGTGATGTTTTAGTCTGGACTCAAGGTCTTGTGTGGACCCGACGTAATAGCTTCCGTCTTTGAGACTTCTCAGAATATAAACGAAGATTGGCATAACGAAATTTTTAATGGTGGTGTTGCCACCTACGCACGATGCACATTGATACACTCCCTCTCCCGCCAGCGGGAGAGGGCAGGGGTGAGGGTGGATATAATCTTCGGATGGTTTCCCCCTCACCTTTATCCTCTCCCCTCAGGGGAGAGGAGATTTAGTAGGTTAATATAATAGGTTAATATAAAAGGGGTTAACCACCTTGGTCAACCCCTCTTGTTTTCTGGCGGGAGCGACGAGACTTGAACTCGCGACCTCCGGCGTGACAGGCCGGCGTTCTATCCAATCTGAACTACGCTCCCTCAAGCCCTTCTTTGGTAGGCGGAACAGGATTTGAACCTGTGACCTCCGGCTTGTAAGGCCGGCGCTCTCCCACCTGAGCTATCCGCCCCTAAAATTTATAATAAGGTAAAGGGGCCGTTGTGTCAATTTCTTCCCCTATGCGACCTTGGCCTCCTTTTCATAGAGGAGGATAGGCCCCTCCCCCTTCATGATCACCTCTTCACTTATCAGACACTCACGCACATTCCCCTTAGAGGGTATCTCATACATGATGTCCAGCATGATGTTCTCTAAGATGGCCCGAAGTCCCCTGGCACCAGATTTCCTCTTCAGGGCTTCCTTGGCCACAGCTACCAGGGCCCCTTCGGTGAGCTCCAATTTCACGCCTTCCATCTCAAAGAGTTTTTTGTACTGTTTGACCAGGGCGTTCTTCGGCCTCTTTAAGATCTCGACCAAGGCCCTCTCATCCAGCTCATTCAGGGTGGCGATGACGGGCAGCCTCCCGATGAACTCAGGGATCAGGCCGAATTTCAGCAGGTCCTCCGGCTGCACCTTCTTTAAGATGTCCCCAATCCTCTTATCCCCTCTTCCCTTTATATCAGCCCCAAAGCCTATTCCCTTTACTCCGATCCTTTCCTCAATGATCTTCTCAAGGCCCACGAAGGCCCCACCGCAGACAAAGAGGATATCGGTGGTGTCCACATGGATGAACTCCTGCTGGGGGTGCTTTCTTCCCCCCTTAGGAGGGACGCTGGCCGTGGTCCCCTCCAAGATCTTGAGCAACGCCTGCTGCACACCTTCCCCTGATACATCCCTGGTAATAGAGGGGCTATCGGACTTTCGGGAGATCTTATCGATTTCATCAATGTATACGATGCCCCTGGAGGCACGGCCTACGTCATAATCGGCGGCCTGGAGGAGGTTTAGTATGATGTTCTCCACATCCTCACCTACATAACCTGCCTCTGTCAGGGTGGTGGCGTCTGCGATGGTAAAAGGCACATCCAGGATCTTGGCCAAGGTCTGGGCTAACAGGGTCTTACCTGTTCCTGTAGGCCCAATCAGGAGGATATTGCTCTTCTGGATCTCTACATCGTCGATTTTGTTAGTCGTGTAGATTCTTTTATAGTGATTGTGCACCGCCACCGAGAGGGTCTTTTTGGCCCTCTCCTGCCCGATCACATATTCTTCCAACACCCTCTTGATCTCCATCGGTTTGGGGACTGGGGTCTTGACGTGGGGTCCCTTCTCAAATTCCTCGACGATGATCTCGTTGCACAATTCGATACATTCATCGCAGATATAGACCCGTGGACCAGCGATCAGCTTGCGGACCTGATCCTGACTCTTCCCGCAGAAGGAACAGCTCAAAAACCGCCCTCCCCTTTTCTTATCCATTGTCCCCTCCCTTTAGGTCTTGGGTTTTGGTCTCTCGAGGACCACCTCGTCTATTAAACCATACTCTTTGGCCTGATGACCGGTCATGTAAAAGTCCCTGTCGATATCCGCCTGAATCTTCTCTAAGGGCTGACCGGTATGTGTCATCAAGAGATTGTTTAGCTCTTCGCGCAGCCTCAGGATCTCCCGTGCCTGGATATCTACATCGGTGGCTGGTCCTTGAAACCCCCCCATTGGTTGGTGCAGTAGTATCCGCGAGTGTGGTAGGGCATATCTCTTTCCCTTGGCCCCTGCCCCCAATAGGAGCGCCCCCATGCTCGACGCCTGCCCCATGCAGATGGTGGAGACATCCGGTCTTATGTACTGCATGGTGTCATAGATGGCCAGGCCAGAGGTCACCAGCCCTCCAGGGGTATTGATATAGAGGTGTATATCCTTGTCAGGATCTTCCGATTCAAGGAAGAGCATCTGGGCGATCACCATATTGGCCAGTTCATCATCGATGCCCATTCCCAAGAAGACGATCCTTTCCTTCAGCAGCCGGGAGTAGATGTCGTAGGCCCTCTCCCCGCGGCCATCCTTCTCCACCACAATGGGTATTAGGTTAATCATCTCCCTCTTCTCTCAAATAGATCATTCAATCTTGGCCTCGGCGATGAGGAGATCCACAACCTTTTCCTGCAGCAGGGACCGCCGCAAGACGGCCAAGAGGGAAGGGTTCTGCCTAAGGGTTTCCAGGGACCTATCGTAGGCCTGGGCCATCTCCTTTAACCTCTCCTGTAGTTCCTCCTCTATTACCTCTATGCCCTCCTGCATGGCAATCTCCTCTAGCAGGAGGGAGGCCTTTACCTGACTCTCCGCCACCTTCCGATACTCCCCTTCCAACCCCCTTGCCTCTTCTGGTGGAAGTTCTCTTTGCTGGGCTGCCATCCTAAACTGGAGATCTTGCAGGAGTTCTTGCATCCGCATCTCTACCAGATAGGAGGGGACCTCCAGGGGATTTTCTTGCAGGAGGTGATCGATCGCCTCCTGCCTCAATTCCTCCTTGAGCCTACGTTCCTTGGCCTCTTGCAGGTCTTTCCTTATCTTCTCTTTCAATTTCTCCAGGTCTTTATATTCCCCTACATCCCTGGCGAACTCATCATTCAGGGGGGAAAGGACCTTTTGTCTAATCTCCTTGACCTTGATGCGGAAGGTGACCTCCTTGCCAGCCAAGTCCTTACGGGGATGATCTGGGGGCATGACTACCTTTATCTCCTCCTCCACCCCTATCCTTTTCCCTATCAGGCCCTCTTCAAAACCGGGGACCATGGCCCCGGAGCCCACCTCCAACAGGTGGTTTTCCACCTTCCCCTCCCGTATCGGTCTCGTCCCGAGGAGCCCTTGAAGGTCCAGCAGGACCATATCCCCCTTTTCAACCCGATCGCGTCCCTCCACCTGGTGTAACTGGGAGTGTAGCCCCCTGATTCTCTCCAGTTCCCCTTCTACCTCCTCTGCTGCCACCTCTTCCCCTCGCCCCTTCAGCCTTAATCCCTTATAGTCCTTTACCTCTATCCTCGGTCTCACCTCCACGACGGCCGAATAACTAAAAGGTCTCTCTGGAGCAAACTCTCCGGTGTCGATTAGGGGGGGCGCAATAGGCTCGATGGATTCTTGGGAGATGGCCTTGGGGTAGGTTTCGTTGATGAGATGGGAAATAGCCTTCTCCTTTATATGATCCCCATAATACCTCTCTAGGACATCTCTGGGGATTCTGCCCTGGCGGAAACCTTTTATCTTGGCCCTCTTCTGGAGGTCCCTGTATAGGGAATCCACCACCTCTTTTACCTGTAGGGGTGGGATCTCCACCTGAAGCCTCTTCTTTGTCTGCCCAATCTCCTCAGAGTTGACCTTCAACGATCTGATCCTAGCTCATTTCTCTGGTGCGAGAGGGGGGACTCGAACCCCCATCCGTCTTTGACGGGCTGGATCCTAAGTCCAGTGCGTCTACCATTTTCGCCACTCTCGCCCTTGTCTTTGGTTTGCGATAAGCCCTTTTGTCAACTTGGTGGGCCGTCAGGGGCTCGAACCCCGAACCTACTGATTAAGAGTCAGTTGCTCTACCAGTTGAGCTAACGGCCCGTCTTTCTCTGGCACGCCCGGGGCGACTCGAACGCCCGACCTGCGGATTCGAAGTCCGACGCTCTATCCGGCTGAGCTACGGGCGCATGTCTTGGGGTGAGTGAAGGGATTTGAACCCTCGACATCTGGAGCCACAGTCCAGCGCTCTACCCCTGAGCTACACTCACCATCAAATGGCACGCCTGGCAGGATTCGAACCTGCGACCTACGGATTAGAAGTCCGTTGCTCTATCCAACTGAGCTACAGGCGCCATTTTATAATCTATCACCAATATAGGTAGTTGTAAAGGGAGATCTCCCTTTCCTTCATCTGGTCGGGGCGAGAGGATTTGAACCTCCGACCCCCTGCTCCCAAGGCAGGTGCGCTTCCCGGCTGCGCCACGCCCCGTCTACCGGCAGAGGATTATACCGTTCTCTTCTGAAATTGCAAGTCCTAAGATGGCTTTTAGAGAAAGTCGCCTAGGACCTTTTTCAGGGCGGCCAGGGCCTTGCCCCTATGGCTTACCCTGTTCTTTTCCTCTAAGGGGAGCTCGGCCAGGGTCTTGCCAAGCTCAGGTAGGAAGAAAAGGGGGTCATATCCGAACCCCTGCTCCCCTCGTTCTTTATCCCCGATTATCCCTCTGCATTCTCCCTCCACCGATGTCTCCCTCCCCTGGGGGCCGGCCACCGCTATTACACAGCGAAAAGAGGCCTTCCTCTGGGAAGGGGATACGCCCTCCAGGAGCTGGAGGAGCTTGCGGTTGTTATCCACATCTGAGGCTTCCTCACCCGCAAACCTGGCGGAGTGTACCCCTGGGTCTCCCCCCAAAAAATCGACTTCCAGACCGGAGTCATCAGCGATGGTCAACCTGCCGGTATGATGAGCCACTATCCTGGCCTTTTTCAGGGCATTTCCCCGAAAGGTCCTTTCATCTTCCTCTATGGGGGGGAGGGACGGAAAGTCCTTGAGGGATAAGACCTTTAGATCCATCCCTCGCAACGCCTCCTCGATCTCCCGGAGTTTGCCCGGATTTTTTGTAGCGATGACTATCTCTTTCAATCCTCCTCTTGCCCCAGGACTTCCTTTTGAATTTTGCTCAACTCCCCAATCCCCTTTATCCCCAAGGAGATCATCTTGTCTAATTCATCTTTAGAAAAGGGGGTCTCTTCCGCCGTCCCCTGGATCTCGACGAACTCTCCCTTGCTGGTCATCACCAGGTTCATGTCCACCTGGGCCCGGGAGTCCTCCTTGTAGTCAAGATCTAGGAGCATCTCCCCGCCCACTATGCCTACGCTGACGGCTGCTACTGAGTCCTTTATGGGGGTTTCCTTGATCTTTCCCCTCTTTTTGAGCCAGTGAAAGGCGTCCACCATGGCCACGTAGGCCCCTGTAATAGAGGCCGTTCTAGTGCCCCCATCGGCCTGGATCACATCGCAATCCAATAGGATGGTCCTCTCCCTGAAGGCATTCAGATCAACAACCGATCGCAGGGAACGTCCTATCAGGCGCTGGATCTCTTGGGTCCGCCCCCCCACTTTCCCGCGCACTGATTCCCTGGGTGCCCTTATGTGGGTGGAACGGGGGAGCATGGAGTACTCCGCCTTCACCCAACCGGTCCCCGTGTTCTTTAGGAAAGGGGGGGTATTTTCATCTACCGTGGCGGTACAGATCACCCTTGTATCTCCCACCTCGATCAAAACGGAGCCCTCGGCGTGCTTGATGTAATGACGGGTGATCTTTACCCTTCTCAGTTCATCCCACTGTCGTCCGTCGTTCCTGGTCACTTTCTCTCGGCAAAAAATTATTGGTGGAGGCGGCGGGAATCGAACCCGCGTCCGGAAGCAGATTAATAAGAGGATCTACATGCTTAGCCTAGATTTTTCTTTCACTTCTTGGGGCTCCTCTAGGCAGGATTCCCAAGGGCTAGCTTATAGGGGTTCACCCCTTCCTTATAAGCATCAGAAGGGGCTAGCCTGCATCTTTGACGCCCTTCCCCATACCTGCAGGCGAGTCTGGGAGGGCGTTAACCGCACCTTAGGCGGCTAAGGCGTACTCGTAGTTGGCTTTTGTGTTGGTTCCCATTTTTTTACGAGGGTTGGGACCTCGGCATGCACCCCTTATCTCTTTACCACCGTCGAACCCATTTCGCCCCCACACGGTATTATACCCTATCTTCTTTTAATATAAGAGCGCTCCACCTCCTTTTCCATGGCCTTCCTTCTCAAGGCCTCCCTTTTATCGTACAACCTCTTCCCCTTGGCCAGGGCCAACTCTACCTTTGCTCGGCCGTGCGAGAAGTAGATGTTCAGGGGTATGAGGGAAAACCCCCTCTCCTTTACCTTTCCCGTTAGGCGATTAATCTCTTTTTTGTGCAAGAGGAGCTTTCTTGAATGGAGAGGATCGTGGTTAAAGCGGTTGCCGAAGGCACAGGGACTGATATGGACATCGAGCAAAAAGACCTCCCCATCCTTGATCCTGGCGTATCCATCCTTTATATTGGCCCTCCCCTCGCGTAGGGCCTTTACCTCCGTTCCCTTCAAGACCATTCCGGCCTCATAGCTTTCCTCGATAAAATAATCACGGCGGGCCCTCCGATTTTGGGCGACAAGCTTTATCCCCCTTTCCTCATTCATCGCTTTATACCTTTACAAAGAGTTTAACACCTTTTGATAAAGTTTTCAAGGAGATAAAAGGTAGCCTTACGTCCTCAGGGGGAGATCGACGATAAACCTACTCCCCTTGGGGTGGTTATCCTTCACTCTGATATAGCCGTTGTGTTCAGAAATGATGGTGTTAACGATGGCCAAGCCCAGCCCCGTACCCGCCTTCTTGGTGGAAAAGTAGGGTTCGAAGAGCTTGGGTTTATCCTCATCGGGGATTCCACAACCATTGTCCCGTACCTCAAGGGTAACCATTTGGAGGGAGGGGTTGTATTTTACTTCGATCTCTACCACTCCATCGCCGTCCATCGCAGTCACAGCGTTGTCCAGTAAGTTGATGATCACCCTTTTCATCTGTTCGCGGTCCACCTTGAATATGGGAAGCTCGTGGTCGGGCAAGAAGTGAAAGCGAATCTCGCGGTGGGCCTCTTTATAGAGGATAAGGCTCTCGCTGATGATCTCATTGAGGTCATTGGGGGTGGGGTTAGCAGAGGGTATCCGGGCAAAGCTGAAGAACTCGTTGACTAGGTTTTTTAGCTCGTTCACTTGGTTGATGATGGTGTTGGTGCATTCCTCGAAGACCCCGGTATCGCCTGCTATTTTATCCCGATATCTTTTATAGAGCCTCTGGGCAGAGAGTTGAATGGGGGTCAGCGGGTTCTTTATCTCATGGGCTATCCGCTTGGCCACCTCCCTCCAGGCGGCTAGGCGCTGCATCTTGATGAGGTGGGTGAGATCATCGAAGACCGCCACCATCCCTAGATATTCCCCTCTCTCGTCTCGCAGGATAGTTGCACTAGCCAGGACGGTGAAGACCTTGTCCTTCAAGCTGATCTCCATTTGCTTCTCGATACTTTCACTGCGGGAGGCGTTTATCTCCTTGGTCAACTCCCGGACGATCTTTCTGTATTTGGGTCGCAGTACCTTGCGGTAGTTCTCTCCCAAGACATCTGCGGCCTTGACATCTAACATTCTCTCCGCTGATTTGTTGACCGTGGTAATCCTCCCCTTCTTGTCAAGGGAGATCACCCCTGCCGCCACGTTCTCAAGGACGATCGCCATGTAGTTGCGCCGTTGTTCCAGCTCCAGATTAGTGCGCTGGAGGGCTATGTTGCTCTTCTCCAGCTGGACCTTGCCGGTCTTAAGGTCATGGGTCATCTTGTTAAAGGCCCCCACCAAGGTACCTATCTCATCCTTGGCCTCCAAATCGAGATGGAAATCGAGGTCGCCACTTGCCACCCTTCGGGTCCCCTCAGCCAGTTCCTTGATGGGGACGGTCAACTCCTTGGCGAAACGGAGGCCGAACCAGGTGGCGGAGAAGATGATCAGGAGTGTGATCAGCAGCAGAATCATAATGTAATTGGTGACCAAGGGCTTTTTTAAGATCTTTGAGCGTTTGTAATCAACGAAGACTTGGGATATCTTTTCCATCTTGGCCATCAAATTTTGGGGGATGTAGTAACCAGCCACCACCCCCCCAGCTACCCTTTTGCTGGCATAAAGGGGGCTTCCTCCCCAGATTATCTCCCCTCCACCCACTAAAGGAGAGATCTTGGACATCTCTTTCCCCTTCAGTACCTCATTGACCAATTCTTTGGGAAGCCCCCCCTTGTAGGGGAGGGGAAGGTCTGTGGCCTCGGCCACCACCTTCCCTTTGGGGGAAAATATCGCAATCCATCCCAGGTTGTACTCCTTTCTCTTTTTCTCCAAGAGCTCCTTTAATGGTATCCCCTCCCTCTCATCAGAGGCGAGCTTGCTTACCACCTTGCTATAATGGATGGTGTTCTTGGCGAAATCCCGGTAGTAGCTTTGTGCTACCTCCAAGGAACCCTGAAGGGAGCTTTCTACCTGGACATTAAACCAGTTCTCCACACTACGGGTGATGAAGATGGCAGAGGTGAGGAACAAAAGCATAGCGGGGACCAAGGAGAGAGAGACGAAGGCCGCCACCAACTTTGTCCTTAACCTCGTCCCCAGGACCCTCCTTTTGCGCTCGAAGAGGAGTTTGACCAGATTTCTGACCACCAGGAAGATCAACAGCAAGAGCAGAATGAGGTTGATGTTGATGATGCTGAAGAGGAGGATGTTACTACCGATGGGGACCTGATACCTCATTTGGGGGAGACAGATCTCCAGATAGGTAATCCCCGCGATGAGGAGGGCGATCCCTAGGATGATGAAGAGCTCCCTCCTTCTCTTCCTCTTTTCGGCCTCTAAATCTCTGCTCATGGTTCTACCCTAAAGATACGATGATACCAATCGGTCTCAAAATCCCAAAGGGAGACGAAGAACAATATGCATTCCAACCTCAGGGGGAGCTTTACCGGATCGAGTTCCGCCTTGATGGCCAGTTCATATTCCCCCTCCTTCAGTTCCCTTCCTGCGGCCACGGCGAATCCCTCTACCCTGGCCATGTACACCTTGGCCTCCTCCAGGTCCTTAACCCTTATCTCCTTCCCCTTCTCCTCGATCAGGATGCAAAAGTCCCCTTTCAGGTTGTCATAGACGATGTTGTGTTGAAATCGGTAATAGACGATCTTTTTGTCCCAGATAAGAGGGCGTTTTTTATACAGTTTTATGAAAAAGTTAAACGTAGTGGGGACCCCTGCCCTGATAGCCTCTTCCATTTTTTTGTTAAAACAATTTTTTACGGAAAAACTAATTGATAAAGCCCCTTTCTCCCTTTCCATGCGGAGACCCTCAATAAGGGCCTCTTCCCCCTTCGCCAGAGACAGGAGGGGGGTAGAGGTAACGAGGATTATCAAGGTCCCTGCTAAAAATATCTTTGCCATCATATCCATTCTTTCGTTGATTGGAAGAGGGCCAGGGAGTTGCGACAAGGGCCTGGGTAGATCATAAGCCGAGTTCTGTCCTCCCAATGGGAGCGGTGGTCATTTATCTAGGATAGACGTTGCCGCCTATCTCCAGCGACCTACCCGAGGGTATGAGACGGGCCACCCCTTTTCCCTCCTATTCGGTCTTGCTCCGGATGGGGTTTGCCAAGCTATCCCGATCGCTCGGGATACTGGTGAGCTCTTACCTCACCCTTTCACCCTTGCCCCCAATGATTGGAGGCGGTCTGATTTCTGTGGCACTTTCCTGACCCCTCGATAGGGGCAGTCGCCGTTAGCGACCATCCTGCCCTCTGGAGCTCGGACTTTCCTCTGATCCTATCTTTCAGGACCAGCGACCACCTGATCCACCTTATCCCTCACCGCCTCCCTGGCCAGACGATCCGCCTCTCGGTTTTCCTCTCTCGGTATGTATTTAATCTCCCAGCGAGCGAAATGTTGCAAAAGTCCTCTCACCTCCTCTTCCAAAGGTTTCAATTTGCTATTTCGCACCCGGTAAACTCCGTTGATCTGGTTTGCCACCAGTTCAGAATCGATATAGATTCCCAGCTCCCTCGACCCCAATCTCCTGGCCTCTTTGAGGCCCAAAATCAGCGCCCTATACTCTGCTATGTTGTTGGTTACTGACCCTAAATACTCCTTTTTTTGAGACAGAATCTTCCCTTCTCTATTCTTTATTATTACCCCTGCCCCCCCTTCTCCAGGATTTCCCTTGCAGGACCCATCCGTATATAAAAGGATCTTTTCCCCTCCCCTTCTGGGAGGATCTAATATGGGAGATGTTCTCATGTTAATATTTTAATCATTATTCACTAGTTTCCCAATAGAGGATTCGATTGCAATTAGGGCAAAGGATGATCTCCAGATTTTTCTGCACCTCGTTATATATTTGAGGGGGGATATTGACGTAACAACCCTGGCAAACCTCATTCTTCACCAAGACGATGGCTATCCCATCCCTCTTTTCTTTTATGGTATTATACCTTTTTAAGAGTCGAGGGTCCAACTCCTTTATTATCTCCTCGTTTGTCTCTCGCCATTTGGCTATATCCTTCTCCACTTGAACCATCTGCTCCTTTGCCTTCTCTATATCCCCCTCTATCCCCCCCCTTTCCTTCTCCGCCCTTTCCTTTACGTATTTATAGTCGTCATTTAGCTGGTCGATCTCCTCTAATATCTTGATGACCACTTCCTCCCCCTGACTATTGAGCTCCTTGGCCCACTCGATCTCCTTCAGGAGGGCTTGGTATTCTTTATTGGTCTTGACCTCCAGAAGTCGGAGTTGGGAGCGCTTTATCCTTTCCTTTTCCAGCTCCAGTTCCCCTTCTTTCGTTCTCCTCTCCCTTTCGAGCTCCTCTATCCTCCTTTTTTTCTCCTCCTTTTTGTCCTCCAGGGATTTGAGCAGCCCCTCTAATCTTTCCAACTCCAGGGGGTAAGCCCTCTTGTCCTTCTGAGCTTCCTCTATATTTCGTTCCACCATCTGAAGCTTCCAGAGAAGTTGAAGCTGCCCCTTCAAGATCTACTCCCCTGAAAAGGCCCAAAAAAAGCGCACCGTGGAAAGGTGCACCCCCTGTAGTAAAATACTATTTGCCCTTTCACCCGTTTAGACAAGACGATTATCCAAACCTTATCCCCTAGTGGGCCCACCTGGAATCGAACCAGGGACCTTCCGGTTATGAGCCGGTGGCTCTACCAACTGAGCTATGGGCCCTCACTTTCAAACAATATTATCTTTTAATTGAGCCTTTGTGTCAAGAAAAAAAGGAGGATCCTCGGTAGGTGAAAGGTACTTGACGAGAGGAGGGAACAACGTCACAATATTATACTCGTTGAGGAGAAAAGAGATGCTGCGATATCTGATAAGACGTCTTTTCTTGATGATCCCCCTCCTTTTGGGGATCACTCTGATCTCCTTTGCGGTGATCCATCTAGCTCCTGGGGAGCCCACCGGGCTACAGGCGGAGTTTAACCCCAAGATCACCAAAGAGGCAAGGGAAAGGCTCAGGGCCTATTATAATCTCGATAAGCCCTTGCACATCCAGTACGTTCTCTGGTTAAAGAAGGTAGCCCGACTAGACCTGGGGAATTCTTTCTCCCCTGATGGCCGCCCCGTGACCGGGAAGATCTTGGAGAGGATGCCCATCACCCTCCTCATCAACTTCCTTTCCCTCTTGCTCATCTTGATAGTGGCTCTCCCCTTGGGGGTCTATTCGGCCACCAGACAGGGTTCCTGGGGGGATCAGGTAAGCACCGTCTTTGTCTTTGTAGGATATGCCACCCCAACATTTTGGCTCGCCCTCCTCTTGATGATCCTCTTTGGGGTGAAGCTTGGGTGGTTGCCCATATCCGGGATCAGGTCTCTTGTGGGGTACGAAGACCTTTCCCTTTTGGGGATGTTCTTAGATCGGGCGAGACACCTTCTTCTGCCTGTCCTGGTCTCTGCCTTCGGGGGTCTGGCAGGGCTCTCCAGGTATATGCGCTCCTCCATGTTGGAGGTGATCCGCCAGGACTACATCACCACGGCCAGGGCCAAAGGACTTCCGGAGGGGAAGGTGATCTACAAACACGCCATGCGAAACGCCCTCCTGCCCTTTATCACCCTTTTAGGTCTATCCGTGCCCGGCCTTATCGGGGGGAGCGTCATCTTCGAGACTATTTTCTCCATCCCCGGGATGGGGCAGCTCTTTTTCTATAGTGTGATGGCCAGGGACTACCCGGTGATCATGGGTATGTTGGTGGTCGGGGCGATCCTCACCTTACTGGGCAACTTGTTGGCGGACCTGGCCTATGCCCTGGCCGATCCGAGGATAAGGGTGGGAGGATGAAAGACCGATCTTTAAGTAGGCTTTTTTGGTTCAAATTCACCCGCAACCGCCTGGCCATAGGGGGGGCGGTAGTGGTCTTGCTGCTCTTTTTCACCGCTTTGCTCGCCCCCTTTATCTCTCCCTATGATCCCTCTTATATCGACGTTGAACATGTCCTCAGCCCCCCCAGCAGGGAACACTACCTGGGTACTGACCAGTTGGGCAGGGATGTATTGAGCCGTATCATCTGGGGGGGGAGGATTTCTCTCCTGGTCGGCTTTGTGGCGGTGGGTATCGCCACCCTCATCGGGGTGATCTTAGGGGCCCTGGCCGGTTATTATGGGAGGTTAGTAGACAACCTCATTATGAGGTTTGTGGACATCATGCTCTGTTTCCCCACCTTCTTCCTCATCTTGGCGGTCATCGCCTTTTTAGAGCCCAGCATCTGGAACATCATGGTCGTTATCGGCCTCACCAGCTGGATGGGAGTGTCCAGGCTGGTGCGGGCGGAGTTCCTTTCCCTGAAGGAGCGCGAGTTTGTCTTGGCCGCCAGGGCCCAGGGAGCGGGTGATATGAGGATCATATTCCGCCATATCCTCGCCAACGCCATGGCCCCGGTCTTTGTCTCGGCTATCTTGGGGGTCGGAGGGGCCATATTGACGGAGTCGGCCCTCAGTTTTTTGGGGATCGGGGTACAACCTCCCACCCCCAGTTGGGGGAATATCCTCACCGCCGGCAAGGACAACATCGAGATCGCCTACTGGCTATCTCTGTACCCTGGATTGGCCATCCTGCTCACTGTGCTTGGGTATAACCTCCTGGGGGAGGGACTGCGGGATGCCTTGGACCCCAAGATTGAACCCTAGGTCCTCTTGAGGAAGCGGGCGAAGTAGTCAATCCCGGACCAGATAGTCAGGATGAGGGCGATCCAGAGCAACAGCGTTCCGAGCCGATGGACGTCGAGGGAGAAATAGGAATAGTGGAGGATGAGGAGATTGATGGCAGAGAGTTGCGAGAGGTTTTTCATCTTGCCGAGGCGACTGGCCGAGATAATTACCCCTCCCCCCCCGGCCACCCCTCTGAGGGTAGTCACCGCCATCTCCCTGCCGATGATTACGGCCACCATCCAAGCATCCACTCTCTCTAACGGGATCAACATAATGAGGGCGGTGCAGACCAGGAGCTTATCGGCCAAGGGGTCGAGGAGCTTCCCCAGGTTGGTTACCGTGTTCCTTCTGCGGGCCATATACCCATCCAGTCCATCGCTGATGGCGGCCAATAGGAAGATGAGGGCGGCGGCAAAGCTCGCCCCCTTGCCGGGGAAGATGAGGAAAATGGCGACAAAGGGAATGGCACCTATGCGGAAGAGGGTAAGGTTGTTGGACAAATTCCAGAAGCTTTCCTTTTTAGCTCTCATCTTACAAGCGTTGCTTTTTGCGGATTGTTTTTATATTCGCGATAATACCTCAGGACCTCAGCCACATAGTTTTTCGTCTCTCTATAGTTGGGGATCGCTCTAAATTGAGACACGATGGTTTCCCCGGCGTTATAGGCGGCCAAGGAGAGCCTCAGGTCTTGATCAAAGCGCTCCAGGAGGTATTTCAGGTATTTCACCCCTCCATCGATATTCTCTCTGGGATCGAAGGGGTTCAGGACATTGAGCTTTTTGGAGGTCCCGGGCATGAGTTGCATCAGGCCTTCCGCCCCCTTTGACGAGATGGCATAGTGATCGAAACCAGACTCGGCTCTGATGATCGCCTTTACCAGGGCAAAATCGACCCCATACCTTCGGGAGGATGCCTCGATAAGGTGATCGTATCTGTTAGAGTTGGGTTTATATCTCCGAACTGTCTGCACGGGACTGCTGGAGCTCTCTCGCAAAAAGATGCGGTAACGATGCTGGGTGGGGACATTGGTGAAGTGCATTACACCTTCCTTGTCGGTATAGAGGAAGATGTCTGCCAAAACGGGGGAATTTGCCATTGATAATAAGATGAAGATAGACCCTATGATGGCGATTAAGCGCAACCCCTTACCCCTAATGCAACTGATTATAGTCAAAATGTTACAGTTCCTTTTTACACTTTGAAAGGAGCGAAGTCAAGGGGGAAAGCCCTTGCCCCTTGACGGGGCGGGGGGAGTGGGTTTATGATGGGGTTGATTTTTGCCCTGGGAGAGAGGTTGGATGGGAGATACGAAGTTGCAAAAGACCTATGAGGAGATAAACGAGCGTATCCACAAGGGGGAGGCCGTGGTGGTAACGGCCGAGGAGATCATCGATATCGTGGAGGAAAAGGGGGTGGAGGAGGCGGCCAAGGAGGTGGATGTGGTGACCACCGGGACCTTTGCCCCTATGTGTTCCTCAGGGGCCTTTTTAAATTTCGGTCACACCTCCCCCAAGATAAAGGCCTATAGGGTTTGGTTGAACAATGTACCCGCCTATGCTGGAGTGGCGGCGGTGGATGTCTACATCGGGGCTACAGCGCTTGCTGAAGATGACCCACTCAATAAAATCTACCCGGGGAGTTTTGATTATGGGGGGGGTCATGTCATCCATGACCTACTTGCTGAGAATGAGATAGAGTTGGTGGTGGAGGGATATGGGACCGATTGTTACCCCAACAGGCGGGTGGAGATGAGGGTCACCCTGGATGACCTTGCGGATGCCTTTCTCTTTAATCCTCGCAACGCTTATCAGAATTACAATTGTGCCATCAACCTCTCCGACAAGGTGATCTATACCTATATGGGGACCCTTAAGCCCCAAGGGGGGAACATCAATTACTGTAGCGCCGGGCAATTGAGCCCCCTGCTAAACGACCCCTACTACAGGACCATCGGGGTGGGGACCAGGATATTTCTGGGAGGAGGGGAGGGTTTTGTGGTTTGGTCAGGGACCCAGCACAACCCCCATGTGCCCAGGGGCGCTAACGGGGTGGTGAAGGGTCCGGCGGGGACCATAGCGGTAGCGGGGGACCTGAAGGGGATGAAGCCCGAGTGGCTGAGGGGGGGGAGTATCCAAGGGTATGGTGCTACCTTGATCGTAGGCATCGGGATCCCTATCCCTATCCTTGATGAGGAGATGCTTCGCTTTACCGCCGTCAAAGATGAGGAGATCTATACACAAATCGTTGACTATGGGGACGATTACCCCCAGGGGGTCGATAAGAGCTATGGGGAGGTGAACTATAAGGAGCTCAAGAGCGGGCAGGTGATCTTTAACGGAAGGGAAGTCCCTACTGCCCCGCTATCCAGTTATCTAAAGGCCAGGGAGATTGCCACCATCCTCAAGGGGTGGATTCAGGAGGGGTGGTTT
>DAOVGN010000044.1 GCA_030672385.1 Deltaproteobacteria bacterium | reverse complement strand
TATAGAGCTCTCTCGTCGAACCAAAGTCGGCGACCGGGCCATCACCCCTGTAGTAACCAGTAGGGGTTGCCCAACAAACTGTAAGTTCTGCTCCTCCTCCAGCTTTTTTGGCACAAGGTGGAGGGCCAGAAGCCCGGACTCGGTGGTAGAAGAATTAGAAGAACTCCATTACAAATATGGTCTTGGCGCGGTGGCCTTCGTTGACGACAATTTCACCCTCTCCCCACAGAGGGTGGTGGCCATCTCGGAGGGGATCATCAGAAAAGGGCTTGATATCTGGTGGTGGAACTTTTCGCGGGCGGAGAACATCGTGAAGAACGAGGAGATGTTGGAGGTAATGAAGAGGGCAGGGAGCAAAACCATCTATATAGGGGTGGAGAGCGCCAGTCCTCAAACCCTTGCCGAACTCGGAAAAAAGATGGATCTGGATACGGTAGTGAGAGCGGTGGAGGTGTTAAAAAGACATGGCTTTGAGATATTCGCCAGCTATATCTTGGGAAGCCCCAGGGATAAGGTGAAGGATATCCATGCGACCATTCGCTTCGCCAAGAGGCTGGACACCAATGTAGCCCAGTTTTCCATCCTCACCCCCTACCCCGGTACCGCCCTCTATGAAGAATTGAGGGAGAAGATCTGGACCAGACACTGGCCCTTCTATGACTCCCAGCACCTGGTATATCGGCATAAACGCATCTCCTTTATCAGGATGGAATGGTTGCTCTTGAAGGCCAACCTCCTCTACTATACGCGTTCCAAGAAGGCGATGAAGGACGTTTGGCGGTTGGCCAAAAGGCATAAACTGGGATGGGGGACCCTGTTGAAGTTTATCCGAGACTACTTCTGGGGCAAATAAACGATGCGGGCAGGAGGGTGGCTCAACAGGTTCTTCTTCCTCTTTTGGTTCTACTTCTTTGCCACCATTATACCCCGTCCGCTACAGAGGATATTCACCCGCTCTATAGGGAACCTCTTTTACCTCCTCATGCCCAAGACCAGGGGGGCGGTAAAGAAAAACCTGAATCTGATCGGAGGACAGAGGTGGGGAAAGAGGGGGATAGCCGTCCTTGCCAGACAGACCTTTCAAAATTACGGACAATATCTCCTCGACTATATGGTGATGCATCGCCTCACTGCTGAAAATAAAGGGAAGATGGTGGAGAAGGAATTGGGACAAGAACATATGGTTGAGGCCCTGAGGAGGGGAAAGGGGATCATCTGTATCACCCCTCACTTGGGCAATTGGGAGCTGGGGGGGTTACTGCTCGCCTTCAAGGACTGCGATCTCTATGTCCTCACCCTGGATGAAATCAATCCTAATATCAAGTCCTTCAGGGAGCGGATGAGGATGGGAAAGGGGATCAAAAACATCTATATAGACCCTGAGAACCCAACCCCTGCTGCTATCCTAGAGGTGGTGAAGGTCCTTAAAGAAAATAAGGTGGTGGCCATGTTGGGAGACCGACCGGGAAAGGCCAACACCATCGATCTGGACTTCTTCGGGCGCAAGACCCGCTTTCCCATGGGGGTGGCCACCTTGGCCATGGCCACGGAGGCAACAGTCTTGCCCGTCTTTGTCGTATCGAGAAAAGGCGGGAAGTACTGGGGGACCATTGAACGACCCATCTATTTCCAGAGCCCTTCTCGGAAAGAGAGGGAAAGGGGAATCAGGCAGGGGATGGAGGAGTTGGTGAGGATCTTTGAGAAATATGTTGGGGAATATCCCGATCAATGGTATAACTTCTTCCCCTATTGGTCATAAAAACTCCCCTGATAGAGTTGTTGCTTTTGATCAGTTTTTGGCATGAAGTCCATTTTCGTCCAAGTCGTCTTAGCCCTTAATAGTCTACTTCATCCCTACGCCTGGAAGTAGTGTGTGGCGGAGGGGAATCCTTCCTCCTCTTTTCATCCCTGATCCCTCCTGACCCATATATGGTGATATCTGTTTTGTTGTGGCGTTTCTTCACCCTCTATCTAGGGATCTTATTGGACACTCTTTTTTAACCCATTTAACCCACCTCGCCCCTATTTGGGAAAAAACTAGTAGCAGAGGGGAGATTTTGAAAAAATTATCTACTGTAGGTCTTGACAAGGGAAAATAAAACTGATATTTATGTAAAGTTTTACGGAAGATCCATATATGGATAGAAGGGCCCGAGGAAATTTTATGGAGAGAGGGTAGTTACTTTAAAGTTTGACTAACGGATTGAGGGGATTTCCAAGGGCTGCTTCTTAAAGAATAGACGTTTTTGCCCTTTTTAAAAGGGTTTTCTTTTATTGGTCTGGAGGTTACCTAATGCCTACTATCAATCAATTGGTAAGAAAAGGTCGGGAGGCCATCGAGAGGAAGACCTCTTCACCGGCCCTCAGAGGGTGTCCTCAAAAACGAGGGGTATGCGTAAGGGTCTATACGACCACCCCCAAGAAACCAAATTCGGCCCTGAGGAAGGTGGCCAGGGTCCGACTAACCAATGGGATGGAGGTAACCGCCTATATCCCTGGTATCGGACACAACCTCCAGGAGCACTCGGTGGTGCTGGTAAGGGGGGGAAGGGTAAAGGATCTACCTGGTGTTCGTTACCATATTATCAGGGGGACTTTGGACGCCCTAGGAGTTCAGGATAGAAGAAAATCTCGCTCTAAATATGGAACGAAAAAGCCCAAATAAACGAGGAATGTCAGGATGCCAAGGAGAAGGGTAGTAAAAAAAAGAGAGATTCAGCCGGATCCTAAGTATAAAGACATATTAGCGGCCAAGTTCATCAATTGCATCATGCGTAAAGGGGAAAAGAGTCTTGCGGAGAAGACATTCTATAACTCCCTGGAGATCTTGGGGAAAAAGGTAAACGATGATCCCCTCACGGTCTTTAAACAGGCGGTGGACAATGTGAAACCCGTGCTGGAGGTCAAGTCGCGGCGGGTAGGAGGGGCAACCTATCAAGTCCCAGTAGAAGTAAGGTATGACCGCAGGATAAGTTTGGCTATCCGTTGGATAATCCAGTTTGCTAGGGCCCGTTCAGAAAAGACGATGCAGGAGAGATTGGCCGCAGAGCTCTTAGACGCCGTCAACAGCAGGGGGGCGACCATCAAGAAGAAAGAAGATACCCATAGGATGGCAGAGGCCAATAAGGCCTTCGCCCATTACCGCTGGTAGGGAGGATCTTTTAGGTTTGGCTCGATTGATACCATTGAAAAAGGTCAGAAACATCGGGATCATGGCCCACATCGACGCCGGTAAGACCACCACCACCGAGCGAATACTTTACTATACTGGCGTCTCATATAGGATGGGCGAGGTACATGATGGCTCGGCGGCAATGGACTGGATGGAACAGGAGCAAGAGAGAGGAATTACTATTACCTCTGCGGCCACCACCAGTTTCTGGCGGGAACACCGTATCAACATCATAGATACCCCCGGCCATGTAGATTTTACCATGGAGGTCGAAAGGTCCCTCAGGGTCCTGGACGGAACCATCGCCATATTCTGCGCAGTGGCCGGGGTCGAACCCCAGTCTGAGACCGTCTGGCGGCAGGCCGAAAAATATGGAATTCCCCGGATCGCCTTCGTCAACAAGATGGATAGGGTGGGGGCGAACTACTGGAAGACTATCCAGATGATGAAGGATCGGTTAAAGACCCATCCCCTCCTCTTGCAGCTTCCCTTAGGAGAAGAGGAGGATTTTGTCGGGGTCATCGACTTGGTGGAGATGAGGGGTATCATCTACGATACCACCACACTAGGGGCCAAGTACCACTTCATAGAGATACCGGAAGATATAAAGTATGAGGCCCTGAGACATCGCGAGAAGGTCTTGGAGGTGGCTGCAGAGACAGATGAATCCCTAATGAAAAAGTATGTAGAAGGATTGGAGATTACCCCGGAAGAGATCAGGGGGGCCATCAGGCAGGCCACATTGAAGCTGGAGGTGGTACCGGTACTGTGTGGGGCGGCTTTCAAGAACAGGGGTGTTCAGCCCTTGCTGGATGCAGTAGTTGATTATCTCCCTTCCCCCCTCGAAGTCCCTGTCATTGAGGGGACTAGGCCTGATGGTGGGGTGGAAAAGAGATACCCTGATGACAACGAGCCCTTCTCCGCCTTGGCCTTCAAGCTCATGCACGACCCCTTTGTGGGTCACCTCACCTATCTGAGGATCTACTCTGGCTCCCTGAAGACAGGGAACACCGTTTACAACGCTACCCAAGGTAGGGAGGAAAGGATAGGGAGACTCCTCAAGATGCATGCCAACAAAAGGGAGGAGATAAGGGAGGTATATGCAGGGGATATTGTGGCCGCTGTCGGACTGAAGAACACCTCCACTGGCGATACCCTGTCGGATGGGGAACATCCCATCATCTTAGAAGCCATCGAATTCCCCGAACCAGTCATCTCCGTCTCCATAGAACCCAAGACCAAGGTGGACCTGGAGAAATTGGGAGGAGCATTGCATAAGCTGGCCCTGGAAGACCCTTCTTTCCAGATCAAGGTCGATGAAGATACAGGGCAAACCTTGATCTCGGGCATGGGCGAACTCCACCTAGAGATCATCGTGGGCCGGCTCTTGCGAGAACTTAAGGTGGATGCCCGCGTAGGGACCCCAGAGGTGAGCTATCGGGAGACTATCACCGAGACCGTCAAGGGAGAGGGAAAATTCATCAAACAGACGGGGGGGCGTGGACAGTACGGACACGTAGTCCTGAGATTAGAACCTCTTGGGCCTGGAGGGGGATTTGAGTTCGCAAATAAGGTGGTGAGAGGGGCCATCCCCAGAGAGTATATCCCTGCCGTAGAAAAAGGGGTAAAAGAAGCGATGCAGCGAGGGGTCTTCGCTGGTTACCCTTTGATCGATGTGAGGGTTACCCTTTTAGACGGTTCCTACCACGATGTGGACTCCTCAGACATGGCCTTTAAGATAGCGGCTTCCCTGGGTTTCAAAAACCTCGCCCGTAGGGCAAACCCCATCGCCTTAGAACCCATCATGTCCTTGGAGGTCGTTCTCCCTGAAGAGTTCCTGGGGGAGGTAATGGGTGATCTCAACGCCAGGAGGGGTAAGATCACAGGGGTCGACGCTCGTAAGGGGATCCAAGTAGTAAGAGTGGAGGTCCCCTTGGCCGAGATGTTCGGCTATGCCACCGATCTGCGCTCCCTAACGCAAGGAAGGGCCAATTACACCATGCAATTTTCTAGCTATAGACCTGTGCCCCCTGCCTTGATGGAGGCGACAATCTCCCATCGCGGGGATGCTGGACTGTCATCAACAGCAAAAAGGAAGGAGGTCATCTGATGGCTAAGCCTAAGTTTGAGCGTCGTAAGCCTCATGTGAACATAGGGACTATTGGTCATGTGGATCATGGTAAGACTACGTTGACGGCGGCGATAACGAAGGTATTGCAGTTGAAGGATTTGGCGAGTTTTATGCC
>DAOVGN010000088.1 GCA_030672385.1 Deltaproteobacteria bacterium | reverse complement strand
CAGAACCCGAAGTATGGCTGGAATACTTTCCAACATTGCACACCTTTTTCTACATAAAATTCTGAGAGCCTTACTATACACATTCGATTGGATTTTGCAATGCGTCCATAATGTGATGCCCTTACCTTGAAATGCTATTTGCTATGAATAATGTTCATGGAAAGGACTTTAAAACCCTATGCTAATATAGTATAGTTAGCATAGGAGAAAAAACGGCTTAGAGAAATTAGGGGTCAAACTACAAAATACATTATTTTTTCTGATAAACAATAATTAGGCATCATGATTCCGGCCTTCTTTTGGAGGCAAGTCTTAAGATGTTGAAGATGAAATATCATTGGATCATTCTGGGTTGTATGCTCATACCATTGTTACTTTCAGCCTGCGCCGTCTTCCCCTACTACAGTCACTATAATGTAAGATCTGATCCTCAAAAGGAAATAGCACACAAGGCAAAAGCTCATTCAGGTGCTTATTTGGCATCAGATGATGTTCAATGGAAAGTCGATTGGCAGTGTAGAAACAACTGGCAGTTTGATAAGGATGCAACGTTCCCCAATCCAATTGATGCGTGCCCCAAAAATGATAATAACTTTATCGGAATTGCTATCTCAGGAGGTGGAAGCCGAGCCGCGGTATTTTCTGCGGCAGTACTTTTTGAATTAGAACGATACGGGATTCTCCAACAAGTTGATGTAATATCTTCTGTTTCTGGAGGTTCATTTACAGCAGCATATTATGCGCTCAGTTGTGATGATGTGCGGAATTGTCCACCTACCATGGAAGGATCAGATAGATTTAAATGGGATCCAATGGAGGTGTTTCCTAAGTTGGAAAAGAACTTTATTTCCAAATGGATATTAAACTTGTTTTGGATCGAGAATATAGTACGTTATTGGTTGACTTACTATGATCGTAGCGATGTTATGGTGAAAACTCTCGCAAACAATTTGTATGATAATTCTTTATTGGGAGGTAAAGGTTTTTGCTTCCGAGATTTGAACCCTCAAAGACCTTATCTGATAATAAATGCCACAAATAATACGGAAAACAATAGTGGAACACGTATTTTCTCTTTTACACAAAAACAGTTTGATGAGCTTCAATCGAGTATAGATCGATATCCAATCGCCGATGCCGTCATGGCTTCATCTGCGTTTCCAGCAGTTTTTCAGTCCGTAACACTAAAAGACTTCTCAAAAAAAGATGATCGGTATGTCCACCTCTTTGATGGTGGTACCTCTGATAACCTTGGCATAACATCTTTACGAGAGATCCTAGAAAGAAACAATGACAGAAACTCAAAAAAATTGATCATTATCATTGACGCACACACTCGAAGCCACGGGAAAAGTCCAAAAGATCCCAATCCAAGAAGTTTTATTGACTACTTCATTGATACAAACTTTCTCGATGCATATCAAACTCTAATGGCTGAATTGCGTCATGGAAAGACGAGTGAGATCCAAAAATGGTTGGATGAGAACAATGGGGAACTGCTTCACCTGCAATTTTCAGACTTGGGAAAGAACCATCCTGAGCTATATGAAACCGTGAAGAAGATAAAAACAAACCTATATATAAAGAAAAATGAAGCAGCTTGCCTGAAGCATGCTGCTAGAATTTTAGTTCGAGAAAAAATGGATGAGTTACGAAATGATAGCCGTTGGGAAAGTTTAATTCAATTTCCTCCAAAAAAAGGGTATGAACTTCAACCATGTAAAATAGAGCAAAAAAAGTAGCAGGACTATAATCTGAAAAGTTCCCAAGCATCATCACCGAAGGCACTCATCATCCATCACCAACCTCGTGCCTAAAATCCCCTGTCCGCCTCAGGAGATTACGTTCTATTGAAAAGTGCCGTGATAACTTAGAATAACTGACAAAAATTGTCATATATGCCAGAGGATCAACTGCTAATGCTGATTTAAACAAGAAATTACGCGGACTCCCTAAAACTATTCCCCTGGCATAAATTTTGCTGCAATAACAGCGATAATCTCAACTAGGCCGTTCTCAATTCAAGAAAGGAGAGAAAAATGAAGGTATTTGCAATAGCATTGATACTGGTGGGACTCATAGGAACAGCCGCAGTGGGAGCTTGCGCAGAAGCACAAAAGGTCGTCATCGGGGTCTTAGACATTGAATTTAGCGGAACCGAAGAAAGTACCTATGATCAGAAAAAGGCATTAATGGAGGAATTGAAACGAAACCCCATCGTAAAGCCGGTTAATATACATGAGACCTGCGGTCTTTCTAACTTGACAAAAGGCGGGTATGAACGGGCTGAACGATACAAAAAAATGTATGAACTAGATATGATCCTCCATACCAAACAAGTCGATTCGACTTATTATTTCAGCCTCATTGATCTCTATAGAAAAAGAATCAAAGAAGTATGCGTGAGATTCGGTGATGTTGCTACTGAGATTAGGTTTTGGAGGATTTCCAAGAGGTTACTCGTCAGTCAGGATCTCAACCGAGTATTGAAAGAAAAAAAGAAGGCCGTGGAGCCCACAGAGGTAATTGTTCCCCCGGAGATTAAAGAGGAGGCTGTTCCACCGGAGATTACTGAAGACCTTCTGATCGAAAAGGGCCCACAATTAATCTCAGAAGGCAACTACAATCGGGTTCTAGATTTGATAAAAGATCTTCCAGCAGAAAGGAGGGGGCATATCCAGATCCAAACCTTAGAATGCTTTGCGAATTTAAAGGGGTGGGTGAGTGAAGGGGATAGTAACTATAAGTCGAACTGGTGGGCACTGAGGCAGAAGTTGATAAAATCTGGAGATAATGAGGCAACGCCAATGTTAATGCTCTTTTTGAAAGATTCGGATCACTGGTTGAGGAAATATGCGGCAGAGCTTTTGGGCTATATAGGGGATGAAAGGGCTTTGAAAGACTTAAGAGAAGTTGGGGAACATGATGAAAAATTCGGCGTCAGGAAATATGCCAGATGGGCCTATGAGCAGATATTCGGAGAGAGATTTTAGGATCAAAGGGAAAGACTAAAGACCAACCCTCATTCCAGGTATGCCGATAGGCGCTTCCATTGAATCTCCCCCTCTGGGGAAACGTTATACTCTAGTAGCATTCGCCCACCGATGTGTCCATCTTCAAAGGAGGCCAGGACCCAGCGGGAGGTCAATACATGGATGTCCTTCTCGGAGTAAAAACCCATGGTACCACCCAAGACTCCTTTAAAGGGTATCAGCTCCCTATGTTGCATTAGATCATTAGCCAAATCCTCCACTGGATTGGGCAGGCCCTTCTTCTTTAACCTCACTATATCCCAGCTGTGCAGCAAGGAAGCACCTTCTAACGCCTTAATCTTTGTCAAAAGGACCTCCCTTTCACCTTTTGCCTCCTGTAATCTGTTTCTACAACGGACGCATTGAAAAAACAAAGCAAAAATCAAAACCAATAATATGGCAGATAAGACTATCCAAACATAACGTTCCTTGGAAAATTTTGCACCCTTACTTTTCCTTTCCGCCATTTCTCTTCCTCCTTAGCTGGCTTGGCCGCCTTTGAGTCCTGGTCCTTGAGGCGACTACCTACCTCCGCTGCCAAGACAATCGCCTTGAGCCTTCTTCCTCCAAAATTTTCTTAATTTTAACGTCTGAATATCATAGAAATATTAAGAGAGTGCATTAACGCTGTCAAGAAATTTATTTCCTAATTTTTCCTTGTCCATCCATCTCATTTTTGATAAAATCAAAACAAAATTCCAAGATAAATAAGTAGCATGGTATCTGCTCAATCTCAAGGAAATGGATGATATCCGTAAAAAGGTCGAGGCCCTGCAGGGAAACATAGGTCGGGTAATAAAGGGTAAACCCGAAGCCATCACCCTCGCCATCATCACCCTTGCGGCCAGGGGTCACCTCCTCATTGAGGACGTACCAGGGGTGGGAAAGACCATCTTGGCACAGGGTTTGGCCATGTCAATCAGTTCCTCCTTCCAACGGATCCAGTTCACAAGCGATCTGCTCCCTTCTGACATCCTGGGTGTCGCAGTCTACGATTCCCACAAAGGCACCTTCGAATTCAAGTCAGGTCCCATCTTCTCCAACATCATCCTGGTAGATGAAATAAACCGCACCTCCCCCAAGACCCAAAGCTCGCTCCTGGAGGCGATGAATGAATTTCAGGTTTCTGTGGACGGTCACACCTATTCACTGCCCCAGCCCTTCATGGTGGTGGCCACCCAAAACCCCTTAGAATATCATGGTACATACCCACTGCCCGAGTCACAACTGGACCGTTTCATGATGAGGACCCGCCTGGGATACCCCCCCTTAAAAGAGGAAAAGGAGATCCTCTCCCACCCCAGGATAGAAGAAGAAGTAAAGGGACTTCAACCGGTTATGTCGAGTGAAGAAGTGATCGAAATACAGAAGATGGCGGAAAAAATAAAGGTGAAGGAGGAAATCTTCACCTACCTCATGAGTATAGTGACAGCAACGAGGAACTCAGATTTTCTGCGTCTGGGGGTGAGTCCCAGGGGAGCTCTCTTCCTCCTGCGGGCCGCTAAGGCCAAGGCCCTGATGGATGGGAGGGACTATTGCATCCCAGATGACGTGAAATCCCTGGCGATCCCCATACTCGCTCACCGGATCATCCCCACATCTGGATATGGGATAGATGGTCAAGGTGAGGAGTCTGAAAAGGTCCTCTTGGAGATCCTCGATCAGGCCCCTGTCCCCCTGTAACCCCGGTCAGTAACAATGGCTCTTCAACTCTCACTAAGGAACCGTTTTCTAAGGTTTACGCCGGAAGGGGTAAAGTTCGTCCTCATCTCCATGGCGGTAGGTTTTGCAGCGGTAAATACCGGCAACAACCTATTCTATCTGGTCTTGGGGATGCTCTTGAGCCTGATTATCGCCTCCGGACTCCTCTCTGAATTAGGGGTAAAGGGGTTAGAGGTCAAACGTAGCCTCCCCCCTTATATCTTTGCCCAAACCTCTTGCAGCGTCCTATTGACCATCACTAATAAAAAGAGATACCTACCCTCCTTCTCTTTGGAGCTGGAAGAAAAGTTGGACGGAAAAATAGATGGTGGGCTTGCCTATCTCTTTCGTATCGGCCCTCAAAAGACCAAAACCCAGGTTTATAGGCTCTCCTTCCCTCGCCGTGGTCTCCACCAACTTCAGGAACCCCATCTCCTCACACGATTTCCCTTTGGGCTTTTTATCAAGGGGGTCAGAATCAAGAAATCTTTGCAGGTCCTGGTCTACCCTCGTTTGTTACCCTGGAAAGGGATCTTCCCGAATGTATATCAACGAGGAGAAGGGCCATGGTCGACCCCGCAAAAAGGGAGGGGGGAGGATATATTTGGCATACGGAAATATGTCCCTGGTGACACCTCCCGGAATATCCACTGGCGCAGCACAGCCAAGCTCTCACAACCAATGGTGAAGGAATACGAAAGTGTAGGCATGAAAAAAGTGCATATAGTCTTGGATAGATCACTGCCGGAAAAATCCACCCAATCGGACATGGATCAATTTGAGATATGCGTCTCAAAGGCGGCCTCCTTGGCGTATCATCTACTAAAAAAACAAGATTTCTTGGTGGCACTTTCTCTGGGGGATGAGTTTATCCCCTTAAACAAGGGTGAAGTACACTTGCATCACTTACTCAGATCTCTGGCCTTAGTAGAACCTGATCCAAGTGGAATGCGACAGTTGGCACCTCCTAAAACCGACGCTTTAACAATAGTAGTTACGGCAAAGGAATAAAGATGTTCAGGGCGAAGAGGACGGATTTCCTGCTGCGCATCTCCCTTCATGCCCTGGTACTTTGTGGACTCTTGACCGTCATCCTCACAGGTGAGATCCCCTTGCCCATCTGGCTCCTCGCCCTGGGGGCCCACCCCCTGAGCATCCTCGTCAAACCCAAAAAAGGGGGATATCTGTTTAACCTCGTTGTCATCCTATCCTTTTCCTACTCCATTTTCTTGTATTTTTTTCTCAACACACCCATCCTCATCGCCTTCACTCAACTCCTGATCTTGGTCCAGGCATTGAAACTCTTCCATCTCGAGAAGGCCAAGGACCACTTCCAACTGGCAGGCATGAGCCTCCTCATGTTATTGGCCGCAGCGGAATTGACCTCCCATATCTATTACCTGTTTTTCTTCCTAGTCTTCCTCATGCTCAGCATCTGGTTTCTCCTTCTGCTACATCTAAAGGGTGATCTAGAGAGGCACCCTCAACTATCCCCTCCTCCCCGCCATCTGACCTCCTTTCCCCTCTTAATGGGCGTATCCGGGATGGCCCTTTGCTCCTTTTTTCTCACCCTCCTCCTCTTTTTCACCTTTCCAAGGCTCAGCCTCAGTGTGACCGGAAAGGAGAAATGGGGGGGGGCTCCAACTGGTTTATCAGAAGTCGTGAACCTGGGCGATATCGGTCTCGTAAAATCAGATGATCGAGTGGTGATGAGGGTGGAGCTTCCTCAATTTAACCAACTACCCCCTTTCCCCCTATATTGGAGGGGGATGACCTTCTCCCAGTGGGATGGCCATGCATGGAGGAAAGGAGTTGGTGTTAAAAAAATTGTCAATAGAGGGAGGCATGAAGGGATAATCCTGCATCGATGTAAAGACAAAAAAAGGGCCATATATCAAAGGATTATGATTGAACCCATGGGGACCGATCTCATTTTCTGCCTCCACCCCGCTCTTGAGATCCGGGGGGGGCTTCTCCTGCCTGAATGTAGATGAAGGAGGGGGACTACACCTGCCGTCGCCCCTGCACAGGAGATACCAATATGAAGTTTATTCAAGCCTTAAACCCTACGAGGGGAAGCACCATGGCCTTCAGAGAAGGTATAGTACATTATATCTCCAACTCCCTGAAGGGAACGAATACATCGTCAAGTTGGCACAGGAGATCGTCAAGGGGGAGCGATCACCCCTGAAAAAGGTCCACCGAATGATCTCCTTTCTGCGGAACAATTGCAAGTATTCCCTGAACCCTAAGAGGGATCACACCCTCCCTCCACTGGAGGACTTCCTCCTGCACAGCCGAGAGGGCTACTGTGAACACTTTGCCTCGGCAGCGGCCCTCCTGCTGCGGGGGGTTGGGATGCCTACTCGCTTGGTCTGCGGCTTTGTCCAGGGCGAATGGAACCCCTTGGGCGGATATTTCATGGTGCGCCAAAGAGATGCACATGCCTGGATCGAGGCATATCTACCAGGCAGCGGCTGGCTCCCCTTTGACCCTACACCCACTGGTGAAGGAGAAGGGCCCATATTTCTCTTGACCACTTTTTATAGATATTTTGACTTTCTCAAGCTCAAGTGGAGCCGCTATATCATCCAATACACCCACGATGATCAACTCCGTATCCTCTTCGCCCTCCGCCGAGGGGTGATGGGCCTGCGCCTTTTCCCCGATCTCCTCTCGTTGGAAAAGGTCAAGGCGAGGGGGAAGAACCCGCAACTCCCTTATATCCTTTTAGCTGGGACAGCCTCTCTCTTCGCCATCCTGTTGATCTTCTGGGGCTTCAAAAAAACGAAAAAAAGGGCAGCCATCAATTTAGTGGGGAAACCACCTCCTGAAATCTCTTTTTATCTGAAGATATTAAAGGTCCTCAGCAAGAAAAGGATCATCAAGCAGGCAAGCGAAACCCCTGCCGAGTTTGCCCGAAGAGTGGGGCAACAGGGGGGTGATCTCTATCCCACGATAGCGAGGATCACCAACCTCTATTACAGGGTCCGCTTCGGCCAGATCCCCCTTACCCATCAGGAGAAGGAGGAGATGGGGAAGATCATCAGGGATCTGAAGGAGAAGGTATCCGCACCCTCTCCTTCAGGGAGGAACTGATAATCTGACTGATTTCGACACAGGCTAGCGCGTGTAACGGAATCCCCACCAACCGGTTTTGGGACTCTTCCGACCGTCCGCGCCCACAGCCCATACACGCCAGCGACCAGGCTGCGCACCAACAAACTTAAAGGTATAGCTGGTTGTTGTAAGGTCTGTCGCCACCTTCCAGGTCCGTCCGACATCGGTGCACCACTTATTGGACTCGCAACAGTGGTAACAATCGATCTCGACCGTATAACTGGCCGCACCGGGCACAGCCCTCCACTTTAGTGTCGTCGTTCGCGGAAAGTGGGTGAAAACGGCTCCGTCGGCCGGGGAGATCTGCCGTGGCGCTGAGAGCCTGTCTGCTCGGCGCACGCGAGCGAAAGTGTAGTCGGCCTCGTAATTGGTGCGCCCGCTGCGGTCCGTGAACCGCGTCAATACCTTGGCCCGCAGGCGGTTTCTCCCCACCGGGCGAATGATCATCAGCGTTTGGCTGAAGCCTGTCCGGAAAACGACCGAGAGCGTCTGGGCCGTGTCAACCAGGTTGGAAGATACACTCGGGGCGTATGCATAGGCCTTCACCTGCCCCCGGTCACAATCCGTGGGGTGGCATTTGCCCCAGGCATGGACCGTCACGTCGGTTCCGCTTATGCGGATATTCAACTTGGTGACACCGCGGGTATTGGGATCGGTGTTCTTCCACCTCCCTGCAAACTGATTAAGGCCCGCAAAGACCGGGGCAGCCATGGCCAATACCAGGATGCTAACTACTAAACTTAAAGTAACTTTTCTCATACAGTTTACCTCCTTTGCAGTTCTGTTTTTCTCATTCTTACGTAGAAAATAAATTCATTTCCTCTCCCCCCGTGGGGAGAGGATAAAGGTGAGGGGAAAAAGGTAGTCCACCCTCACCCCACCCCTCTCCCGCCAGCGGGAGAGGGAGTAGATGGTATTTTCGTCGTTCATGGGTGACGAACCCGCCATGGGAAATTACATTAAAAATAACACGGTAAGGTGAGGCAGTTCAAGACTTTTTTGCCCCATCTATCTTTTGACCTAACCTTGGGGGGGCTTGTCTTCTTAAACCCCCGATAAGGAATTTCCTTTTGATGACCTTGAGGGGTGTAATCCTTCAAGGAAAGATAAGGATAAAATGCTGTGGTATTCTCATTGGCGTGAGTGAAGGTTTGGGGTATAAAGAGGTGAAGTCGCTGCCTTCACTCTTGTTCAAGTTTAAACCCCTTCTCGTAAAAAAGCCTCAGGCAGGCATCTACGACCTCAGGATCATAGAGGATACCCTTATTGTGTAAAATTTCATCTAATGCCACCCCTATACCGCGAGCCTCTCTGTACGGTCGGTGAGAGGCTATGGCCTCAATCACATCAGCTACAGCCAAGATCCTTGCCTCCAGCAATATCTCTTCACCTGAAAGCCCGTGTGGATATCCAGAACCATCCATCCTCTCATGGTGTTGAAGCACGATCTGGGCAATGGGCCATGGGAATTCTATCTCCTTCAATACATCATATCCGACTTGGGGGTGAGCCTTAATGATACCAAATTCATGCTCGGTTAACGTGGTGGGCTTTGTGAGAATTTCAATAGGCACGGATATCTTGCCGAAATCATGAATAACCCCAGCCAGGTAGATCCCTTCAATCTGATCTTCTGGAAGGCCCATCTCTTCGGCTATAGTACAGGCAAGGGTGGTCACACGCTTTTGATGACCGGCAGTGTAAGGGTCCCTCGATTCCCCTATCCTTGCCATGCCGTGGATGATTTCATCCAGGGCATTTCGCCAGTTCTCTAGACTTTTTTTAACTTCTTCCTC
>DAOVGN010000012.1 GCA_030672385.1 Deltaproteobacteria bacterium | reverse complement strand
ACATTGAACAATCATGGGAACGCCCCTCTTAATCAATAATTTGAATACAAATTATCCCACTAGAGAAAAAAAATCAAGATTTTTGTGGTTAGAATTTCCCCTTTTTTTGCTGCAAAAACCTGGCACTCCATCCTCTTCCTGGGCAGGACGATCCGATCTTTTTAATTATACTATAAAATGTACAAGATGTCAAGATAAACCCTCCCATGATTATCTACAATCAGGCCATCGATGAGGAGGTGATGGAGGTGGTGGCGAGTTTGAAGATAGACAGGTACACCAAGTGGCAGCGGGTTCTGGGCAGGGGGGAGGTGAGCAACCCTCACCTCGACTCCCCTATATGGCCTGGGGCGAACATGGTATTGGGGATTGTTATAGATGAGCAGGAGTGGGTTCAGGGATTGATCGAGGCAATAAAGGAGCTGGACTCCCAGGTTGGGAAAGAGGGGCTCTTCGCCTTTATGTGGCCGGTGGAGCGGATCGTCTGAGCAAGCAGTCGATAACGGTCCTTGTATCAACTGCCATCCCTCATTCTTCCTAGCTCAAGCGGATGAGAGGGTGATATCGATGACAGCCCTATCCCTTTCCTCTCTTATTCGAGAAGCCAGGGGCAAGAAGTGATTGATGACCCAGAGATTGGTGCGGAGGTGCTCGGTGATGCGGGGGACCGATACGGTCGATTCACCCCCCGCTGCCGCGAGAAACGGGAGGATCTGATCCCCCATCCATTCATCGAGGGCAGCCCCGGAACGTATCTGCTTGAGGAGGACAGAAGCAGCCTCTGCCCCTACCTCCTCCGCCCTCTTTCCCCGGGCGCCCAGGGCATTGGAGCCGAGGATAGTGTTTTCTGACAGGGCCCAAAGGTCGATCCCAGACTCAGAGGATAAGGTAGGCCCATATTCCACCTCGATCTCATATGGGAAAGGGGATTTCTCCAGGACCTTGATGGCCCCCTCCCTTTGACGTTCGGCCACCTTCCTGGTCCTTAACGCCTCCGAGGCATGGGAGATCCCCTCAATCATCAGGACCCCCCCACGATCCAGGAGTTTTAAAGGGGAAAGTAAGGTACCTTTTAACTCCGCAGAGACATCACCCCCTCCGCGGGGGAAGTATCCTCGTTTGTTCACCACCATCTTTCCCTGATAGCCCATCCTCCCCAAGAGGGGGAAGGCTATCTTCATCAGGTAGCCGGCCGTGGGCGCCCAGGAGACATCCGTCCCCCCGGTAATCCTTAGCTGGAGAGGAGAGGGTGCTTTGATGGCCGGCAACATCAAGGTTTGTAAGATCAACCCGATGGCCCCGGCCGTACCGACATCTATGTGTAGCTTCCCTCCCGTGACCTCTCTTGGTTTAAAGATTACCTCTTGGGAACCCAATTGGAGTCCCTCAACTTCAGCATGGCATATCTTGGCCAGGGCCTGCACCCCTGCCAGGTGTTGGGCCCGCAACCCGGGTTTTGGTCTTCCCCTCCTGATTTCTTTGATCCTGCATGAGGTGCCCAAATAGGAGGTCATGGCCACGGCGGTGCGCAGGATCTGGCCACCCCCTTCGCCGTATGAGCCATCGATCTCTATCATCGGTAGATCCAGTCCTGCTTGCGGTGTCTGAGCATCTCCACAAAGCTCTCCAACCGTAATCGTGTGCGGGCGTCGATAGGGGAGGGTCTGTCCCCCTCTATGCTCAGGATCGGGACGTTTATCTCCCGGCGCAGGATGATGTCCTCTATCTGACGGAAGCAAAAGGCCTGGACATAGTGGATGAGCCCCTCAATCTCCCTTCTGCGCACTTCCCTCTTGATATCCTCCAGCCGGGCGAAGATGGAGTAGGGATAGGTATACAGGAGGTATTGCTCCACGATATCATTGGTTGAGAAAGGCATGCTGAACTGGCGCTGTACCTCGTTGAAGACCACCCTCCCCCCGAGACCCTCCAGACACTCGTAGAGGTCGGTGAAGATGGGAGGGACTCCTAGGTATCCCAGCCTAATCCCATCCGATGGGGGCCTGCGACCCTTGACCTCGGACAAAAAGCGGTCCACCTCCTCCTCAAATTTCCTCCAGTCACCATTCATGTCGCTGGTGCTCACCAGGAAGTAGTGGTTTTCAAATCCGGTGACCACCCCCTCCTGCCAGGTAAGGCGATCTATCTCCTGGACCTTGGTCCTGACCCTGTCCAGGATCTCTTTGGCCTCTCTCACTTGGGCGGGTGTGACCCCAAAGTGCCCCATCATCTTCTCTATCTGTAAGCCCAGCAGGTTGCGGTCCTGATCATAGGGATAGGCAAAGGGGAAGATCCGCACCCCTTCCGTCTGGAGGACCTCCATGAGGGCGTGGGTGTTACTGCAGTCCCCCTGCGTGACTGCTACTACTTCTCCTATCCCCTCTTCGACGGTCACCCCGTAGATACCCTTGATCCACCCGCAGGTGTTCCTGGGAAAACCGACGGCCTCGGCCTTGGCCAAGAACATATTTCTCTCGAGGCTGTTGATGAAGATGTTGTTCAAGTCGGCGGGGACCTTCTCGGCGGCAAAGAGGATCTCCACGGGGATGGTGGTGGTAAGGCCTACCCTCTTTTCACCCCCCATTTTTATACCTCCTTCTCCCTCCTCCACAGGAGCATATCGACAAAGGCCTCCAAGAGTGTCTGGATCCTACCCTCTACATCCTGTTCGTCCAAGATCAAGGTCAGGACAGGGATGTGGTGATCTTTGCTCACCTGTTTGAGGATGGCGGCGGCGGTGGTCTCGGGCATACAGGAAAAGGGCATGAGATGGACGACACCGTCATACCCCTCCTTGGCCCTGATGATGGTCTCCCCTACGGATACATTGCATTCCCCCCCCACATCGTAGCCCAGGTATTCCAGAGAGGCCTGATAAAAGCGGAGTCTCTCCCTCTTTTGTTCCCCACCCAACCCGAGGCTGCGGCCGATATGGGTGCTGAACCAAGAGGTCCTTGTTACTGCCACCCCCAACTCTCCAAGACGCTGTTCCACCCCCCTGTTGATATCCGAATCCATAACAGTGTAGAGCTCTCCTACAATGGCCACCTTGAGGGGGCGGCGACCTGGGTCCTGCTCGGTGTCCTGGATGATCTTCTCTCCATCTCGTATTGCCTCGCTGATTTCCTTTCCCCCCTTGGCCTCGTCGAGCATGTGAAGGGTCCTCTGCAGGTTTCTCTGGGTGCTTCCCTTGGTTGCCTCCCTGGGCCTCGCCACCATAGCCAATTTTTCCAATCTCTCAGTGGCCAACATCTTTCGCCAACCTATATAGAGGGCATACGGGAAGGTGAGGTAGTTCTTCAGGGTGAGTTCCTTGCGCAGGGGCTTGGTCTCCTGGTAGTTTTTCATCAATGCATCCCACGTCAGCCGCGGGGGGATGGTGAGCCAACGATAATGGAGCCCGAGATCCTCTAGGATCACCTTATGGACCAGGTCATAGAGCCCCAGACGGCAGGGAGGGCCGCTCCCCACCATGACGATGGTATCGGCGCCCATCTGCAGGGCCTCAATGAAGTTGCCCAGGATCACTTTAAAGGGCAAACATATACATTCATTGGAGCTCTTCACACCCAAGGCCAAGGTCTTTCGGCTCGTCTTGGGAGGGACAAGGTATGGGATCCCGGCGGTTTCGGCGATGGCCTTGCAGAAGATGTGCATGGTGCCGAGGCGGGGGAAGGTAACCCTCATCCATCTTATCCTGCAGCCACTTTGCCCTTCTTGGTCTTTTGTAGCTGTGGTTCCTCCCAGGCGGCATCGGCCAGGGGTTTATACTGGCTGGAATAATGGTCTATCTGTTCCGCCAGATCGGTAAAGAGGGTCTCC
>DAOVGN010000011.1 GCA_030672385.1 Deltaproteobacteria bacterium | reverse complement strand
ATCAAAAAGACCAAAAACCCATAGAACATACCCATCAATCCTAAAATCATACCCCTGTAAACATCCATCTCGGCACCCTCCTTGATACAGTTATCTATCTTCCTGACAATTTTTGGTGCAAGATTCGTGCTAAGATTGATGATTTATAACTATTTAATATTACTCGGTTTATGAGGTAAGATAAAAATGAAGGGGGTGCTATGTGACAAATTTTGTCACTTTCATGGGGCAATTTCTGTACCCTGTAAGCCTCAAGACCATGAAGCGACGGAATCGTCCTTGGGCAGGTTATAGCAAAGCGCGGTCAGTCCCGCTGCACATGTGCTGTTGCGCCATCAACGCAGATAGGGTCCCCACTGCTCGGCCGTGTCTCGAATGTACCCGGCCGGCAGACCCTTGACGATCCGGTTGTGGCCGGGCAGGAGGATATCCACATCCAGCTCGCCAAGTCGTAGCAGCGATTGTTTCAGCTCAGAGGCATCGGCCCCGTGAAGATCAAAGCGGCCGATGGCGTAATCGGCATAGACCACATCACCCGGGATGAGGATCTGTTGCGGACGATGATAAAGGGCAATACCACCCATGGAGTGTCCTGGAACGTGGATCACCTCCCAGCCAATGCCGCCGATCTCCAAGTTGTCGCCTCCCTGCAGATGGCGGTGCACTTGAAAGGTAAAGGCACCGGGTTTCAGGCCATACTGCGTCTGGCACATCCCCCTGAACATCTCCATGCCGTACACGGTCCTCTCATCCCCCTGTTCGAGGGGTACTGCCTCCAGCGTGTGTACCCAGAGTTCAGCCCACGGAATGTGCTGGAGGATTTCAGCGAGACAGCCGATATGATCCAGGTGGGTATGCGTCATGATGACCCGTTTTATTACCTCCAGCTCGATCCCCATCTCTTGGATAGCCTTGATTTTATATTCACCCTTGCCCATGAGACCTGGGTCAATGAGTGAAAGATCCTGAGACGGCGGTTCTCCCACCAGATAGGTGTGTGAGTCGGGGATGAATTCATCCTGTCCTGGAATGAAAAAAACACCGTCTGTGACATTCCCCATGGCAGTACTCCTAAGTTTTTTTCTCTCGTTCTCACATAACGCCGTGATCTTTACTATACCCCGTGCGCCAGCCCTGTGCAAGCGTCCTGGATATCCTACTGTCCCGGAGGTCTCTGTGCAGATCCATTCCTTACCAGGTTCAGAACCCCCCCTGCCCTGAGGATGGCGATGTCGCGGGGCCGCAGGTGGTGCAGGCTCAGGTTGATCGTTATTCCCTTGCTCTCATTCCAGAGGGCAACCTCTTTCCTTAACTCATCCAGCTGGATCACCACGTAATCCCCCTCATCGATCCTCCCGTAATCCTGCCCGGAGGAAAACAGCAGGGGAATGACCCCAAAGTTTATCAAATTGGCCAGGTGGATGCGGGCAAAGCTGAGGGCAACAACCGCCTTGACCCCAAGATATCTCGGTGCGAGCGCTGCGTGCTCCCGGCTGGAGCCCTGCCCGTAGTTGGCCCCTGCCACAATGATCCCCCCATCCCGCTCTCGGGCCCGGCTGGGAAAGGAGGGATCGAGACCGGCGAAGGTGAACTCCGTTATTGCGGGGATGTTGGAGCGAAGCGGCAACACCTTGGTACCCGCCGGCAGGATGTCGTCTGTGGTTATGTCATCGCGCACCTTGATGAGGACCTCCCCCTGCACCTTTTGGGGCATCGCGGCAAACTCAGGCAGAGGCTGGATAGCCGGGCCCCGGATGACCTGGGCCTTTTCGGGATGGGCTGTGGGGGGGATGATCATATCTACCCCTACCCATGATCTCCTCGGCCAGGTGACCTTTACCTCCTCGCCCAGGGAGCGGGGGTCGGTGATCTCGCCGGTGAGGGCAGAGGCCACGGCCGTCTCCGGGCTGGACAGGTATATCTCTGCATCGGCGGTTCCGCTGCGCCCCCTGAAGTTCCTGTTGAAGGTACGCAGGGTAACTCCCCCCGACTGGGGGGCCTGTCCCATACCGATGCATGGACCGCAGGCGGATTCCAGCACCCTCGCCCCCGAGGCGACGAGATGGGTAAGTTTCCCCTTTTGGGCCAACATCTGCAGCACCTGGCGAGAACCGGGAACAATGGCCAGGCTCACCTCCGGGTGAACCCGCTTATCCTTCAATGCCTCGGCCACTCGCACCAAGTCTTGATAAGAAGAGTTGGTGCAACTGCCAATAACCACCTGGTCTACCTTGACACCTTCAAGACCTTTGACCATGCGTACATTGTCAGGGCTGTGGGGGAGGGCCACGAGTGGCTCCAGCTGGTCCAGGTCAATGGAAAGTTCCTCATTGTAGTGGGCGTCACCGTCAGCTTCGAGTAGTGTCCAATCCCTCTCCCGCCCCTGGATACTTAAAAACCGCCGGGTCTGCTCATCACTGGGAAAGATGGAGGAGGTTGCCCCCAGCTCCGCCCCCATATTGGCGATGGTGCTGCGCTCGGGCACACTCAAACCCTTTATCCCCGATCCCCCATACTCCAGGATCTTCCCTACCCCTCCCGTGACGGAGAGTCTGCGCAAGACCTCCAGGATTACGTCTTTTGCCGCTACCCACGGCGACAGGCGGCCAAGAAGGGTAACCCTTATGATCTCGGGCATAAAGAAAGAGAAGGGTCTACCTGCCATGGCCAGGGCCACATCGACCCCGCCCGCCCCGATGGCCAGCATCCCCAGGGCACCGGCTGTGGGGGTATGGCTGTCCGAGCCCAGCAGCGTCTTGCCCGGCACACCGAACCGCTCCAAGTGGACCTGGTGGCAGATGCCGTTGCCGGGGGGAGAAAAATAGACACCATACTTTGCGGCCACCGTCTTCAGGTAGATGTGATCGTCGGCACTCTCACATCCCGTCTGTAGGGTATTGTGATCGACGTAGCTGACGGACAGCTCAGTGGCGATCTTCTCGATCCCCATGGCCTCCAGTTCAAGGTAGACGAGGGTGCCCGTGGCGTCCTGCGTCAAGGTCTGATCTACGGAGATGGCGATCTCCTCCCCCGGCACCAGATGCCCTGATGCCAGATGGGATGCAAGGATCTTCTCAACGAGAGCTTCCCCCATTACTCCCCTTTCAATTTTGAGTCTATAAACTATAGTAAAAAGGGAGAAGAGAGTCAAGGATGCAGGCAGTTGACTTTATGAAGACCTTTCGTCTATATTTTACTGTAGTATGATAAACATCAGGACCAAAGATGAGATCGAGATCATGCGCCAGAGCAATCGCCTGGTGGCGCAGGTCCTGCGGAAGTTGAGAGCGGCTATCAAACCGGGCATCACCACCAGGGAGCTGAACCAGATTGCGGAGCGCTCGATACGGGAAGCAGGAGCCACCCCCGCCTTTAAGGGGTACCGAGGATACCCGAGCAGCCTCTGCGTCTCGGTTAACGAGGAGGTGGTCCATGGGATCCCCGGCCCCCGCAGATTGAAGGAAGGTGATATCGTGAGCCTGGACTTGGGGGTCTATCTCAATGGATATTATGGGGATGCAGCCATTACCGTACCCGTGGGGGGGGTGAGCCAGGAGGTCACCAGGCTCGTGGAGGAGACCGAACAGGCCCTCTACAAGGGGATCGGGCAGGCCAAGGGCGGCAACCGACTCTTGGATATATCCCACGCCATCCAGGCATGGGTGGAATCCTTCGGTTTTTCCGTGGTGAGGGACTTTGTGGGGCATGGGATAGGGAGGAACCTTCACGAGGATCCTCAGGTACCCAATTTCGGTCCGCCCCATCATGGCCCCAGGCTTCTGCCAGGGATGGTCCTGGCGATAGAGCCGATGATAAATATAGGCACCTGGGAGGTAAAGGTATTGAAGGATGGGTGGACGGCGGTCACCGCTGACGGAAGCCTCTCCGCCCATTTTGAACACACTATTGCCATCACGGACGGAGGACCGGATATCCTCTCGCTGCCCTGATCTTCATACCTTTTCCTGTCATTCAGAATTGCCCTACAAACGGCGTAAGCAAAATTTCTACAACTTTCTGTTTGAAAGGACGCTTCTTCCACTCCTTAAGCGTTACCCTACGGCAGTGTTTGAGATCGTTTTCAAACTGCCTCTCCATGGCAGCCGCAAACCCGGGATCGATCACCGCCATATTCGCCTCGTAGCTTAAGAAAAGGGCGCGGCCGTCGAGGTTGGCACTGCCGACTGTCGCCCACACACCATCCACGACCATGGTCTTCGCATGCAGGACCGACCGCGTCCACTTGTAGATCTCCACGCCATGCTTGAGCAGCCTTCCGTAATAACCAATGCTGATGGTGCGCACAGTGGAAACGTCACTCGACCCCTGCAGGATGAGCCGCACCCGGACCCCGCGCTTGGCCGCATCCACGATCGCCCGGCGCAGGATAAGTGGTGGGACAAAATACGCACTGGTAATGGAAATGCGTCTCTGTGCGGAGTTGATGGCCAATAGGTACTTGTCGACGATCGTGCTGGTCAGACGGTCCGGGGCAGAGGCGACGACGCGCACGTGCGCAGTTCCCTCCGCGGCTGGGGCATGCTCAGGAAGACAAAATGCCCCGTTCAGGCCCAGGAGCCACATCAGCGGATCATCGAGTGCCCGCTTTAAAGGACGAAAACCAACTACTGGCAGGTCCTTACCTATAAACCCCCTCCCGCCCTGGAGCCATGACGAGGCAAAGACCCGCTCGGCGTCTAGCGCGGCCGGGCCTTCCACCATAAGCACGGTGTCCCGCCAACCGTTCATCCCATTGCCGTCGTACTCCTCCCCGAGGTTGAGCCCTCCCACGAAGGTGATGCGGCCGTCCACGACGAGTATCTTGCGGTGGTCTCGGTTGTTCACCCGCAGCAGCGTCCACCACATGACTGGATTGAAGACGCGGACCTCGGCTCCGGCGGCACGCAGAACTGCGAAATCTCGGCCGTTGACTGTGCGGCTGCCGTACGCATCATAGAGAAACCGAACCCTCACGCCGCGCTCTGCCGCATTGGTCAGCGCCTCGACAAAGCGCCTGCCCACACTGTCCATACGGATTTTGTAGATCTCAAAGGAGATGCGTTTCTCTGCGTTATCTATGGCGGCAAGCATCTCCGGAAAGGCATGTTCGCCGTTGGTGAGCAGCTGCGCACGGTTGCCAGAGGTCGCTGTTGTGCCGGTGATGCGATCCATCGCATGTGAGAATGCCTCGGTCCCGACTGCGCCAGCACGGGGTGATGCATAAAAAACAGTACGCAGCACGTTCTTTGGTCGCGGAGCAATGGACGTGCAGCCATGCGCAGAGACAAGCAGCACTACCAGTACCATCCACGCTGCAACATTACGCATACCCGGCAATAAGCGCATGCAAATCTGCACAAGCTTCTTTGAAATTGAATCAGGCGTTGTGGAGTTCGAGATCCGGTGTGATCGACGCGAAAAATCTGACCGCTCTCTCATGGCATGGTAGTGTATTATAGCGCTGTCGAATAAGTCAAGGGCGGCCCACGAGGAGCAGTTGCAACAAAGGTAGGAGGCCTTTTGTCTATTTTTTCCTGAAGATCAGACGGATGGGGTTTCCGACAAAGCCAAAATCCTCTCTGAGCCGGTTGCTCAGATATCGCTTATAAGCAGCATGGACACCCATGGGGTAGTTGGTGAAAATGACGAAGGTGGGAGGGCGGGCGGAGACCTGGGTAATATAGGAAAACTTTACACTCCTGGTATGAAAACGAGGGTGGTGGTGGGACTCCGTCACCCCCTGGAGCCAGCGGTTGAGCTTAGGGGTCGGTATCCTCTTGTCCCTCTCCGCGGCCACATCGTCCACCACCTCAAGGATTTGGGCGACCCCAGCACCAGTGACGGCAGAGGTGAAGACAAGGGGGGTATTGTACAGAAACTTCAGGCGTTCCCTTATCCCCTCGGTATAGGCGGAGGTGGTAACCTCCTCTTTAACCACATCCCACTTGTTTACCACAATGACCCCCCCCCTTCCTTTGTCGTGGATCAACCCCCCTATGCGGGCATCCTGTTCAGTGGCACTCTCTTGGGCGTCCATGATGAGCAGGGCCACGTCTGCCCGATCGATACTCTTGATGGCCTCCACCACACTGTACTTCTCCAGCCGTAAACTGATTCTACTCTTGCGCCTGATCCCGGCCGTGTCCACGAGGATATACTTTCTCTCACCCACGCTGAAGGGTGTATCGATGGCATCCCGTGTAGTCCCAGGTGCCTCATGGACGATGACCCTTTCATATCCTAGGATACAGTTTATAAGGGAAGATTTGCCCACATTGGGCCTGCCCACCACGGCTATCCTTATCGCAGCTGCCTTCCCCTCCTCCTGAGGGGAAGGAATGGAGAGGCGTTCGATGGTGGCTTCGATCAACCTATCTATGCCGTAGTTATGCTGTGCAGATATGGGATACAGGATATCGACACCCAGGCCATAGAAGTCGTAGACTCTTCCCTCGTGCTGGGGGCCATCGATCTTGTTGACTACAAAGAGGACCTTCATATCCCTGTGGCGTAAAATGCGGGCAATCTCTCGGTCGGTGGGGGCAAGACCTTCCTTCCCGTCCAACAAAAAGATGATGACGTCCGCCTCCTCCAAGGCCAGACGGCACTGTTCGGCCACCTGGGCCAAGATCCCCTCCTGGACCACAGGTTCAAACCCCCCCGTGTCGATGAGGGTAAAGGGTGTATCGAACCTGTCCACATCGGCGTAGTTGAGATCACGAGTCACCCCGGGGAGGCCTTCCACAATGGCCTTGCGAAAGCCCACCAAGCGATTGAACAGGGTAGATTTACCCACATTGGGCCTGCCTACAATGGCGACAAAGGGCCTCATCTAAAGGTGGTACCTCCCGTTGTACATCTTGTCCTCTCTCCATACCCCCTGGCGCCTAGAAATAGTTCGGCTGCACATACCATCAAGTTGGTCAGAATCAACCACACGGTAACAGTAGGAGGAGATAGTAGCCGCATTGTCGTCTTTGAGGGGGATCATTGGTGTTGCGTCCTTCGTCAAAGTATATAAGAACCAACTAAATCGAGCAAGGGTACAATTATCATTGTGAAAAGGAGAACTTTGTCCTATAATAAATAATAAGTTTTCTTCAGGGTGAGATAATGGGATTAGTGACCGGGAAGGAGGTCCTGGAGGCCGCAAACCGGGGCGGGTATGCCGTAGGGGCATTTAACATCAATAACCTGGAGATCCTTCAGGGGGTGGTGGCGGGGTGCGTGGAGAAAAGCTCCCCTGTCATCATCGCTGTGAGCGAAGGGGCCATTAACTATGCGGGCTTCGATTATATCGTTGCCATGGTAAGGACGGCAGCCGAACTCAGCCCCATCCCCATGGTCCTTCACCTCGATCATGGACGTGACAAAGAGATTATCTCCCGTTGCATACACGGGGGGTTTACTTCGGTGATGATTGATGCCTCTCACCTGCCCTTGGAGGATAACATCAGGGTGACCAGGAGGGTGGTGGAGATGGCCCATGCTGAGGGGATATCAGTGGAGGGGGAGTTAGGACGCCTACAGGGGATAGAGGAGATGGTTTCGGTCGAAGAGCGGGAGGCCACATTAACCGATCCCCAGGAGGCGGAGCGCTTCGTTGAGGAAACCGGGGTAGATTTCTTGGCCCCAGCCATTGGTACTTCTCATGGGGCCTTCAAGTTCAAGGGAAAGGCCAAGCTCGATTTAAAACGTCTGAGGGAGATAAAGAGGAGGGTAGGTATTCCCCTGGTACTACATGGTGCTTCCACCGTCCCTCAACGCATCCTCGAACTGGTGACCAGATACGGGGGGGAGTTGAAGGAGGCCAAGGGTGTTCCCCCTGAGCAACTGAAGGAGGCCATTAGCCTGGGGATCAATAAAATTAACACCGATACGGACCTACGGCTTGCCCTTACCGGGGCGGTACGGAAGGTCTTGGCCGAAGATCGAGGGGTATTTGACCCGAGAAAGATCCTAGGGCCGGCCAGAGATCTGATCAGGGAGGTCGTGCATGAAAAGGTGGATCTATTCGGCAGCGGGGGGAAGGCCTTAGGAGGGTAAGAGGATGATTTATACCGTTACTTTGAACCCAGCCCTGGACAGGACCATAGAGGTGGAAGGTCTTGTAAAGGACGATGCCAATAGGATCCTGCAAGAGGCGAGATATGCCGGGGGCAAGGGAATCGATGTCTCCCGGGTGATCAAGGAGTTGGGAGGGGAGAGCATCGCCTTGGGGTTTATCGGGGGATATGATGGATTGGAATTGGAGGGGAGGTTGATCAACGAAGGGGTTCTCTGTGATTTTACGAGGATCGGGGGGGAGACGAGGACCAATATCATCCTCAACAATCGCAGGGAGAAGGTCCAAATCATGTTGAACGCAGCCGGTCCCGAGATAACCCCCACCGAAATTGGCCTCTTTTTTCAAAAGCTAAGTTCTATCTTACCCAATGCCGAATTTGTGGTCGTCAGCGGTAGCGTACCTCCAGGGGTAAACCACAACATCTACGCCCAAATAATCACCACCCTAAAGGGGACAGGGATACGGGTAGCCTTGGATGCCGACAGAGAGCTCCTGCGACAGGGGTGCAAGGCCACTCCCTTCATAATCAAGCCCAATATCCATGAGTTCCAACGCCTCACAGGACTGAGGTCACAGCGGGTCAAAGATATGTTAAAACAGGCCCGCCATCTGGTAGAAGAAGGAATTAAAATAGTTTTGATATCCATGGGGGCAAAAGGGATTATGGGAGTCAGAGAAGAAGTGGCCTATTGGGCGGTCCCCCCCCAGGTTGAGGTGGTAAGCCCAGTGGGGGCGGGGGACTCCACCATAGCCGGGTTTATCTATGCGTTAAGCAGGGGGATGGATTTTAAGGAGAGCCTGACCTTGGCTGTTGCCGCAGGGACAGCAGCGGTGCTAACACCCGGGACGGAACTCTGCAAGAGGGAGGATATAGAGAGAATAAAGGGACAGAGCAGGGTGGAGAAACTTTGAACGGCAGAGATTTTTGTAAAAACTATTTTTTCTTGCTTTTTTTGCTGTAATATTTTATAAGAAAAAAAGAAATTTTTCACATAAGAGGTAAAGCTTGAAATTTTCAAAGGTTCCAGAAGCTACGATAAGGAGACTTTCTACCTATGCTCGCTATCTCGAGGTATTGGAAGAAAAGGGGGAGGCTGTGGTCTCCTCCGCCCAGCTGGCGAGCGACTGTGGGGTGAACGCTGCACAGGTAAGGAAGGACCTGGCCTATTTTGGTGAGTTCGGGATCCGGGGGGTTGGATACTATATCAAGGACCTCTACGATGACATAAAAACTATCTTGGGTCTTAACCGTGAGTGGCGCATGGCCATCATCGGGATCGGCAATTTGGGGGCCTCCCTCCTCCTCTACAAGGATTTCCTGGAGCAGCACTACAAGATCGTAGCAGCCTTTGACATAAACCCCTCTGTAGTAGTGGGGAGGGTCTCGGAAAAAACAGGTAAACCAGTGGAGATCCTGCACCCCGATCAACTCAAAGAGGTGGCCAAGGATAGGAAAATAGATATCGCCATTATCACCACGCCCCCCTCCGAGGCCCAAAAGGTTGCCGACCAGATAGCGGAGTCCAACATTAAGGGAATCCTCAACTTTACTCCCACCTTGATAAAGGTATCCAAGGGGACAGTGGTAAAAAATGTCTATTTCACCACTGTCCTGGACAATGTAGCGTATTTATTGCAATCGAAGAGGAGGTAGAGACATTCCCCCTCACGTTGAGCTTCAGTATGTAGGGGAATCCAGTGGTGTGGGAATGGAGAGGGTAAGGGTTAGGGTGCGCGTGGAGGGGTTGGTACAGGGGGTATTTTATCGCTATTCCACCCAGCGCAAGGCCCAAGAATTGGAGGTCAGCGGCTGGGTGCGCAACCTATGGGATGGAAGCGTGGAATGTCTGTTAGAGGGAGAGCGTGAAAAGGTAAAAGCCCTTATACAATGGTGTCATCAAGGCCCACCAGGGGCCCGGGTAGAAAAGGTAACGATGGATTGGGAGGATTATGAAGGAGATTTAAAGGAATTTTCGATACAATATTAGGTTCACTTCTTCTTTTTTATCTCTTTTTCTATCCTCTCCTTCTTCTTTTTTATGAGATCTTGAGTGGCCTCTTTGAGTTTCTTTTCATATACCTCAACCCTTTCTCCCACTTCGATGGTCTTACCTCCCATAGACTTCAGGACACGCCCTCCCCCAAAGTAGATAAAGAGGATAATCAGAAGGATGCCAATAACGATCCCCAAAAGGAAATTTTTCATTTGAAATTCCTTTTTTTTCTTTTATACAATAGAAACGACCCATATGTCAAGAAGGGAAGGTGGAAACTTCTGATCACCTTCTGCGTTTCAGTCGTATCCTTTTGGGGTTCATGGTGATGTCAAGGGTCTTCGTCACGGATGGTCATTGGAGAAAAACCTTGGCAGTGGTCCGCTCCCTCGGCAGAAAGGGGATAGAAGTGACCGTGGGAGAGAGTTCCAGAGTAGCTACCTCCTTTTTCTCCAAGTACTGCCGAAGAAGGGTGGTGTACCCCTCCGTACGCCGATGCCCCGAAGAATTTCTCACCTTTCTGCGCCAGGAATTAACACGAAGGACCTACGACCTCCTTATACCCATGGAAGAAGAGACCCTTCTCCTGCTGGCCAGACATAAAAGGGAGTTTGCACCTCTAGTCCGTTTGCCCACTCTCCCTTATCGTGACTTGGTTAGGGTGCGGGACAAGGGATGGCTCCTGCAGTACGCCTTAAAGAGGGGGATCCCTATACCCCAAACCTACTTTGTGGAGAATATGGAGGATATCAAGGCTGCCAAAGAGGTGATCCCGCCACCCTGGGTCATCAAGCCGCGGGTGAGCTCAGGCGCCTATGGCATCGCCTATGTGGAGAAGGAGGAGGAACTGCTGACTGCATACCAGGAGGTCCACAGGAGATTCCCGTTTCCCTTGATCCAGGAACGCATACCCCAAGAGGGGGAGGCCTTTGGACTGGCCGCCCTTTTGGATGAGGGGAGCCAGGTGAAGGCCTTCTTCGCCCACAGGAGGCTGAGGGAATATCCGGTAAGAGGTGGCCCGAGCACCCTGCGGGAGAGTGTGCGGTATCCCCTCATAGAAAAGCTGGGGCTGCGGCTGTTGCGGTCGTTGTGTTGGTATGGCGTCGCCATGGTGGAGTTTAAGGTGGACCCCCGGGACGGTACGCCCAAGCTCATGGAACTCAATCCCCGATTTTGGGGGTCCCTCGCCTTAGCCATTCATGCCGGGGTGGACTTCCCCTACCTCCTCTATAAGACGGCCCTGGGTGAAGAGTTTGCCTCGGTCTTGGAATATGAGTTGGGGAAGAGGTGTAGATGGCTCCTCCCGGGAGACATACTCCATTTTCTCACTAACCCCCGGAGGTTTCACCTCAAACCGAGCTTTTTTCAGTTCAGGGGGATGGCCTATGACATCCTCTCCCGGGACGATCCACTCCCAGCGCTGGGGAGATTCCTAACCCTCTTTTCACTCCTGTGGGATGGGGATTTACGGAGGTTACTACAGAGGAGATGAAGGGGTTAGAGAAGATAGCGGTCCTCATCCCCGCCTACAATGCCTCCCGCAGCCTCCGGGGGGTGATTGAGGGGGTCAAGGGCTATGGGCTGAATATCCTGGTGGTGGATGATGGTTCCACCGATGCCACGGCCGAGATCGCTGGGAAGTTAGGTATCCACGTCTTGAGGCACAAGGTAAATCGGGGAAAGGGGATGGCCTTGCAGACAGGTTTTCGGTCTCTCCTGCATCAGGGGTACAGGGCCGTGATCACCATAGATGCCGATGGCCAACACGACCCCTCTTTCATCTCCCAATTTATCCGTGTCTACCAGGAGGGAAGAGGGGAACTCATCATTGGGTCCCGGACGCGGGAGTTTGGGGAAATGAACTGGCTGAGGAGGTTTTGGAACAGGTTGGCGGCAAAGGCCGTGTCTAAACTGACAGGCACGCCCATCACCGATACACAGTCCGGCTATCGTCTCATCAAGGGGGAGGTGCTGAGGGGACTTCCCCTCTGTGCCTCGGGTTATGAAGGAGAACTGGAGCTTCTTATTAAGGCTTGCAAAAGGGGTCACAGTGTGGTAGAAATTCAGGTCACCACCCACTATGCAGATGGAAGACCTACAAGTCATTTTCGGCCAGTGAGGGATACATGGCTGATTTGTCGGACCTTTTTACAAGAGTTCTTTTGGAGGTGAGATGGGAACCTATCAAAGAATGAGGGATTATACCCTTGTCAAGTTCGCCTCTACGGCCCTTTCACTGCTGGCCAGTTGCTCTGATAAACAGCTCATCAAGCTCTGCTCTCTGGCAGAGAAGATCCCGCG
>DAOVGN010000003.1 GCA_030672385.1 Deltaproteobacteria bacterium | reverse complement strand
GCCTGATTTTATACGATTAAATGAGTCAGCGGCGCTCCGCGCCGTCCTAACAATTAAGATCACCTGCCTCTATGGAGCGCCAACGGGATAGAGGTCAGGACAAAGACTGTTTAGCCTTGTGCCTACTCATAATGTGTCCACATTCGAATTACCTTTACGGTCTTAATTTCGTCGAGAATTTGGTATACAAGGCGATGCTGGATATTGATACGTCTTGAAAAAGCACCTTCTAAATCTCCAACCAATTTTTCAAAAGGTGGAGCATCTTGATAAGGATTTTCACGTAAGATTTTAAGTAACTGCTCTGTTCGGTGGCGTAACCCTGAAGCTGCAAGCTTTCTGGCATCTTTTCGAGCTTGTCTGGTATAGACAACTTGCCATTTCACCAGTCAAGTTCCTGCTCACATTTTTCGACCGGTGTCTTTAATCCTTCGACAATTGACTCTCGCATACCAGGGATTGAAAGCAAATAAAGCGTTTCTTGGATAGAACGCCAGTCGCCTTCAGAGACAAGCACGGCTTTACTACGCTTGGAAGTGATATGTACCGGTTCGTGAGACTCGCTAATTTCATCTAGAAGTCGGTATAATCTTTTTCTTGCTTCAGTTGCAGTAATAGTGGTCATGATAAATCCTCCTTAATTACGTACGATATAGCGTACTCTATACACAAGGCCATGTCAAGTCTTTTTCAAGGATTCATTGACCTTTCTACAAGCTCTATCCTTATCTCTACATCACCCTCCCAAGCCCCTAAAAACTTACCCTCTTCTTTAACCTCTCCGATGAGATTTAGTTTCCCCCATAGCTCCTCTACTTTTTCAGAACTGAGCGTTGCAACGATGACCGCCCTATCCTTAAACGATTCTGTTGAGATTATGTTACCTTCAAGCTGTTTAAGAACCTCCTCGATCTCTCGCGTGGCAGCCATAAGCTCTTTGACATCGACTCGTACATGAACGCCCTCCCCTTTTCCCGCAACCATCGTCTTTGCTCGCAATTCTGATGAGACAGCCTCACGTTTTAATTCATCCCTTGCAACAGCGCCTGCTGGTGGCTCAACCTTGTCCAGTTTTGCAACTTTCGCAGGGGCCTTGGATGCTCCTGCAGTCTTTCTTGCCCGGGTCTCTCGCTCTTCTGCAAGCATGAATCGCTCTGCTGGCTTGGCAGCAACAAGTTTGTCCTCGGCATTAACAGGGGCCCCTTCTTTTTCTTGTGCAAGAGTTCGAGATGCCACCTCCTCTGAGGGTGCTTTTGCAAGCTTCATCTCTGGCTGAATGGCCTTGAAGACATAAATAGATACCACTGCTATTAAAATGGCAGCAACAGCTTCAATGGGCAGCTTTATATGGATTGGATAGAATAACCTTCTAAGTATTCCTCTTTTAGGCTCGGCTTCTGACCGCACCCTCGCCATAACCTTCTGCGACAGCCACGCAGGGGGCTCAATCTCGTCAAGTCCCTGTACATACTCAATGGCCTTCTCCAGTTCAGAAAGAGCGTTACTGCATTTCTCACACACCTTGAGATGCTCCTCAATAAGCACCTTTTCTTCGGGAGAAATAACGCCCTCTATATAAGCTGACAGCTTTTTTTGAATCTCACTGCATTCCATTTACAACTCTCCAATTACGTTCTTCAAACAGTCCCTTACAGCTTCCCTCGCCCTGAAAAGCCTCGATTTGACCGTACCCTCCGGTACATTAAGCATACCGCCTATTTCATCATAGGAGAAGCCCTGGATATCTCTCAAGACGATGACCTCTCTGAATTCGTAATCGAGCTCGTTTATACATCCCTGCACCTGCTGCTGGATATCTCTCTCCTCAAGTCTTTCAAGGGCAGAAGGCCCGTTCGATGCGGGCTCTACATTTATCTCGCCATCAATTGTAGAAACAGGATCATTTATAGAAAACTGTTCATAATGAAGTTGAGTTCTCAACTGCTTAAGTCGGTTTTTAGAAAGATTAATGACTATCGTGCAAAGCCATGTAGAGAACTTGGCCCTTTCTTTGAAATTCTTAATGTTCCTGTATGCAGAGACAAAAGCATCCTGCACAATCTCACATGCCTCTTCATAGCTGCCGATTATCCGGTATGCAATATTGAGCATCTTCTTCTGGTGCTTTTTTACCAGTAACTCAAAGGCATCGACATCCCCTTCCTTACACAAAGACACGAACTTATAATCTTCATCTATTATTGTCTGCTTCTTTTCCCTCATATAATTAGACAGTCCAGTCAGGAGATTTGTTCCATACTACTCGTTTGTAAAATATTTTAGATAGATCAGTGCCCCTAAATCATAGACAAAATGCAACTGAATAAGCATAAGAAGACTCTGATACAAGTGGTACAGGATGCCGATATAGAATCCTATAACAGTAGCCACAATAACATATGCAGGGTTTACCCAGTGAAGAAGTCCAAACATGATACTTGCTGCGAGGATGCCCAATTTGGCTTGAATCACTCCCCGAAATAGCAACTCCTCAGCAAAACCTGCAAAGAGAGAAATGAAGCATATATCTATCAATCCAGTCGTAGAAAAGATGGTCTTTATCTCTGTTAGCACTATCTTTCTGACTGACCTTAACAGGGGAATAGTTTCTGCCTTTTTCGAAAGGGAAAAGACAAATAGAGCCAAAGGGAATAACGCTCCACACGTCCCCACCAGGAGGTCACGCGGCAGATCCTCACTCAAAGGAAACAAAGCAATGCCGCACAGCCTCGCCACGAGCAAGGCCACTCCCAGCACCGACCCTTCGATCAGGAAGGTTAGGGTCAAGAGTTTGGATCTTGAAGACATCAAAAAAACAATCTTACCCTCAAGCCGAATAGAGTCTTACGCTATTTCCACCTAAGAGGGACATACCGGTAAACTACCGGCAACTAAACCCCTCAGGTGCCTCCGTGACCGATTTTGACCTTATCACCTTCGACAATAACGGGCACCTGCCGAGCGCCGCTGGAATACTTCAGCATCTCCTGCAGCTTTGCGGGGTCCTCATAGACATCATAGTACTCTGCAGCATCGCCGTAGGCTGACCTAGCCGAAGCCGTATAGGGTCAGCCCGCCTTGCCAAAGATGATAATCTTTTCAGCCATAACGGTACCTCCTATATACTCAGTGTTTCAAAAGTTTGAACACATTAACTTTAGAACACGATTACTTTCCCTACTCCACTATCAATGTGTTTCTCCGGGTACAAAGATTTTATCTCTGCTTTATGTTGAGTACAATGGGTAGGACAAATCAGTTCTAAGTCTTCAAACAACCAAAACTCACTAAATCCGTGTAACCCACCAACAATCGCATAGACCTTCCCAAATTGAGAAGCTGCTTTAAGAATATGTGCCATCTTCGGATGCGAGCATCCTACAATTAAAACTATCCCTTTGTCTGTTTTAACTGCCAGGGATTGTTCTATATGATCGAGTTCTCCAGTAGAGAACACACTCTCATGGATCTTTAAAGGTTCACTCACAAAGATTACCTCTTTTGCACCACGAACTCCTCTGGCTGAAACGGGAACATAAATTGTAACATCGCTTTTCACATCAAGAAAGGCTGAGAGACCACCTATATGATCAAAATGGGCATGGGAAATAAAGACTTCATCAATAGAGGCAGGATCGATATTAAGTTTTTGCATATTCGAAAGAAGTATGGAACCCCTTGTACCTGTATCAAAAAGGATTTTCGGCGTGTCCTCTACTTCTACAAGACAAGAAAAACCCCAATCGGATTTAAGACCTCTTTGGTAAACAGTGTTGTCATAAACAATGGTGATCTTCACCTTTTTACCCCCTATTTTCTTGCTATTGCTCCTGAATATGTAAAAGTATGCTGTTTCATCTTAATCCATTTTCCCTCATCAATACCTATTAAATTACCACATTGACATCTAATGTCATCTCTATCTCGGACGCTATAATCCTCGATTATTCGATCATTCCAGCAGTGCCATAATCGCCCTTTTCCAATCTTCAGATATCTAAATATTTTCCTCTTACATTTAGCGCATTTTACTATTATCATTCTTACCTTGGCCAGACATGTTCATGGCAATTAGAAATAAGAAAAGGGAATTTTATGCTTATTGTTGTTCTTATCCCATCAATTTCCCCTTTCCAATAAAGCTCCTTTTCTCTTGTCTCAAAATGACTATCAATAAAGTCTAAATCGCAAGGCCTTAGAAACCAATCAAAATCATACCAAGATCCTGCTTTTGCCCCTTTTACATCACATATTAAAGTGGTTGATTTTTTTGCTTTATTGAATTCAACCTTAGGATCAACGGCATATCTATTATATCTTTCCACGTTTTTCCTAAAAGAACCGACCTCCTTAGACTCAAATTTCTTTCTCAATCTCAGGATTTCAGAAAAATCTTCTTCATTCCAAAGAGATTCTTTTTGATAATGCAGAATTTTCCCTTCTGCTTTTATCTCTATGACATTCCTCAATGCTCTTACTTCCTCAATTTTGGGGGATTCCTCTATCTTTGCAGTACCTTTTCTCTCTTTTCCAGATCCTGCTATCACTATTCCAAAAACAACCAATCCAATTACCAACAAAAAATAGAAAATTTTTTTGTTCATAATCCAACCTCCTTCCTCAGTAAGGGTTCAGCTTTTATCATTTTATCAAATACAGACTTTAATGCCAGAACAAAATTACAGAGTTTATTGATAAAGCAACTTATTGAAAAAAACTGAACCTAAACTTAAATTACGGAGCTACAGTCCAATAACCCCCAAAGACCCCCTTTCCCTTCCCCCGACAAGAGGGTAAAATACTATCGAAATGGGTGAGAAGGCCATAAAGGTCATCGGAGCTAGGCAGAACAACCTGAAGGGGTTCGACCTGGAGATCCCCCTGCATAAGATCACCGTCATCACGGGGGTGAGCGGTTCGGGGAAATCGAGCCTCGCCTTCGACACCTTGTATGCCGAGGGTCAGCGCCGCTACGTAGAGACCTTCTCCCCCTATGCCCGCCAGTTCATGGACCGCATGGACAGGCCCCAGGTGGAGAGGATAGAGGGGATCCCCCCGGCCATCGCCATCGAGCAGGGGGACCCGGTCAAGACCTCCCGCTCCACCGTGGGGACCATGACCGAGATCACCGACTACACCAAGCTGCTGTTTGCCCGCATGGCCGAGCTCCCCTGCCGGGGGTGTGGTCGTACGGTGCAGCGGGATACCCCCCAGACCATATTTGCCCAGCTCGCCCAACTCCCCGCCTGGACCAAGATGATCATCACCTTTCCCTTCCGGCTGCGGGGGATCTCAGTTGATGAAGCCACAAGCCGCCTTGCAGGCCTCGGGTTTTTCCGGATCTTGAAGGATGGAGAGGTAATACCCCTGGAAGAAAAGGTCGAAAAGGCCCAGGAGCTCCAGGTGGTGGTCGACCGTCTTGTCTTGCGGCCCGAGAAGAGGAAGCGATGTATCGACTCTCTGGAGCAGGCCCTCCAGTTTGGGGAGGGGGAACTGGCGATCCACCTCCTCGAGGGGAAGACCCTCCACTTCAACACCCGGCTGCACTGCCCCTATTGCGATATCTCCTATCGCGATCCCATCCCCAACCTCTTCTCCTTCAACTCCCCCATAGGGGCTTGCGAGACCTGCCGGGGGTTTGGTCGGGTCATCGACATCGACATCGACCTGGTGGTCCCTGACAAGGACAAGACCTTACGCCAGGGGGCCATCAAACCGTGGACCGGGATAGCCCGTCTGGAGTTCGAGGAGCTGATGGCCTTCTGCCGGCGCCGGCGCATCCCCATTGACATCCCCTTCAAGGACCTGAAGGAGGAGGACAAAAGGGCCATCATCGACGGCAACGGGGGGTTCTACGGGGTGAGGGGGTTCTTCCGCTGGTTGGAGACCAAGCGGTATAAGCTCCACGTTCGGGTCTTTCTCTCCCGCTATCGGAGCTATGTGACCTGCCCCAGCTGCAATGGGACGCACTTCAAGGAAGAAGCACTCCTGTGGAGGATCAAGGGGAAAAACATCGCCGAGGTCTATGCAATGAGCATCGGGGAGGCCCAGGAGTTCTTCCATGAGCTCAGTGCGCTGCCCGGCGATGAGGTGATTGAGCTCCTTCTGCAGGAGATCAACGGGCGGTTGAGGTATCTGGTGGAAGTGGGGCTTGCCTACCTCACCCTGGACCGCCAATCTCGCACCCTCTCGGGAGGTGAGGTGGAGCGGGCAAGCCTCACCAAGGCCCTGGGCTCCTCCCTGGTGAATACCTTATATATCCTGGATGAGCCGAGCATCGGACTGCACCCCCGGGACAGCCACCGTTTGGTGCAGATTCTACAATCCCTCAGAAACATGGGGAACACGGTCGCGGTGGTGGAACACGACCAAGAGATCATCAGCGGGTGCGACCATATCGTGGACCTGGGGCCAGGGGCCGGGGAGAAGGGGGGAAACCTCATTTACCACGGCCCCATCGCCGGGATCACGCAGGAGCCGGGGTCCCTCACAGGGAGGTATCTGAATGGGGACCTGCGGATCCCCGTGCCCAAGGTGCGCCGAAAACCCGAGAATGGAGAGGCAATCAAAATCCGCGAGGCCACGGAGCACAACTTGAAGGGGATCGATCTGGAGATCCCCTTGGGCCTGATGATCTGCATTACCGGGGTCTCCGGCTCGGGCAAGAGCACCCTGGCCGACGATATCCTATACAGGGGGCTCAAGAGGGCCATGGGACCCCATGAGGAGAGACCAGGGGAGTTTGAGGAGATCAGCGGGGCAGATCTGATCTCCGAGGTGATCCTGGTAGACCAGAGGCCCATCGGGAAGACCCCGCGGGCAACCCCCCTCAGCTACCTCAAGGCCTACGACCCCATCCGCCACCTATTTGCCCGACTACCCCTTTCCAGGACGAGGGAATATACCCCGGGGACCTTCTCCTTTAATCTCCCTGGAGGCAGATGTGAGGAGTGTCAGGGTGAGGGGTTTGAAAAGGTGGAGATGCAGTTCCTCTCCGACGTCTACATTACCTGCCCGGTATGCGGGGGCAAGCGGTTCAAGGGCGAGATCCTAGAGGTCACCTACCAGGGAAAGAACATAGATGACATCCTAGCGATGACGGCCCAGGAAGCAACCGAGTTCTTCTGCGATCATCCCCGGATCACAGCCTCGCTGTCCCCCCTGGTGGAGGTGGGTTTGGGGTATATGAGGCTTGGTCAGCCGCTCAATACCCTCTCGGGAGGCGAAGCTCAAAGGCTGAAGCTGGTCCACCATATGAGAAGGGGAAGGGCGAGGACACTCTTCATCTTCGATGAACCCACCACCGGCCTGCACTTTGACGACATCCGCAAGCTACTGTCCGCCTTCAATAGGCTGATCGAGGAAGGAAATACCTTGGTGGTCATCGAACACAATATGGACTTGATCAAGTGTGCCGATTACGTCATCGACCTCGGACCCGAGGGTGGCGAAGAGGGAGGGGATGTTGTGGTCGCCGGTACCCCGGAGGAGGTCGCCAAGTGCGAACGCTCCCATACCGGGCGTTTCCTGCGGAGATATTTGAAGGGGCAGGAAGTGGAGATTCACTCGACACCCCTGGAGATGAAGGAGGCAAAAGAGGTGTATGGTGGCGGCATCTGCATTACCGGGGCCAGGGAGCACAACCTGCGTAATATTACCCTAACCATCCCTAGGAACCAGCTGGTGGTCGTCACTGGCATGAGCGGCTCGGGAAAATCGACCCTTGTCTTCGACATCATCTTCGCCGAGGGTCAAAGGCGCTATCTGCAATGCCTCTCCTCCTACATACGGCAGTACCTCAAGACCATGGATCGGCCCCAGGTGGATCTTATTATCGGCATCCCGCCCACCGTAGCAATCGAGCAGAGGATCAGTCAAAGGGGGAAACGTTCCACCGTGGCCACCATGACAGAAATCTACCACTACCTGCGGCTGTTGTACAGCAAATTGGGGGTGCAATACTGCCCCCGCTGTGGCGGGGAGATCTCCCCTCACCCCCTGGAGAGGATTGTGGAAGAGATATGGAAGGGTTATGGTGGAAGGGAGGTAACGATCCTCGCTCCCCTGGTAATGGGGCGCAAGGGATTTCATAAGGAGGCCCTGGAGGGAACGAGACGAGCAGGATACACCAAGGCGAGGATCGATGGGGCGATGATGGACCTCGACCCCCTGCCACGTTTGAGCCGCTACCAGGAACACGACATAGAGGTAGTGGTGGACCGCAGGGAAATCAGCCGGGGGGATCATCCCTGGCTCCTAGAGGCTGTGAAGAAGGGTCTAAAGCTGGGCAGGGGGACCATCTATCTCCTGGCCCCTGAGGGTGAGGAAAGGATCTTCAGCCAGCGGCTCTACTGCCCTCGGTGCCACATAGGGTTTGAGGAACTCGATCCTCGGCTCTTCTCCTTCAACAGTCGCCACGGGGCCTGCCCCCACTGTCAGGGGCTGGGGAGCCTGAGTGACTTCGTCGATGAGCTGGTGCTGCCTGATCTGAGAAGATCTCTCGAAGGGGGTGCCCTAGCCCCCTTTGAGGAAGGGACGATGAGGAGACAGAAGGGGAAAGTTCTCCGGGAGATCCATAAAAGGCTCGGCATCCCCCTGGATAGGCCCCTTATGGAGTTGGGGGAAGATGTAAGAAGAAAAATCCTCCACGGCGGCGAAGGATCCCAAGGGGTTGTCCCCATCCTGCGGGAGCTGCTCCGATACGCCGAGGGAAACGGGCTCCTCAACCACCTCGTCACCTTCATGGGGGAAAGGGAATGCCCCCTCTGTAAGGGGCGGCGCCTGAAGGAGAACGCCCTGGCGGTGAAGGTAAAGGGGTGGGGAATATGGGACCTGGTTTCCCTGCCGGCGCGGGATGCTGAGAGGGTTTTGGAGGGGCTCCGTTTCGATGATGCCGAGATGCCCATCGCCGAGGGGATCATCAGAGAGGTCATGACCAAGCTCCGATTTCTCAACAGGGTTGGGCTCTCGTATCTCACGCTGGAGCGCAGAGGGGACACCCTCTCAGGGGGAGAGGCCCAGAGGATCCGCCTGGCGGCTCAGCTTGGCTCGAACCTGAGAGGGGTCTGCTATATCCTGGATGAGCCCACCATTGGACTGCACCCCCGGGACAACCAAATGCTACTGACCACCCTCCAAGGGATGAAAGAATGGGGGAACAGCATCCTCGTAGTGGAGCACGATGAGGAGACAATCAGAAGGGGGGGGGACTACATCATCGACTTGGGGCCTGGTGGGGGGGTACACGGGGGGAGGGTAGTGGCCTCCGGCACCCTCAAGGAGATCCAAAGCTGCCCCGAATCGATCACCGGTGCCTACCTGAACAATCGGCGACGGGAGATCACCTCCCGCCTGCGCCCACCCAAAGAGGAACAACTGCTCTGGATCGTGGGGGCCAGGGAGCACAATCTGAAAGGGATTGATGTCGGTATCCCCTTGGGCACCCTGACCTGCGTAACCGGGGTCTCAGGATCGGGCAAATCGACGCTACTACAGGATACCATCTTCTGCGGCCTGAGAAATCTACTGAACAGCACCAGGGGAAAGGTGGGGGAGCACGACGAGATCAGGGGATGGGAGCACCTGGAGAGGATAGCAGAGGTGGATCACTCCCCCATTGGGAGGACACCCCGTTCCACCCCGGCCACCTACGTGGGCCTCTTCAATGAAATACGACACCTCTTCTCCCTGGCCCCTGAGGCGAGAGCAAGGGGTTATAGGCCGGGGAGGTTCTCCTTCAACGTAAAAGGGGGAAGGTGCGAGGAGTGTGCCGGTCAGGGTAAGATCAAGGTCGAAATGCAGTTCCTCCCCGACATATATCTGGACTGCGAAGGGTGCTTGGGGCGCCGCTACAACGATGAAACCCTCTCGGTCACCTATAAGGATAAAAATATCCACCAGGTCTTAGAGATGACCTTTGAGGAGGGCCTCGAATTCTTCTCCGCCATACCCAAGGCGAGGCGGATCCTGCAGATGATCGTGGAGATGGGGCTTGGCTACCTCACCTTTGGGCAACCGAGCCCAACCCTCTCAGGGGGGGAGGCCCAGAGGATAAAATTGGTCGCCGAGCTCTGCAAGCCCTCCAGGGAAAGAACTTTCTATATATTGGATGAACCAACCACCGGACTGCACATAGCCGATATAGAGAAATTGCTACAGGTGCTGCAAAAGCTCGTGGACCGGGGGAACACCGTCGTGGTCATCGAGCACAACTTGGAGGTGATCAAGGAGGCCGACTACATCATCGACCTAGGTCCTGAAGGTGGCGATCAGGGAGGACAGATCGTCGCCCAGGGGAACCCCTGGCAAATACTGGAGCAGAGGGAGAGATCATACACAGCCAGGTTTCTGGGGGACTATCTATCTCACTAGACCTTTGGCGAAACGATCTCTACCAGCTGGACCTCAAAGATTAGATCCTCTCCAGCCAGGGGGGGGTTGGCGTCCAAGGTCAGGCCCTCCTCAGAGATATCCTTTACCGTCACCCTGATCACCTGTGCCTGGGCATCCTGACGCAAGACGAGCTGCTGCCCGATCTCTAAATTGAGATCCTCCGGGACCCGTTCCTTGTCGACCTCCACAACCAACTCCTCCCGGTAAAGACCATAGGCGTCTCCAGCCGCAATCTCAAAGGTCTTGGTATCATCCGGGCTCATTCCGATCACCTCCTTCTCGAAACCAGGGATCATCTTCCCGGCTCCTAAGAGAACTTCTAGGGGGTCACCATCCCGCGAGGAGTCAAATATACTCCCGTCCCTGAGTTTGCCAGTATAGTGGACCTTGACTGTGTCCCCTTCTTTCGCCTTTGTCATTTTTCCCCCTTTCCTCACCCTTTTGATCTCAGCGAAGCATCTAAAAATATACTTTATCTGATAGCCCCTGCTTTGTCAAAAAAATTATCTATCATGTTCAAATTTTTTTAAACCCTTCAAACCCACTCCCTTAGCCCCTAACGAGTAGATGGGGTCAGGAATTGCAATATAGCATTTCCTTCCAGACAAACTTTCTCCGTAAAGAGGTTGTTACATTGTAAAACCCGGCCCCCTGCCCTCCTCTATGACCTGTTTGAGTAAAAATATGTGTTATTATAATAATATCATTCACATAATTATTTTCCTTGGATAGTAAATCGGGTCATAGTAAATCGGGTCAGGTATTGACAATAGGCATTTTCTCTGATAATTTAAAAGCATAAAAGCAAAAGATTTCTCTCGATAAAGGCAAGTTCAGGGAAACTTGGACACGCAAAGCTTTAGAGCCTAAGGCTTTTATCGCTAGGGCAGTCTGGCCGCCGAAAGAAATGAGTAATTTATAGCAGAGTTGTTTCGTTTCTTATAAGGCGGAATAGCTTTTTTGTTTGAAAGGAGATAAATTCTGAGCCGGAACCTGTCTTTGGTTCCATTGAACGGAAGGCCGGCAAAAAGACTTATAAAAGCACTTTTTAAATAAGACATAAAAAATAGCGAGATGGTAATCAATGAACCAGGGCGGACCCTACTTCATTGATCCCATGGTGGAAAACCTTCTTGAACCTTTAATGGTGTGGTGCTAATATGTGAACATATGAGCGCAAAATTGCTTATTATTTTGAGACAACCATTAAAACGATGAGACGTTCTTCTAAAGCTATTAAGGGTGAAGTGAAAATGGGGAGGTTTGTAATCCCTTATAGACTGTATGAAAATGAAGGGGATCATATTGTATTTCTGAATGGTGTCCAACAGTCTATGGCTATGTGGCAAAGCTTCATTTCTCGCTTCTCCCACCAATATAGAATAGTTCTCTTTGATTTTCCTAATCAAGGAAAAGGACGAATTCTTTCTGGTTCTCATTCTGTAACACTTGATGAGCAGGTCGAGATTTTATGGCAGGTATTAAAAGCAACACGTGTCACTAGAGATTTGACCCTTTGCGCTGCTTCTTGGGGTGGTGTGATAGCAGTTGCTTTTGCTTCGAAATATCCCCACGCAGTGAAAAGATTGATGTTAGCCAGTCTTGGTTCAAAGGCTAACGAAAAGATGATAGAAACTATTAAGAGAGGTTTTGAGATAAATATGGAAAATATGGAAAACCGAAAGGAAATCGCTGATACGCTAATAAATAGTTTCGGGGGAAATCTCCCTATGTCGGTTAGACAAAAGATTATAAACCAATTTTGTACTATGAGTGAGGAAAACTTGCGATCATTCTATGAGCACGGCTTGTCTGTGATGTCGACAAAAGAAATAAGTAATGTGGTCCATTTGGAAAATATTAAGGCCAAGACAACATTGATAAACGGCCAAAATGATACAATTATTGACTTGGAAGATATTAAATTCCTTGCTTCTCAAATCCCGAATTGCAAAATCAAAATAATAAAAAATGTAGGACATTTTCTGCATCTGGAGCGAGAAGAAGTGTTGGATAGTTATCAAGAGATTCTGTCAGATAATAACTAGGTCAACTAACTAAGAATTCTAAAATAAGA